>CAZXCE010000047.1:0-24209 GCA_964639175.1 uncultured Clostridia bacterium
ACAGGACTTAATTACGATCCAGCGATATGTAACATCATCTCAAAAGCCAACGCTGGAGTCATCCTGATGCATAGCCGGGGAACGCCAGGCCAACTCCACGGCCTCCCTTCCGTGGCAAATATCCTGGAGAACGTACGCGATGGCCTGACATCCAGTATTGAGCAGGCCCGTCAGGCAGGAATTTCAGATCAGTCAATTGTTCTTGATCCCGGGATTGGATTTGGAAAATCAGGTGATGACAATCTGCTCCTTCATGCCCATCTCAGTTATTTTGCCGAACTTGGCTTTCCGCTCCTGGTTGGCACCTCTCAAAAATCATTTCTTGGGACAATTCTGAATCAGAGTATTCCATCTGAACGTGGTTGGGGTTCTGCCGCCAGCGTTACCCTGGCTATCCAGCAGGGTGTCCACCTGGTCAGGGTGCATGACGTACATCACCTGCGACAATGTTGTCTGGTGGCCGATGTTATCCTTTCCCGGGGCCACCTCTTTTTATGATGTCTGCGGTGCATCAGTACTTCAACTTCAACACCCAACGGAGACTGAATCTATCCATTCTCAATCCTTATTTCCCCGCCTGAGGTACCAAGCAACCTTGCACCAGCCTGAATGATCAACCTACAATGCGACAACATTGACCTTGCATCCGAGATTTCACCTGGCAATGACGGTTTCTGTCATCCCTTCACTTTTTGGGAATTCGGTTACTGCCCTCCCTGGCCCTGCAAGAACAATTTATCCCAGCTTCTGTAATATATTATTGAACTATGACCCACAGTCGCCGCTATGCCTGGTATGTTCTGCTCATTTTAACCCTGACCCAATTTGTCAACTATGTTGACCGCCAGGTTGTTGCTCCGTTACTCCCCCTCATTCAACAAGACCTGCACCTTTCGGATAGTCAACTTGGACTGCTCGGTACTGGGTTTATGATCGTCCACTCATTGATGGCGATTCCACTGGGAGTTCTGGCTGATCGCTGGGAACGCCGGAAAATCGTCTCCCTGGGCCTGGGGTTCTGGAGTGTAGCCACTGTCTTTTCTGGACTGGCAAACTCCTTCTGGCAACTCATGGGTGCCCGGGCCGCCATTGGAATTGGCGAAGCCGCCTATGCGCCAGCGGCAACCTCGATGTTAAATGACCTGTTCCCAAAAGCTGAATGGGGAAAAGTCATTGGCATTTTTAATGCTGGCCTTTTTGTTGGTGGTGCCTGTGGACTGGTGGTGGGAGGAATTCTCGGCAAATACCTTGGCTGGCAAGCCTGTTTCTTCGTGGTTGGCCTCCCTGGACTGGCACTGACTGTGGTGAACTGGCTCGTCAAAGAGCCTGCCCGCGGTCAAGAGTACAAGGAAAAACACCATTTTTCGACGGTGCTCTCAATCCCGTCATTGTGGGTTGTCATTTTAGCAGCGGCCTGTGTTACCTTTTCGGCTGGGGCGCTGGTTCACTGGCTTCCAACATTTCTGTCCCGGTATCACGGATTTGATGTTGGAAAAGGCGCCATTACCCTGGGAGCAGTTGGGATCAGTGCTGGATTGCTGGGGGTTGTTTCCGGAGGGGTCATCGCCGACTGGCTGCATACGAAAAATCCTGGCGGCCGAGCTCTGGTTCTGGCATTTGCATTTCTGATCACCGTCCCATTTATGATTTGGGGAATCAATACCACCAATTCAACTGAATTTGTGATTGCAACCTTCTTTATTTCTTATTTTATGGGCTGGTATCATGGCCCAGTGGCCGCTATTGTAGGTGAGATTGTACCCGCCAGTCTTCGCGGAACAGCCATTGCTCTCTATATGTTCGGCATTCACATTTTGGGCGATACGCCTGCACCGGCAATCATTGGATATCTTTCAGATCGGTTAAGTGCCACCGGCGGCTTGCGAAGTGCCCTTTTCCTGACCATCATTGCCAATGGCCTGGCAGGTTTGTTATTTATTCTTGTCACCTTTGTCTTGCGTCGGCGTGCTGGATTGACTGACTCGTTGCCTGTAACAGCCGTCGCCACCGCTCAAGAGTAATCCTGTGGGTTGAACCTTCTTCGTGCATAATTACAATACCCACCGAATGCTCCGGTGAATTGCTCAAATAGATGGGCCTCAGGGTTGTTGCCTTCTCAACAGCCCGATTTCTGCAAGGAATTCTACCTATGACTATGAACCACCCACACCACTTTTCAACGACACGCAGATTTGCGTATCGCATCAGTTGTTTTGTTTTGATGTTCCTGTGTCTGGCCTCAACCAACCCGTTACTCGCCAGGCAAGAAGGTGAAAAGAAGAAGCAGAAACGAAAAGTTGAAGTTGAGAAAGTCTACCAAAAATGGCTTGATGAAGATGTCCGGTACATCATCACCAAGGAAGAACGCGATGCCTTCAAAAAGCTCCTCACCGATGAAGAACGGGAGGAATTCATTGAGCAATTCTGGCTGCGACGTGATCCGGATCCTGACACCACCGAAAATGAATACCTGGAAGAATATTATCGCCGAATTGCCTATGCGAATGAGCGGTTTTCATCCGGAATACCAGGATGGAAAACAGACCGGGGCCGGATCTACATTACATTTGGACCTCCCGACAGTATTGAATCCCACCCGGCTGGGGGCCCCTATGAACGCCCGTATTATCAGGGCGGCGGGCAAACCTCCACATTTCCATTTGAAATCTGGTTTTACCGCTTTATTGATGGGATCGGGTCCGGCATTGAAATTGAGTTTGTAGACCCCAGTGGAAGCGGAGAATACCGGATTGCGCAAAGCCCGGATGAAAAAGACGCCTTATTGTTTACCCCGAACGGCGGGTTAACCCTGTACGAACAACTTGGGATTACTTCCAAACGTGATCGGCCATACTTTAGCCCTGGGAACAGTAACAGTTCTCAATTTGTCCGACGGGCACAGGATCAGCCATTTGAACGGCTGTCCCTGTATGCCAACCTGCAAAGGGCACCTCAGGTCAAATACCGGGCACTGGCTGATAAACTTGAAAAAGTTGATCAGTTAACTGAATTTGACGTGCTCCCCTTAAGCCTCCGAACCGACTATATTCGAGCTGGTGAGGCACAAGGGGTCATGGTGTTCACCACCCAGGTCAAAAATAGTGATTTGAGTTTCAAGAACGTAGGTGGTATCCAGCAGGCAACGGTGAATATTTTTGCCCGTGTGACAGCCCTGTCAGGCAAACGAGCTGGTATTTTTGAAGATCCAGCGACAATTGCCTTCCCAGAATCACAATTTGATTCAGGCATCCAACAAAGTTCCGTGTACCAAAAATCAGTCGTCTTGCCACCTGGGCGATACAAGATTGATATGGTCGTTCGCGACATCACCAGTGGTCACACCGGCGTGGTTCACCACGGCTTTGAAGTCCCCCAATACAGCCAGGAAAAAATGATCACCAGTTCTTTGATCATTGCGGATCTGCTTGAGCCATTACGGGGTCGGGTAGCGGCGGGGCCTTTTATTGTTGGATCCAACAAGGTTCGCCCCAATGTGTCACAAGTTTTCAAAACCAATCAAAGCCTGGGGGTCTATTTGCAGGTTTATAATGTGCAAATTGACCAGACCACGCTCCAGCCGGCAGTTGATGTTGAATATGTCATCACCAAAAATGGACAGGAAGTCCTGCGGCTCAAAGAAGATGGGAAAAATGGAATTTCCGATCTTTCTGGAAGCGGCCAGCAAATCATTTTAGGACGCTCAATCCCCTTAACCAGCCTTGAACCTGGTGACTATGAAGTCACTGTCTCAATTACTGATCGGGTCGGGCGACAAACCCTGACCCCGAAAACTAATTTTACAGTTGAATCAGCCAACCAGTTGACCAGTTCCCGCTAAGTTACCCACGTTGGAATTCACATAAAAGAAGGGAGCGTGATCATTGATCACGCTCCCTTCTTTTAGTGAATCACTTGAGTCAACCCGTTAATTCTCCCCTGCAAATGGCGATTCAGATATTTCAAATGCCAGATCTCCATCATCAGGAAGACTTTCCAGCCAGGAACTCAGTCTGGATTTTAACTCAGCTTTCGTCAACCGATCACCCAGGACAAACGGTGCGGGCGGAGAGGCAGGAATCACACGGGTTTCCTCCTTGAGAAATTCATTGATCAATTCGACCATACCTGGAGTCATGGTCATGGCAGTGGTTGATTCTCCGGAACTGATCAATGCCAGCAGGGCACCCACCTGGTCTTTATTGCTGCCAGTCGCCGTGGTTGCAGTTCGTAAATTCTGGCTGAGTTTTGGGCGGTACTGGAAAATTAACCGGCGATGATAGTCAACCCCGGTCCGAACCAGTTGTTTCAAATCCTCAACCATGGTTGAGATCGGTGTCACCGACCCAACCCGAAACCCACACGAACAGGCGGGTTGAATCGATAAGATGTCCCGCACTGGAAGCGTACAATGTGATTCTCGAATCAACTTGATCATTTCCTGAGCCAGAACCAGAAATCGCGGGTTGGCAATGTTTAGCTGGCTGACCAGCTCAAAGGTGCGCCACAAACGACTTGCCAGAAACTCTTCGAGCGTTTCCAGATTGACCAGTTTGGTCATGGCATCTTCATGTTTTGTGGCGTACAGGTTGGTGAATTTATCCTGAAAGCTCCGAAAGGTAGCTTCAAATCGGCGACGCTTATCTTCATCAAGCAAACGGTGGGGATGATCAAAAAAATGAGTCAGTTCACGCCGATGGGCATTAATTTCCTCATTATTCAACTGAACGGCTGTCAACGTGTAGGTCTTGGCCCGAATGTAATAGGGGAGCCAGTTGAGAAACTCAACCAGCAGTTGAAATTCGTGCCTGGCCCGCTGAAAAATGGTTGGATTGGCGGAAAAAACCTCGACAATGCGAGCCAACCCCATTTCCAGTGAAATCCGTTCGTGCAACACCGCTTCAACGGCGTTTGAGGTTGTTTCAAAATATCGCTTGCAGGTAATGATCAACTGCCAGGTACGGGTGGTCATCATTTCAACTGGCAATGAATTAAACCGCTCGGCCAGGTTTAGGTCAGACCACCGCTGATACCAGCCAGCCAGTGCCTCGCGAATCATCTTCCGGGCCTGCACGGCTGTCAGTTCCGGCAGATCCGGTCGCTCAGTCAATAACCGACACCATTCGGTGAGCACTTCAGCCGAATAGCTGATCGTCGCTGTCCGGCGGACCGTTCCATACTGCCGAAAACTGACATCCTGGGTTAATTCGGCGGCGCCAAAAACCCGTAACCCTGAGACATCAATCAGCTCAATGCGCCAGCCGGCAATCAACGCCATCATAATCAATTGCTGCACTGGCTCCAGCAACCCGTATGGCTCACGGCGCAATGTCTGGTAAATCACCTGGACCGGGATTGGGTCCCCAGACGCGCTGGCTTCCACCAGTCGGAGAACTTCACTAATAAAGGGCTGACTCAGGGCTTCATCGCGATCAACTGCCAGTTGATAAACCCCTTCCCGTTCAGTGACAATATGCAATGGTACGGCATAGTTGAGGGCATATTCCTGGACGGCAGCATCTGTTGGGTTCAACCCACCCATGAGTCCAAGGACCAGTCGCCGGACTTCACGTTCGGTGAGCCCCGATTTAAAGACCGGGTGGAGTGGAAATCGTTTATCCAGCGGGGTCTGAATCAACAACCCAACAAAATCAACAAACCGTTTCTGGGGTGTTCCATCTGGCCAGAAGTTTTTAGCGGGATACTTTTCTCCCGTTGCACTGACCAACATGCCCTGTTCGATATAGAGCTTGAGAAACAACTCGCGAACCTGAATTTCGAGATACTGTAAGCGATCCGCCGCCTCAATCCCTAAAACTTCCTCTCCACGGGTATACACAACCCAGGCTTTTTTCAGGATGTCGCACCCGGCGGCATCAAGCATCCCCGGTTTCCAAAATAACAGGCTCGGAATGGGGGGTACCGTATCAGGAATTTCAGGATATATCGCTGGCAAGAGTGAAATCTGCCAGTCTAGCTCACAACATTCTTCCGCCCACTGATAGGTATATGTCACCTTGACTTCAGTCGTAATGGCTTCCTGTAACCCAGAGGGTGTGGTGACAGAGGGTTTGACCTCAAATGCCTCGGCATCCACAGAGATGGCATCTGGGGTCAGACGTTCTTCATGACGCTCAATCTGAACTGGTTGTAACATGGCCAGTTCAACGGGCTGGTTAAAAACCACAACGCCTTTGCGATGCGTGCCGCGCCAGGTACCAATGACTTCGGTGCGCTGCTCCACTGCATTTGCCATGAGTAAGGCATCAGCCGAAAAAGGCCATTCCTGAAAACAAATTCCACCTAGCGTGACCAGCAAAGCACAGAGCCGGGGGTCATCAAAAGCAATCTCCGCCGCAGCGGCATTGAGTTTTGCTTCTGGATCCAGCCGCTCCACAATTGTGATTTGATACTGCCGGGAGATTCCTTCTTCCTTACCGATCAACTGGCCTTCGGCCAGATTTTCCAGTTGCTGCAAAATAGCAAAAGTTTGGCGATAGGCGGCTTCACGATCCGTACTCCGCTCTTCATACAACATGAGCGAATCAGTCAGGTCATAGGCATTTACGGTTCGACCTGAAATTGATGACAATAAAATCCCCTTCAGAATCAGCTTTGCCTTGAGCCGATCACCAAACGCAAGCGTAGGAATCACAATACTGGCCAGAAAATCATAAACTTCCAACCCGCGTTGCAGCACCGGGTTCCGCCGCAAATCAAATTCAAACCGGTCAAATAATTCATCAAGCGAGATTAACTGGAGAGGTCGTCGCCCAAGCGCTCGCCCAGCAGCGGCGTTCATAAACCCAAACAGCGAAAAACTTTCACAATACTGGCACATGGCAGGAGATACATCGAGCACGACCGGGTGAACCGGGTACATCTCAATAAACTCCTGTTCACTCCACTTGAAATTTGGGAGCAGCCGTAAGGCTTCACGGTACAGAGCCTGCAGTTCAGAGCGCTGAATTGGGTTTTTGCGAAATAGCGCCTGATCGGCAATCCGCCGTAAACTTTCCTGCGACAGAGCATCAACCTGATAATCCGCCGTAAGCTTGGCTGCCGGCCCGGTTTGCGGGTCAATGACATCACTATCCAGTGCCAGAAGAACAACAATTGGCAGGTCGCGGGCCTTCATGGCCAGTAATGACAGCCAGCGATAGGTATTGGTAATGAGTTCGCGTTTGCCTGATCGGAAAATTTCCGAGATATCGTCAATCGTCACCAGCAAAACCATGCCAGGAAATAGCTTGCTACAGATCAATTCACACACCTGCCCGTGTTCAATGGCCAGGTACCACTGGGTATCATCAAACTCCATCGGGTTTCCAGGTGAATGTCTGAGTGCCTCGCGCAGGGCAATCCCGAAATCAAAGGTGGTTGCCCCACGAGTGGGCCCTGAGACCTGAACAACGACAAAGCTACTTCCTTCAAGCCGCCGAACGGCGTTCGAAACCTGAGGCACCTGGCCGACAAGCGCCCGGGCACGCGGCTTATAGGCAAGTGTTTGAATCAGCATCAACAGATGGCTTTTCCCAACACCGCGCGGGCCAGCAATAATTCGAATGGCCCCTGGTGTCCGAGGCGAGGCAATCGCCTCAAGATTACGGGACACCAGTCGGCCTAATTCGCTGGTAAAGTGGTAGGCTCGAACAACCCGCTCGCCCTCGGCCTCGCGAAAGTTGCTGATTTGATCAAGTTGCTGAATATCGATGTAGGATTTGATGTTTTGCGGAGGCATAGATGGCTTGCGAATGTAGCACATCACCCCACAGGGTGCAATTCTGGCAAGTGTTTGCTGACATTAGATTAAAAGATTCTAATCCATGATTAACCCTGGTCTAATCTAGACTTTGCTAGAATGACGGTCGTTGCGGGGAGACGTTGTTGGATATTTTGACCCTGGTCCTCCCCTATTTCACCACTTATCTACTTCTGGCTCATTCGAGGGGTTCAGCTTATGTTTTTGAAAGCCTCACGTCCGTTTTCACTGCTCTTGATGTGGTTGCTCCTTGCCCCAGGCCTGAGCCTGCTGGCTGACAACTCAACCAAAAAGCTTGATACGAAAGAAGATCCTGAGAAAATTGGGAAGCGCAATATCAATAAAGGCAGTATCCAATTTTATTCAATGGAAAAAGAAATGGCGATTGGCCAGCAACTGGCCGCTGATCTTGACCGCCAGCTCAAATTTGTCACGGACCCACTGGTAACCGAATATGTCAATCGGGTCGGCCAGAACCTGGTTCTGAATTCTGATTCAAAAGTCCCTTTTACAATTAAAGTTATTGACTCTGACGAAGTAAATGCGTTTGCCTTGCCCGGTGGTTTTTTCTATGTCAACAAAGGTCTGATTCTGGCGGCTGAAAACGAGTCAGAACTGGCCTGTGTTATGGCTCACGAAATTGCCCACGTCGCTGCCCGACATTCAACCGAACAGGTTTCTAAAGGACAATTACTGCAGTTTGGGGCGATCCCGCTGATTTTTTTAGGCGGGTTGGGTGGTGTCCTGGCTCAGAATGGGGCAAATCTGCTGATTCCGTTAACCTTTCTCAAATTCAGCCGGAATGCGGAATTTGAAGCTGATATGCTCGGAGTCCAGTATGCCTGGGCAAGCGGGTATGACCCCAATAGCATGATGACGTTTTTTGAAAAACTTCAGGCCCGTGAAAAGAATAAACCCGGGACCATGGCCAAACTGTATTCGACCCACCCGGCCAACGGTGATCGTATCACGCGGGTAAAAGACTTGATGTCACGATTTCCCGACAAGGGCGAGTATATTATGAATACGTCTGAATTTAATCGGGTGAAAAGCCGGCTCGGAGCACTCTATGCCACCAATAACCGGCGACTCAACGGTGGGTCCGGGCAAGATGCTGGTGCCCCGCAAAAACCCACCTTAAAACGACGCCCAACCACCGATCCCAACGCACCGGTAGATCCAGATGCCACTGGAGATATGGATGATCAATCACAGCCGCCTCAACCATCTGATCGGCCAACACTCAAACGCAAACCGCAAAATTCAGACCCGCCTCCGACTGATAGTTCCTCCTCCCAGTAGGCCCATCGAGGGCTTCCTGTTCTACTCTCTCAAGCCTGCAGAAGAAATTCTGCAGGCTTTTTTTTACGTCAGCCCCTGAAATCCTCGCCGTCGCCCATACTGGCCGCAGGCGAATCCCCACGCCAGTCACCCCCTTGAACACCGGCGCTAACGCCTGGCTCAACACCTCTGGTACGCTTAACCTTCGTCAGAAACCAGCTCAATCCCTTCATCATCCCAGTGCTCAGGAGAAATTGAGCGTGATTTTCCTTTGGCTCCGCCATTGGTCGGACGCCCCAGAATAGCTCGGAGCGCCTGCCCGGTATGAGATTTCTTTAATCGGGCAATCTCCTCTGGCCGGCCCTCTCCAACCAGCCGCCCGCCCATGGCACCGCCTTCTGGCCCAAGATCAATCAACCAGTCAGCCGATTTAATTACATCCAGATTATGCTCAATTACAATTACAGTATTACCATTATCCACCAATCGGTGCAATACATATAGCAACTTACGCACATCTTCAAAATGTAATCCGGTGGTTGGCTCGTCCAGGATGTACAGGGTTCGGCCAGTTGCGCGCCGGGAAAGTTCTTTGGCCAGTTTCATACGTTGGGCTTCCCCACCAGACAACATGGTGGCCGATTGACCGAGCTTGAGATAGCCCAGTCCAACCTCATTCAGGGTTTGCAATTTTTGCTTGATTGAAGGAATCGCACTCAAAAGTTCCAGGGCATCTGAAATTGTGGTATTGAGCATATCCGCAATTGACAACCCTCGATACCTGACGGCCAGCGTGTCACGGTTATAGCGTGCGCCCTGACAGACATCACACTGCACATAGACATCCGGTAGAAAGTTCATCTCAATCCGTTTGAGCCCATCTCCCTGACATGCTTCGCACCGACCACCCTTGACGTTGAATGAGAAGCGACCAACTTTATATCCACGCTCCCGGGCTTCGGGAAGGCCGGCATACAGTTCGCGAATCATGGTAAACAAACCGGTATAGGTTGCAGGGTTTGATCTGGGTGTCCGGCCAATAGGCGACTGGTCAATTTCAATCACTTTATCAATATGTTCAATTCCCTCAATGGTCGTGTGACCACCCGGAACTGAAAAACTTCCATAAATTTGTTTGGCCAACCCCCGATATAAAATATCACCCACCAGACTTGATTTCCCCGACCCTGAAACCCCTGTGACCACTGTAAAGACCCCAATCGGGAACCGGACGTCGATTTTTTTCAAATTGTTATGGGTGGCACCCACCACTGCAAGGTGTTTGCCATTGACAAGCCGACGGGTTGCCGGAACCGGAATTGAGAGCCGCCCCGAAAGAAACCCACCTGTTACCGATTGTTGATCGGCTGAAATCCGGTCAGGCGACCCGGCAGCCACAATTTCCCCACCCTGTGAACCGGCACCCGGCCCCAGATCAACCACAAAATCAGCCCGCCGGATCGTTTCTTCGTCATGCTCGACGACCAGCACGGTATTCCCCAGGTCCCGCAGTTGTTCTAATGACTCAAGCAACCGGTTTGTATCCCGTGGGTGTAGCCCAATGCTCGGCTCATCCAAAACATACAAAACTCCTCGCAGCAGAGAACCAACCTGCGTTGCCAGGCGAATCCGTTGCCCTTCACCACCTGACAAAGAAGCGGCTGGCCGGTCAAGCGATAGATAGCCAAGCCCGACCTTATTGAGGAACGAAAGCCGTGACCGGATTTCCTTGAGTAGCGGCCCGGCTATTTTTTCTTCACGTGAAGAGACTTTTAACTGATGAAACCAGTCAGCCGCTTCAGAAATGGCGGTACTGGTCAGATCAGCAATTCCCCGCCCCCCCACCCGAACGGCCAGGGCTTCTGGACGAAGCCGTTTCCCGTCACAGTCATTGCAGGTCCGAGGCAGAATCAGGCCTTCCAATTCATTGCGCAACCGGTCAGTTCTGGCGTCATGAAATCGTTCTCGCAGGAGACTCACGACCCCATTCCAGACACTCCGATACTCATACCCGGCATACTCAAAAACAATCTTCTCTTTGAGCCCATGAAAGAACTGGTCCTTGATGGCTGGTGGTAAATCAGCATAGGTGAGTTTTGCCCCAAGTTGATGATGGCGAGCCAGTGCCAGCAATCCTTCACGTAACTGGTTGGTAATGTGGCCATCGGTTACGGCAAACTCCAGTTTCGGAAGGGTTTTTTGGGGATCCAAAATCAACCGTGACGGATCAACTTCAGTGGTTACCCCCAGACCAGCACAGGTTTTACAGGCGCCAAATGAACTATTGAAGGAAAATGACCGTGGTTCTAATACCGGCATATTGATGCCGCAACTTGGACAGGCCATTTTTTGAGAATACAGCTTCTCATCACCATCCACCACTGCCACCATGACCACGCCATCGGTCATGGAGACGGCGGTGTGAATTGATTCAAGCAACCGTTTTTGGATTCCATCCTTGATCAGAATACGGTCAATCACAGCTTCAATCGTGTGATTTCGCCGCTTATCCAGCCGGATTTCTTCATCCAGGAACCGAAGTTCCCCATCAATCCGGGCCCGGGAAAACCCAATTTTTTGGAGCTTTTCCAGTTCTTTTTGAAATTCGCCTTTGCGTCCGCGAACCAGCGGCGCCAAAATCATAACCCGCTCACCAACCGGCAATTCCAGAATACTTTGAACGATTTGCTCGGCTGACTGGCGGGTAATTGGTTGGGCACATTCAGGACAGTGGGGAGTTCCGATTGAGGAATAGAGCAATCGCAGGTAATCATAAATCTCGGTCACGGTTCCCACAGTCGAACGTGGGTTCCGCCCGGTCGTTTTTTGGTCAATCGAAATGGCCGGGCTGAGTCCCTCAATCGAATCGACATCAGGATGTTCCAGTTGATCTAAAAATTGACGCGCGTAGGCTGAAAGTGAGTCAACATATCGCCGCTGGCCTTCGGCATAGATGGTATCAAAGGCGAGTGATGATTTCCCTGAACCACTTAATCCGGTAATCACTGTCAGTGTGTTGCGCGGGATTTCAAGATTGATGTTTTTCAGGTTATGCTGTCGGGCACCGCGAACCGTAATCCGGTCAATTGCCATGAATGACTCCAGTCTCAATCGATAAGATGAAAAAAGACGCTTATTCTACCTGCGAACCCACCCTTGAGCAACAGCCAGGAGCGCACGTTCCCGATGTCGGTGCAGGCTCACAAGTTAGCTCATCGGTAGCAAGGATGCCTTCCCCATGATTTGCCAGCGCTGCCGAACATTGAACGCTGAATTCACCAATGTATGTGTGGAGTGTGGGCTGGACCTGGGGAAGACCCCACCGGCTCCAGCCCGGGGACCCAGGGCGACGGCCAGATCGAAAAAAGCGATTTCCCCAGTTCCTGGCACCACCGCTCTCCCTGGATTAACCTGTCCGTTGTGTCACACCCCTTTCAGATTATCCTGGACCCGCTTTCTCACGTCTCCCTGGAGCATCTATCAATGCCCGCAGTGCCTCAACCGTTTGAAATTGCGGGATAAAGGGCTCTGGGTGGGATTCCTTCGGATACTGCTGGTTGGAATTGTGACCCCGCCGGTTGGAATTGGATTGATGAAGTATTCGAACGGGGATATCCTCATTTCAGGAATTGCAAGTTTAATTGTGTGTTGTGCCATCTGTGTTCCCTGTGACAAATATCTCAATGAGCACTTACGGGAATTGACCCCGCTTCAATCTCCACCTCCACCAAAAAATTAATTATCAGACCAATGCGGTATTTTATCCCTCTTCAACCTCATTCATTTGATCCAGCACTGACCTTGCTGGGAGGCCAGACCTTCCGCTGGCGCTACTCGCCCGAAGACAACACCTATCAGGGTATTGTCAATGGACAGGTTTGGCGGCTCTCTGTCAGTTATGGAGGAATGCGGGTTCATCAAGACGAACCGTCGCCAACCGGAAACCCGCCCTTTCCCATTCAGGTCTTTCATTATTTCGATCTTCGGCGCGACTATGCCCAGGCGCTGGCCACGCTTCACCAGGATCCAATCTTTTTGCAGGCGACCCGCACCATTACCGGACTCAAACTTCTCAATCAAAACTGGTTTGAGGTCATTGTGAGCTTTGTGGTCTCAGCCAATAACCACATCAAACGCATTTCCAGTATTATTGACCGGCTCTGCACCACCTATGGAACCCCCATCCCCGGCCAGCCACTGGCATTTGCGTTCCCAACACCGCAACAACTGGCCGAGGCACAACTCGACGTATTGCGGGAACAATGCGGCACGGGATACCGCGACCAATACCTGATTGGACTCGCCCAACACATTACCGATCACTCATCCCACTGGCAGCAGGCAGGCCAACTCTCAACTGCCGAATTACGCGACCTTCTGCTTGGTTTGCCTGGAGTTGGCCCCAAAGTCTCAGATTGTATTCTCTTATTTGGGTTTGGCCGGTGGGATGTATTTCCAGTTGATACCTGGATCAGACGTATCATGATTGACCTCTACTTCCCAGGCCAATCCCCTTCCGATCAGGTTATTCGGCAATTTGCTATCGAGCAGTTTGGCCAGTTGGCAGGGCTGGCCCAACAATATCTTTTTGAAGCAGCTCGAACCCAGAAAACCATCTCTGTCAGGTAACACGCGGCCATCCCGTACACCGGGATCAGGTCGGTTTTTTCTTCGCGACAGTCAGTAGTGTCGGCCTCAACCAGCTTTCAAATTCACCTCGTTTCCACCGATCAGTTGGGAAGATCACACCAATTGTCGGCGCGCCGACAATTGTCTTTATGGCCACGAACTGCCAGGGGTACCGCTGTTTGGATGATTTACTTTTCATCCGCCCGCCGGTATGATGAGGGCTCATTTGGTACAAGATTCGTCGCCCCAAACTGCACCTTAACTCCAACCTCCTAACCAAACGAGTTGAACCCCATGCAAGGTGACCTGACGACTATCTGCCTTCCAGATTTGCTGCGGTCGATTTATGTTGAACGACGAACCGGAGAACTGATCTTTTCTCAAGGTGAACAGCGCAAGCAGATCTTTTTTGAACTTGGCAATATTGTATTTTCGGCCAGCAACCAGGCCCAGGACCGCATCGGTGAAGTCTTGCTGCGGCATGGCTTGCTCTCACCACAGGATTTTGACCGCGCGGTTGAAGCCACCAAAAGCGGCAAACGATTTGGAAAAGCCCTCGTTGAAATGGGCATTATGGGAGAACGCGAACTCATCACCAATGTCACGTTTCAGGTCCTCGACATTATTTATTCCCTCTTTGCCTGGACCACTGGCAGTTATCAATTTATTGAAGGTGAAAATCGGGTCGCGGATGAACTCAAACTCAAACTCACCACGGCAAGTATCATTTTGGAAGGCGTTCGCCGGATTGAAGACTTTGAAATCATCCGACGTGGGTTAGGCGATATCAACCGGCTGGTGGCACCATCCTCTTCAATGCTGCTCCGGATGCAAACCACTTCGCTCAAACCAGTCGAGCGGAAGGTGGTCGATCTGGTGACCAAACCCACTGATTTATTGAAAATTCTGATTACGACTGATTCCACACCTGAACTCACCCTCAAATCAATTTATGGCTTACTCTCGGCTGGAATCCTGGAACAAACCCAGGCGGCGGAACTCTCCCACCGAACCGGCAAGTTTGCGGTACCGGATGAAATTGCCGCTCAGCCAACTCCGCCACCGCCAACCGTGACTCGAACCACAACCTCGGCGCCACCGGATTTTCGAGTTTTCCTCCAGGAAATGGAGATGATCAAAGGACGCATTGCCCAGCATAATCCCTATATCATTCTCAATATCTCGCCGGCTGGTACGATGGATGATCTAAATCGGGCATACTTTCAACTGGCTGAACGGTTTCATCCGGATCGATTTTTACAGGCGCCGCGGGAGTTACGGCTTGAAATCGACGGGATTTTTCGCCAGATCATCTATAGCTATGAAACCTTGAAAAACCGGATTCTGGCTGCTGCCATGCGTCCTCCGATGACGTCTCCGTTTTATGGCACCACGCCGTTGGCCCCGCCTCAGAATTATGGGACCCAGCCGCTGGCGCCGCCCAATCTTTATCCTCAGGCAACACAACCCTTGAGTGGCTATGGGACCTCCCCACTGGCAGCACCGCCCATGTCTGGACCGACATCGAGTTCAACTGGGAGCTATCCGGCCTTTGGCTCAACCCTGCCGCTCCAGCAACCAACCGGCACACTATCGGCACCGCCGAAACCCCGCATGCCTCGCCCGGTCGCCTATGGAACCCCAGGGCCAGCCACACCGCCTCCAGTTGAAGACCCGGCAGACCCGATGTCATATGCCAACCGTGAGGGTGACAAATGGCCGGAAGCAACCATGACCCGCCGCCCACAATGGACCGATCCAAGTAAATCAACTGTCAACCTGGATGCCGCCATTGCCGATCTGCTGGCGTACCTCGACGACCAAAAAGCTCCGCTGTTTGTGGCTGATTCGTTATCAATTCTGTTTCGGACAGCCACCCCATTTTATATGAAACGTGAACGGGTCGCCGAAATTGTGGCTGGCTGGGCTTTGCGCCGGGCCAGTTTATCCGGCAAACCCATCCACGAATTGATGCTGGCCGCCGTCAACAATATCAAGCATGCTGAACAGGCCCGGGTCCTAACCCAGTTTGAAGGTCCCAAATTCTATGAGGACTTTATTCGAGAGCTTTTGACCTACTGCCCACCGGAAGAACACGAAATCTTTTACATTAAACTCGGCGGAATCAAAGAATTGTTGCGCAAATAATTTTTAGTGAAGTAGCCAAATAGAAATTACACAAAAATTTTTTTGATTGACAGAACAAACCTGCCAATCAACGCTTGTTACTTCGCGACTTCGCTATTTATCCTCCCTATGTCTTTTTCTTATTTTGAGTGTCCTCACTGCCGTCAGGCTGGCGTGCACTGGTTTCAAAAATACCGTTCAGCGGATTATGGCAATGAGCTTGGCCTGGCAACCTGTCGCCGCTGTCAGGGAAAATCGTTTACCCCAGGCCGAAATATTCCGCTTTCATTTGGATATCTCGGGACCTTTTTAGGGCTTGGGACCTATCTGGTGCTTCCCGGAGCGCAATCAGTTCGGGCCACGATTGCCGTTTCAATCATGGTTGGGAGTGTGGTGGTGTGTGCCTATCTCCAATTGAAGAAACCGCTTCTCAAAAAAGAGAAAACACCTCGAAAAAAGGAACCGCAGCCACGCTGATGAAGTGTAACCAGTCATCATCACCCCAACTTCCCTATCTTTTTTCAGAAGCATTTAGACAAGTGGCCAACAAGTAGGGTAGTATGAGTGGTCGGCTAACACGATTCCACACATCAGCCCAAATCACTTGAGGTTGCCTTGAAAAAGGCGGAATTTCTGAGCACTCTATTGCTTCGAGAAAGTTGAAGATCCATTATGCCACGATTTTCTTTTTTATTATCAGCCGCGCTCGTACTCTGTCTCACAGGTGGGGGTACCCCACTTACAACAACATTCGGTCAAAGTGGCCGCGTTCACCGTCAGGAAACCTCGGCTCCAGTACCCGCCCCGAAGCCAAATGGGTCCGTTGTCATACCAGGGGGAACAACGATTCGCTTGACCCTTCAAAATATGGTCAACACCAAAATGAATGAAGTCAATGATCCAGTTTTTGCAACCCTGGAAGATTCATTCTTTCATGATGGCACGCTTCTTTTTGGTCGAGGAACTGAGTTTCGAGGATTTATTTCACAAATCAGCCCGGCCAAGATTGGTCAGCGCCAGGCAACACTTCAGATTCAGTTTAATAAAATCATCTCTGATTCCGGCCCCCAACCAATTGCCTCGATGGTGATTGAAGTTGATGACTATGTGAATGAATCGCGTCGCAAAGCCGATGAAGACGGCGAAATGAATGGCGGGAGAAGTGGACGACGGACCGTAAATAATACGATAACCGGTGGTATCTTAGGGAGCCTTGGTGCCTCAACCATCATTCTGGCTGGCGGCGGTGGGACAGCCGGAGCAGCAACACTTGGCGGAGGAGCATTGGCGGGTGTTCTTTTGACCAAAGGAAATGACATTCGGCTACAACCTGGCTCAACCCTCAAAATCAAATTCACTGAAGATGCACTGATCTATTTTTAGGGTTAACGATTTATGGACTGGGGCTGAAGGCTTTGGGTAGAGGCGATACCGTTTCAACCCGGTTTTCTTCACCCCAGTTCGTATGGGTTCTTCTTCGATCTGTTTTTCCCCAAAATGATATAAGGAATGTCCCAACGCTTGAATCACACCACTTCCCAGCCAGCCCCCCCCATCGTCGCCACCCGCACTGAACTTCCCAATGGCCTTGTTGTCCTGACTGAACAAATGACCTCGATCCGGTCGGTCACCCTTGGTATCTGGCTTCGCGCCGGATCCCGGCACGAACCGCCGCACCTGAATGGGATTACCCATTTTATTGAGCATTTGCTGTTTAAAGGCACGAAAAACCGCTCCACCCGCCAGATTGCGATTGAAAGTGATCACCTTGGCGGCGCAGTTGATGCTTTCACCATGCGCGAATGCACCGGGTTTCATATTCAAACCCTCGATCATCGGCTGGCAGAAGGCTTTGACCTGCTGGCGGATCTGGTGTTGAACCCGCTGTTTGACTCTGAAGAACTGGAACGTGAGCGCAAGGTCATTCTTGAAGAAATGAAAATGGTGGAAGACACCCCGGATGAACTGGTATTTGAAAAATTTACTTCCCGGTTTTGGGATGGCCATGGTTTGGGTCGCCCAATTGAGGGAACAACTGAAACGGTTGAATCTTTCACCCGTGACGCGATTCGGCAGTATTTTGAAGAAATCTTTACCCCAGCCAATTTTGTGATCACGGCAGCGGGAAACCTTGAGCACCAACAGATTGTCGAACTGGCAAACCGCTATTTTGGCTCGCTCCCGGCTGGGAAGGCCCACCTCAATGAAGATCTTCCCCACCCAACGCTGTTTGTAGATGCCATCAATAAACCCTATGAACAGGCTCATATTATCCTGGGTGTGGTGGCACCGCCGCTCCTCTCAGCCTATCGGTTTACCTGCCAGCTCCTTTCAACCGTCCTTGGTGGCGGCCTCAGTTCACGGTTATTTCAGCGAATTCGGGAAGAAGAAGGACTCGCCTACACGGTCTATTCAGACGTCAATGCTGTCCATGACGCTGGCTGCCTTAATATTTATGCGGCGGTTTCACCAGCCAATCTCCGACGGACCATTGAACTGATCATGGCTGAAATTTCATCTCTGGTTTGCGAAACAGTCACCGACGAAGAACTCCAGCGGGCCCGCGAGCAATTATTGACCGGGATTTTGCTCGCCCTTGAATCGAGCGCCAGTCGGGCCGCCCACCTCGCCCGCCAGGAAATCGTGTACCAGAAAATAACCACCACCGAAGAAATTATTCAGGAAATCAATGCGGTAACCCCACCTGATGTCCAGCGTCTGGCAGAACATTTGTTCCAAACCGGTAAAATAGCCTGCCTCACCCTGGGACCGGGTCGCAAAACGGTCATTCCAGCCAAATTGCTAAAAATCACCGCAATGTGATGAGCAACGCCCTGGGACTTGAGACTGACAAACCACGAAATACACGAAATACACAAAAATAAATCTTTTTTTTTCAACAAGATACCATATCTATTTTCTAAAACACGATTGAATCACATGATTGCGGGAATGACTTTGTGGTATTGATGTTCTATCACCTTGAATCCACATCAGTTTTCCCTGTATGCGATTTACCTCAATTGGAAGCGGCAGTAGCGGCAACTCAACCCTCATCATAGCTGGTAATACCCGATTACTGGTGGATGTCGGGTTGTCAGCTCGTGAAACAGTTCGGCGACTCCGGGAGGTTGGCCAGGAGCCGAGCCAGTTGACTGCTATCGTGATTACCCACGAACACGCTGACCATGTGGGTGGCATGCCAGTGCTGGCCAAACAAACCGGAGTTCCAGTCTACATTGCCCCGGCCACGCGAAGCGCATCAAACCTCAAAGAAAAAGATGATACCCAGATTTCCTGGGCTGAACCAATCAACTCCAGCGTGCCATTTGAAATTGGAACCATTCGAGTGACACCGGTGAGCGTGCCGCATGATGCGGCTGATCCAATGATTTTCACCTTCGAAGCGGAGGGTGTCAAAATTGCCGTGGTGACTGACCTTGGCTACATTCCACAACACGTCGCGCATCGGCTGCGCGGTTGCCAGGCACTCCTGCTCGAAGCTAACCATGATAGCGATATGCTCAAAATTGGGCCCTATCCCTGGGCACTGAAACAACGCATTGCCAGCCGACGTGGGCATCTTTCAAACCACGAAATGGCCCGGTTTCTCAAAGAGGATTTTGATGGCCTGGCCGAATACATCATTCTGGCCCATTTAAGCGAGAGCAATAATCATCCGGAAATTGCCCGACTTTCGGCACTCCAGGCGCTTGAACAGCGGGAACCATTGTTTAGCTACGATTGGGAACACCGCGTCAAAATCGCTGAACAAAAAACCCCGATGCCCTGGATCGAGCTTTAGTTGGGGCTGAGAAGATTCACCCGGATGTTACGCGTCTAGTTTCAGAAGAAAATTGTCACCATTCCGCCACATTTTTTGCGATCACACGCATATTCCTCAAGTCAGACAGATTTCAGGATGAACCTGCCTGTCACGGTTAAACTCAGAAATCAAGGTGTCAGGTGCCGAGAGAAATAAAAAAGGCACAAAGTATGATTCCTGCGTTTTGGTCATCCATCTCCAGTTTCTGATCTGAATAATCCACGAGGTCTCGTTATCTATGCCCCAACGTTTTCTTGCACTCGTTTTGCTGGTGGCCATTGGAATCAGTGTCACAACTGCTTCTGGCAAGCCAGTTCAAGCACCAAAGGATTCAAAACAGGACGATGATGTCGTTCGAATTTCGACCACGCTGGTTCAGGTGGATGCCGTGGTAACCGATAAAAAAGGCCGGGTCATCCCAACCCTCAAGGCTGAAGATTTTGAGTTGCTGGTTGATGGAAAACCGCAGGCGATCTCTCATTTTGAATATGTCGCCACAGAACCGCTCACCACCAGCACCGAAGCGGTCACCGCGCCCGTAGGTCCGATGCCCACACCACCGCTCCCGGCCAATCAAACCCGCCGCACCATTGCCCTGGTGGTGGATGATTTGGGCCTTTCGTTTGAGAGCCTGCCGCAAGTTCGCAAGAGCCTCAAAAAATTTGTTGATGAGCAAATGCGGCCCACGGATCTGGTTGCTATCTTAAGAACCGGCGCCGGCATTGGCGCTTTACAGCGGTTTACTTCAGATCGCCGGCAACTTCATGCGGCCATTGACAACCTGAAATGGAGTTCAGTGAGTCGAGCCGGCCAGAGTGCCATCGCCGCCCTGAACGAATCTGCCGGGGTCAACCGCGACCAGCCAGGTGTCCTGGATAAAGTTGGCAATAGCGGTTCGAAACCAGCCAGCGGTAAAGGTGATCCAACTCTGGTGAACACAGATGTCGGCCAGGTTCGAACTGAAATCTTTGCGGCTGGCACCCTTGGTGCCATTCGTCAGATTGTGCGCGGGCTGGAAGATCTTCCCGGTCGAAAATCCATCATGTTGTTTTCAGATGGGTTTCAAATTTTTGGGAGTGATCGAGACAACGGACGAATTGTCAATTTGCTCAGGCGACTGACCGATCTGGCCAATCGAGCCTCAGTGGTGATTTATTCCCTTGACACCCGTGGTTTACAGACACTCAACATTACGGCGGCGGATGCCCCTGGCTCAGTCACACCTGGAAAACTGGCCAGCATCCTGTCGCAACGGCAGGGGGATTATTGGAATGGTCAGGAAGGGCTGAATTTCCTCGCTCAGGAGACCGGCGGGCTGCTTCTGAAAAATACCAACGATTTTTCCCGAAGTATTGAAACAGTGCTCAAAGATCAGGCGGGGTATTACCTGCTCGGGTTTGTTCCGGAAGAAAATCTCTTTCAAAATGGAAAAGCTGATTTTGCCTTTCACAAAATTCGAGTTCGGGTCAAACAACCAGATGTCAATGTCCGATCACGAAATGGTTTTTTTGGTGTCACGGATGAACAGGTGGCCCAATCTCAATCAAAATCCGTCAACCCGCTCCTGGAAGCGGTGCTGTCACCATTTGTTGCCAACGATATCCGTGCCCGGCTCACCAGTATGTTTGGCAATGAAGCCGCCACCGGCCCGCATATCCAATCCATGCTCTTTATTGATGCCAGTGACTTGCAGTTTACTGAAAACACTGAAAAGAAGCGATTTTACGCTACGCTCGAAGTGCTCTCAGTCACCATTGGCGCGGAGGATAAAATCGTAGATCAGGCACTGCGCCAAATTACGATTGAACTCGACGAAGCCGGACTCAAACTGGCCAGGGAAAACGGCCTTGTCCAAAAGGTAATTTTGCCGGTGAAAACGCCTGGCGCGTATCAACTTCGGGTGGGTATCCGTGATGCAGGTTCAGCACACATTGGGTCAGTGAACCAGTTTGTGGAAGTCCCCAACCTGAAAAAGGGAGTCCTTGCCCTGTCGGGAATCATGGCCGCTGGAATGAAACCAGCCGATGGAAACACACCTCCTTCTTCAGGTGGCCAACAGGCTCAGGCCGATCCTGAATGGAGTGCACCGGAAGCGAGCCCCGCAGTTCGGCGCATCCAGCGCGGGAATGTGGTGCACTATGGATATGACATTTTTAATCCGCAGGTTGATTCACAAACTCGTCAGCCAAACCTTGAAGTTCAAGTCACGCTCTTCCGCGATGGCCAGCTTGTCTTTCAAGGTCAGTCCCGACCTCTGGCACTTTCTCCCCAAAATGACTGGAAGCAACTCCGGACTGGAGGACAACTCCAACTTGGGACCCAGATGGATCCAGGTCAGTATGTACTCCAACTCACGGTGACCGACAAAGTACGGAAGAAGGGGGCGCCGTCGGTCAGTCAGTGGGTTGATTTTGAAGTACTTGAGTAATATCAGTCAGTGGTCAGTAGTCCATTAAGTTTCTTTGATTGAATAACTTGACTATCTTCCAACCAAGGTTTTCATTGCAACTCGGGAACCTGGTCTTTCAGCAGAACACGTCGGAATGAGAGTGCGGATTGGTCCATTCAATCCGCATTTTTCTTTTCGATAGGATCAGTCTCACCAGGCTTCAGAGCTTCAAATTTTTCCATTGAGAAACCGTTTTTTTTCCAGTACGATGGCGGCTCCTTTTTCAACTCCCAACACCCTTTTCAATGATCTAAACTGGTACTGACAGCCCTGGTTTGAGAGCCAGGTTGGCTCGATTTTTTGATATTCGAGCACACCTCATCTATTCAAACTTGCCCATGTCGTAAGTCCTTTTTCTTGTGCCCCTTTGGAGGAAAATGATGGAGACCGCTGAAACTGATGCCTATCGTGAACGTGTTGCCACCACACTGGTGGTGTGGGTTGGTTTGGGTCTGTTGATCTACAGCCAGTTTGCTTACACCATCGATCATTCATTCCTGTCGCCAACTGGCCACTGGCGCGCCAAACTGGTTGATTACAAACAGGCTGATCACAAAATTGAGATTAAACTTGAAGACACAACTCGTCATCAACCTGCCAAAATGATTTATGCGGTTGATGAACTTCCCTCTTTTGCCAACGAGCGGATTTTGTGGTCCAAAGATGAAACCAAACTGCTGGTCGTCGGGCGTGGATGTTCGGTTCCGAATGATTGCTCAAAGCTCGCCACGGGTGAGGGCCTGTATTTGCTGTATGACATTCCAACTGGGACCACGCGGTGTAATATTCGCCACTCCACCACCGCATTTAACTACGCCGATGTCGCTCAGATTGAGTTTGTCCCACCCTTGCCAAAAGACGGAAAATTGACCAAATGACACCATTTTGGAATGGAAACCTCGTCTTGCGGGAAGACTAACCGATTGAAAGAATTGTATTTCTCTCAGCCCTTAGCCCTATACCCTCAGCCCAAAATGCTATGACTTACCGCCCTGGCTGAGACAATCGCCAGCGGCGGCAAAGATCCGCAGCAGCTTCCTCCCAGGTTGGAAATTGGAAGGTAAAGCCTGATTCCTGGAGCCTGCCCGGTGTCACCCGGCGACTTTTGAGGATCAGTTCGGTTTCGGTTCGCAGAAAGACAGCCCCGATTTCAAGCATCCAGTCCATCGCCGGGAGCCCAACCGGAATCCCCCACGCTTTTCTCAAGATTCGCATAAACTCTGCATTTGGAATCGGATGTGGCGATGAAAGATTGACTGGCCCTGACAGATGGTCGTGCTCGATAATCCAGTTGATCGCCCGGATAAAATCCAGGTCGTGAATCCAGGAAACATATTGATGCCCATTCCCTGACTGTCCGCCCAGCCCAACCCGTGTCAATCCAAGCAACACATCAAAAACCCCTCCTCGATCCGGGCTCATCGTCATCGCTGACCGGAGCAACACTTTTCGAGTGCCTGGAACAACTGCCTCTTCCGCTGCCTTTTCCCAACTGGTTGCCACATCAAGGCTAAACCGCCACGTTTCCGGCACACCGGGTTCAGTTCCCCCGATGATTCCAGTTGCCTCATCATTTGGAGCATCATACCGGTGGGCATAAATCGTGGCGGTGCTCGCCTGTAACCACAAACCTGGAGGATTTTTACATTGCGCAATAGCTTGCCCGATCACCTTTGTTGATTTGATTCTCGAATCAATGATTTGCCGTCGGTTTTCAGCCGTGTAGCGACAATTGACCGACCTTCCCACCAGGTTGATGACAATATCGGCACCATCAAGTTCTGACGCCCACAACCCCAGGCTTTCGGCATCCCAGGTAATCACGCGCCACACCGAAGGTTGCCGGGTTCGGCTCAGAATGACAACTTCGTGCCCGGCATCCTGAAAGGCTCGGGCCAGAATTGTTCCGACCTGTCCGCTTCCGCCTGGAATGACAATTTTCATATGTTGATGATCCTAAACCAGTCAGTTGAAAGGCTCGTCTCTGCACTACCTATCTCCATCATCGGTGTTGAACCTCCCCTCTCTACCGCTATGCGGTTGAGGAAGGGGATTCTTCCTGTTCTGGGCAACCGCTTCCGTTCCTGCTCAGAGCAGACGGCTCTAAGTTGCCTTTTCCAGGTCTCGCGCGAGACGCT
>CAZXCE010000048.1:0-24153 GCA_964639175.1 uncultured Clostridia bacterium
GACTACTGACTACTGACTACTGACTACTGACTACCTTCATTCTCAATTCGTCATTCATATCAGGCCATCAAATCAGATCAGCACAAAGGAATTTTGCTATGCAGGCAATCTTTCAGGATCTTCGGCACTGCGTTCGGTTGGTGCGCCGCAGTCGCCTGTTTGCGGCAACTGTGATTGGTTTTCTTGGCCTTGGCGTCGGTATCAACATCATCTTTTTCAGTCTGGTCAATTCAGTTTTTCTCAAACCATTGCCTTTTGCTGATGGTGATCGGTTGCTGGTCGTAGCTGAGCGAAGCGAGAAGGAACCGGATGCTCGACTTCGGGTTTCAATTCCTGATTACCTGGATTGGAGTTCAGCCAACCCGGTGTTTGATCGGATGGGGGCCTGGTCTCCGGTCAGTTTTAATATCGCCGAAGGCGGTGAACCCGAATATGTCCCCGGTCAGGTGGTGTCTTCGACCCTGTTTTCAACTCTGGGTGTGAAACCTCTGTATGGACGAACATTTGAAGCTCGCGAAGATCAGGAAGGTCAGGGGCTGTCGCTGGTCCTGAGTCACGGCTATTGGGTCCGGCGCTTTGGTGCCGACCCTGGAATTGTTGGCCGGGTGGTGGCCCTCAACGGCGTTGGATTTACCGTGGTTGGCGTGTTACCGGCTGAATTTGCTTTCTTTCAGCCAGCGGATGTCTGGGTGCCGATGGGAGTTCACGGAGGAAATCTCCGCATCTGGCGAGCCACACATCTCTATCACGTCATTGGTCACCTCAAGCCTGGCGTCACGCTTCAGCAGGCCAGTTCTGAAATGGATGCTCTGGCCCGACGCATCTGGAATCAGGACACCTTGTTTACCGGGTTTGGCACCACGTCAATCCCACTGCGGTCCTATCTGTACGGCGACCTTGGGTTGCCCTTGCTGGCAGTTTGGCTGGCAGGCGTTTTGATTCTGCTGATTGTATGTGTCAACGTGGGGTTGATTGTACTGGCACATAGTCTGGGCCGGGAGCGCGAGTTTTCGATTCGGCAGGCCATTGGCGCCTCCCGGTGGCGATTGGCACAACAGTTTTTGACCGAATCGGTATTTTTCTCATTGCTCGGCGGGTTGGTTGGGCTTGGGCTGGCACTGTTGAGTTTGGAAACCGTGCACCATGTGCTGGCACCATTTTTCCCTGATTTTCAGAAGCTCACGTTTGATCAAACAGTGTGGCTCCAAACGGCAGGCTTAATTTTTCTGGTTGGGGTGGGACTTGGGTGCAGTCCAGCCGTGCGACTGGTCAAATCAAATCTGAATCTCCACCTCCGACAATCACGCGGTCAGGGACATGGTACCGGACGTCTGATTTCAGGTCGGAATACTTTGATTGTGGTTGAAATCGCTATCTCGCTGGTGCTGCTGGCGGGTGGTGTTTTAGTGAGCCGCAGTCTGATCAATCTGATTCAAGTTGATCCTGGTATTCAGGCCGAAAACCGCCTGGTATTTCGAATCAATTTACCGCCAGCCAAATATGCTGAAGATTCACTCAAAGTCAGTTTATTGAGCCGGTTTGAAGCTGATTTAAAGAAATTGCCGGGGGTAAAAGCGGTTGGACTTGGCTCAAACTATCCTTTTTCCCCAACTGCGGTGATGCCGGCGACGTCAATTTTTATCGAAGGCCGCGATAACCGCGATATGAACAATGTGCCGCTGGCTGATACGCGAACCATCAACGCGGGGTATTTTGCTGCGCTTGGAATCAATCTGGTGGCTGGCCGTGACCTGAATGAGCGTGATACTGACGGCACCCAGCCGGTCGCCATCATCAATGAGACGATGGCTCGCCGCTTCTGGCCAGGACAAAACCCACTTGGAGCACAGCTTCGAAGCGGTGATAGCCCAAATCCAGACGCGGTTTACACCGTGGTGGGCGTGGTTGAAGACGTCAAGAATCGTGGTCTGCGGAACGAAACGCTCCAGGAAGTCTATTTTTCTTACCGGCAACGTCCACCGCGCAGCATGGCCTTTGTGATTTCAGGGCACATTGATCCACTCACATTTGCCGGCACAATTCGAGGTCAGCTCGCGCAGCTTGACCCAGGTCTGGCGCTTTTTGAAATGGCTTCGCTCGGCGAACTGGTTCGCCAGTCGCTGCTGGTCCCCAAATTAACCGCCTGGGTTTTAGGATGTATTGCGGGTGTTGCATTTTTCCTTTCCCTGATTGGTATGTTTGGGGTGATTACCTTTTCCGTCAAACAACGAACCTTTGAATTTGGCCTCCGCCTGGCACTTGGCGCGCACCCCAATCAAATTGTGGGAATGGTTGTCCGTCAGGGACTGTGGCTCGCCGTGCTCGGATTAGTGACAGGGACTTTCCTGGCATCTTTTGCCTTGCGGATACTCAACCCATTGCTCTTTGGGATTGAGACTTTTGATGTGCCAACGCTGGTGTGTATTTCATTGGTAATAGGAGGACTTACCACGTTGGCCAGTTATCTTCCAGCCCGGCATGCGGCTGCAATCAATCCAATTATTGCTCTTCGATCAGAATAAGGAATGAACGTATGAACTATTCAAAGCTTTTGTTTGGGTCGGTATGTACCGGCATTTTAGCTACCCTGCTCAGTTGTACCCTCTCCCCGCAACTCCAATCGGCAAGTGCCAAAGCCCAGTCACAGAACGTCAGTCGAGCCACCATCAAGGAGGCGCAGGCCCTTTTTGCCAAACAGGAATGGGCCAAAACAGCAGCCATGTGTGAAGAACTGGTCAAGACCAATCCTTACAATGGAGCAATTTGGGACATGCTTGGATTTGCTCATCATCAACTCAAGCATTTTGATCAGGCCATCCCCGCCTTTCAAAAAGCGGCTGAATGCGGCATCAACCCGGCTTCTGAACTCTATAACATTGCGTGCGGATATGCGTTGAAGGGCGATAAGGAACAGGCTCTGGTCTGGCTCGAAAAAGCGATGAAAGCTCGGTTTTCCGATTTTGAAACAATTCGCAATGACTCTGAGATTGACAGCCTGCGCAGTGACCCGCGCTTTAAAAAACTGGTTGGTGAAAAACCGGACGGAACCTTGAGTCGGGATGAACAATGGCGCTATGACTTGCATTATCTGGCGAGTGAGTTGAAACGGCTGCACTACAGCCTGTACAACAAGTTTGATCAGGCCCGCTTTGAAGCCACCGTGGCTGAGATTGATCGCAAAATCCCGAGCCTGAAAGATCATCAAATTATTGTTGAGCTGGTATGTCTGGCTGCTGCAATTGGTGATGGACACACTTTGTTTATGCCACCCACGAGCGGTGAGGGCGGTTTTCACAAAGTCCCGGTTCAATTTTCTGAATTTAAGGAAGGGATTTTTGTCACGGCAGCGGCTGAAGAATATAAAGCTGCCCTTGGAATGAAGTTGAGCAAGATTGGGAAGACTCCAGTTGAGCAAGCGTATCAGACGATTTCCAAAACGGTTTCCCGCGATAACGACATCTGGTTGCGAATGCAAGTTCCCCGGCGGTTTGGGGTTCCTGAGTACCTTCATGCCTTTGGGATGATTCCATCACTTGATGAAGTCAGCTATGTTCTGACTGATGCCCAGGGGAAAGAACTGACCATCTCGCCAAAACCACGACCATTTCTGGAACAAGTCAACCTGATCTCTGTCCGTCCGAGTGGATCTGATGTGACGCCGCTGTATTTGAAAGACCAGGAAAATTTGTACTGGTACGAATACCTGAAAGACTCAAAAACGGTGTTTTTTCAATACAATGGGGTTCAAAACAAACCTGAGGAATCAATTGCAGCTTTTGTGAAAAAAATGTTTGCCTTTATCAATGCCAATGAGGTAGAGCGGCTCATCATTGACCTTCGGTGGAATGGCGGCGGCAATAACTTCCTCAACAAGCCGCTGGTTCAGGAAATCATCAAATGTGAAAAGATCAATCAGCCGGGCAAGCTGTTTGTGATAATGGGGCGCAACACTTTTTCGGCTGCCATTTGCGGTGCCTCGGATTTGCAACAACAAACCCAGGCGATGTTTGTCGGTGAGCCGTCGGCCTCACCGCCGAACTTCATTGGTGAGTCCACGATGATCACGCTGCCATTTTGCAAATTACGGGCGAGCATTTCATCGCTGTACTGGCAAAATGCACCGGCGATGGATTACCGGGTGTGGATTGCTCCGGATCTGGCTGCCGAGCCAACGTACGAGGCTTTTGTCGCCAATCGCGACCTCGCGCTCGAAGCCATTTTCAGCTATGGGAAGTAATGTATTTGGGGCTGAGGGCAATCAAAGGGCTGAGGGCTGAGGGCTGAAGAATTGGTTTTCTTTCATCTCTCATTCTTCATCCCTCATCCCTTTGATTGCTCCAAGCCCTGAGCCCTGTTTTTTTCAGCCCGACGCCAGACAAATCGACTGCAACAAGTGGGTTAAATCCTGAATTGAGAATGGTTTGACCAGCCGGCTGGTAAATCCATAGCGCTGGGGAAACACCATACAGGGATCGTTGATATATCCGCTGCAGGCTACAGCACGGACAGTTGGATCCAGTTTCTGGAGTTGATGAAGGGTATCAACCCCACCAGTTCCGCCTGGAATCGTCAAATCCAAAATCACCAGATCAAATGGAGTCTGGTGCTGTTGAGCCGACTGAAATTCGGTTATGACCTCAGTCCCATCAACCACTTTGGTAACATCACACCCCAGACATTCAAGTGAATCCTTCAGTAAATCCCCGACCAGCGGATCATCTTCGAGCACCAAAATCCGCAACTGTCCAAATTGGGACGAATTTGATTCAATTTCCCGTGGTAACAACTCAGATGGTTGTACCACAATGGCGGGAACCCAAATCGTAAATTGAGTTCCGTGTCCTGGCTGGGAATGAACCGCGATATGGCCATTATGACGACGCACAATCGAATGGACCACGGCCAGCCCCAGCCCGCTCCCGTGATGTTTCGTGGTGAAATAAGGGTCAAAAATCTTATGGATGTGTTCGGGCTGGATTCCACCTCCCTCATCTGAAAATTGCAACCGCAGATAGGGACCGGCTTTGAGTGGCAACGCCGGGTCTTCGGTGAGCATTTCGTTGGTGGCTGAAATTGTAATTTGCCCACCGCCAGGTAATGCGTCACGAGCATTCAAAACCAGATTTTGAACCACTTGCCCCATCTGGTTTGGATCCACATTGGCCTCCCACAACCCGGAATCAAATTCAAACAGGCATTTCACTTTTGAGCCGCGCAAGACAAAAATGGCCGCTTCGGAAAGCAGTGACTTGATATCAGTTGGTGTCCGTTGTGGGGCGCCGCCTTTAGAGAACGTCAAGAGTTGTTGGGCGAGTGCGCGTGCCCGATCAACTGCGCTTTCAACCACTTGAAGTTTGGCGTCAACTTTTACCGGGTTATTGAGCATATGTCTGGCGAGTGAAACATTGCCCAGAATTGCCGCCAGCAGGTTATTAAAATCGTGGGCAATGCCGCCAGCCAGCACACCTAAACTTTCCAATCTGGAGAGTTTTTGGCGTTCTTCTTCTTCCCGCCTGCGCTCTGTGACATCAATATTGATCCCAACGATTCCGCAAATTTTTCCTTCATCCCAAATTGGCAGGATCAATTGCCAAAATACATGTTTCTCGCCGTTGATCAGAAAAGCATTTTCCTCATTAATGTGCTCGCCGTTAAAGGCCCGGGTGTGATTGATTTTCCATTGCTCGATGGTTTCCTTTGGCTGGCTGGCTTCATCGGGAAACTGTCCGACAATTGAGCCCCAATGTTTTCGGGATTGAGCATTTTGGAAAGTGCAGCGATGACTGGTATCCCGAATCCAGATGTCAAAGGGGATCACTTCCAGGAGTGTCTGCAAATGGGCCCGACTCTGGCGCAGGGCTTCGGCGGCTTCACGTTGCTCGGTCAGGTCAATCACCAGCCCTTCGAGCAAGATTGGGTTTCCTTCTGGGTCAAACACAATCCGGTAGCGGTCCTGGACCCAGCGAGTATTTCCGTTTTTATGGATCACACGATAGGTCAAGTCACCTTCGGGTTGAATTTTACAATTCTCGACTCGCTGGCGGACCATCCCTAAATCATCTGGATGAACGCACGTTTCCCATAATTGCGGCGTTTGAAAGAAATCAACCGCTGGATATCCAGTAATTCCTTCAATGGCAGGATTGAGATAGAGGGTTTGATAATCAGGTAATGAAACTGACCACAGAATTTCCCGCATCCAGTTTAAAATACCATCCAGGCGACTCTGGCTTTGTTTGAGTGCTTCCAGGGTCGCTCGTTGCTCGGTCACATCTCTGAAGTTCACCACAATGCCCTGAACAATCGGATTTGCCAGCAGGTTCCGACTATAGAGTTCGACTGTCCGCCAATCACCATTGGTATGTTGGATTCTGACTTCAATAATACGGCCTTCATTTGGATGATCCGTAAAGTGCCGGGTCTGTTCACGGACCCGTTCCACATCATCTGGATGCACATTGGTATAGGGGCTTCGCCCAATGATCTGGTCTGGCCGCCGACCAGTAATCTGCTCAATCGGAGGGTTGATATAGGTCACAACTCCGTGTTGGTTGACCACGGCCATGGCTTCAAATGATTTTTCCACCAGGGTTCGAAACCATTCCTCACGCTCGCAGAGTCGGTCTGCGACCAGCTTGCACTCAGTGACATCATGAAAGCTAAACACAATGCCCTTGAGCCTGGGGTCAGACAGATAGTTTTGGGCTGTTCCTTCAATCCAGAGCCAGGTGCCGTTTTTATGTTGAATTCGAACGAGGGCCGTTTTGGTGGTTTCCGGATGGGTTACCAGTTGATCAAATTCTGACTGTAAAAGTGGAACATCATCTGGGTGAATATAAGTAAACGCATTGAGTCCTTGAACTTCAGCTAAATTCCGCCCCAGAACATAGACATTATTTTGACTGGTATATCTGGTTGATCCGTCAGATGAAACCACCGTCACCGCTTCTGGAACTTCATTGACCAGTCGCCGGAGCCGCCGGTCAAAATACACTCGATGAAGGCTGGTGAGGCACGGCTTGAGTCGTTTGGGTGATTCCAACAAGACATAATCCTGGAGCCGACCTTGTTCAAATGCCTCAAGCGCGGTGTCTTCGTCCTGAGCCGTGACCACACCAATGATGGGGATCAGATGAAACCGGGTACTGAGCTGGGTTAACAGCGACGACTCAACGTGTTGCGTCACCACAATATCTGGAGCTGGGGTGAGTTCTCTTCCAAGCGATGGATCGGTGATACTGAATGAGAATCCAAACTGACTCAGGATGTGGGACAGTGGATCGGGGGCAGTTGAAATCAAGAGAACGTGCGGTAGGAGTAAATCCTCAACGGGAGGTGACGGCTCAATCATAAAGGTACCTGGCAGGAAATCGACTGGCTAAACTTTTCTGTTGATTGACGTTCTCAACATATCAGGAACGAATGAGAAGCAACAATCATTTTGCGGCACATCAGAAGGCCAGCGTCTCAATTGTGGCGGAATTTCGAGCGGATTTATTCAGGATTCGTTCGAGTCGAAGGCAGATTCTGGGTTTCCACCAGATTGGTGCTGGTAAATTCAGCCGTTGGCATGGTTGAAAGCTCCCGGCCTTGAGGGAGTTGGCGCGCCGATTCTGGAATCTGATCACTTTCTTCGGGGAGTGTGCTCAAAATCTGGGCAATTTGCGCGGCAAATTCCTGGGCTGAAGGCCGATCCGCCGGTTTTTTGGACAACCCATGCAGAACGAGGGCTTCGACTGTTTCTGGAACGTAGGTCGCAAATTTCCGGACCGGCGGTGGTGGATATTGCAGATGTGCCACCACCAGACTGGCAAATGCCTGGGCATGTTCGGCAAACGGCTGCCTGCCGCACAGGAGTTCATACATCATCACAGCCAGACTGTAGATATCAGAGCGGCCATCATACGGGTGAGCCGCCAGACGTTCTGGCGCCATATAGGCCGGAGTTCCCACAATCCCTCCGGTTGCAGTGAGTTGCATCCATTCGCCGGTATCATCGCCAAACATTTTGGCCACACCAAAATCAAGCACTTTGACGATTTCACCGCCTGGTCCCTGGTGTAGAAAAACATTCTCGGGTTTGATGTCGCGGTGGATGATGCCCTGAGTGTGGGCTTCGATCAGGGCATAACAGACCTGTTGCGCAATCCGCAAACTGTGTCGAACTGACAAAACTGGCGTTTCCTTCAATACCTCGCTCAGCGCCTGACCCTGTAACAACTCCATGACCAGAAACGCGATGCCATCGGCTGAAATCCCTGAATCCAGGACCTGAATTGCATTTGGGTGATTGACGCGCGAGGCGGAAATCCCTTCCCGTCGAAACCGCTCAATCGCATCGGCACTGTCATTACCCGGTGACGGTTTAAACACTTTGATGGCCACCTGACGATTCAACGCCAGTTGGGTGGCTCGAAACACAATCCCGAACCCGCCCGCCCCGATTTTTTCATCCAGCCGGTATTTTTCATCAAGCACAGTGCCCGGCAAGGCTTCAGCCAGCGCTGAGAAAATCCGGTCCGCCTGAATCTGGGACTCGACCAGCTTCTGGTTCATTTCGGCCAGTTCCTGGTTTTTGCGATCAAGTGCTTTGTTTTGAATCGCCAGTTGGGCGGCGGCTTCGGCTTTCGCCTGGGCGGTTTCACGTTCGGCGCGGGCGGTGAGTTCAGCTTCGCGCAGTTGCGCACGCGTCTGGAGCCGGTGCTGTTGAAACCGAAACGCACCGACCACCAGCCCGGTCAACAGGCCGGTATATCCCACATAGGCCCACCAGGTCCGCCAGGGCGGCGGCAAGATCACGACCCGCAAGGCAGTTCCGGCTTCGTTCCACACGCCGTCATTGTTTGAAGCTTTGACCCGAAAGGTGTATTCGCCGGGGTCAAGATTGGTGTAGCTGGCAAAACGCCGATGCCCACAATAAATCCAGTTGCGGTCAAACCCTTCAAGCTGGTAGGCATACTGGTTTTTATCCGGCAGGTGAAAATTCAAGGCTGCAAATTCAAACGACAAATAGTTTTCGTCGTATCGGAGCGGCGCAATGTCCTTGCCGTTAAATCCTTCGACCAGATGGTCATACTGTCGAAACTGGGTGATGACGACCGGTGGAATGTACGGGTTATCGGTGATATCACGTGGGTGAAACAGGTTACATCCATTGATTCCACCAAATAAAAGCTCGCCTTGCGGTGATTTGGCATAGGCGCCGGAATTAAACTCGTTACTTTGCAAGCCATCCCGGATGTCATAAGCCCTGATCGCTCGGGTGCGAGGATTATATTTGGCCAGCCCGGTGTTGGTGCTCAACCAGAGGTTGCCGTCATCATCCTGCACAATGCCATAAATGTTGTCATCGGGCAGGCCATCCTGGGTGGTAACGGGTGAAAACTCGCCAGTTGTCGGTGAAAACCGGTTTAATCCGCCATTGGTGCCAATCCAGAGAATGCCGTCAGCGTCTTCGACCAGACAAAATACCCGATTGCTGGTGATACTTTTGGGATCTTTGGGGTTGTGAACATATTGCCGAATGTGTTGCGAAGCCGGGTCATATCGGAATAACCCGGCTGATGTGGCCAGCCACAGGATATTGTGTTGACCAAACACAAGTGACCAGATCCGGTTATTGCCAACTTCAGAGGCTTCTTCGGGAAATGGACGAAAAACCTGGGCGGTGCCGGTCTGTGGATCAAAGCGGTTTAAGGTGTACCCGGAAGATGAAAGCCACAGATTCCCAGTCTGGTCCTGGGCCATCCGCATCACAGTGCTGGAGCTTAAACTCTGAGGATTTTGCGGGTCATTTCGGAAACAGGTAAACGTGTCGGTATCGCGTTCATAGCGGCAGAGTCCCCTGGGTGACCCCACCCACAGCCGGTTGTCCCGGTCTTCAAAAAAACAGGTTGCGATTTTCGCTGGAAATCCGGTCTGACCAGTTTCATCAATCGGATACACCTTGACGGTGCCAGTGGCCGGGTCAATCCGGTTGAGTCCATCAGAAGTACTCACCCAGATCAATCCGCGATGGTCTTTATGTAAGGCGAAGACCGATTCATTGCTCAGCGTATTTGGCAGGTCAGGATTGTGAGTGAAGTGCTGAAATCGTCGGGCACGGTAATCAAGCCGATTGAGCCCGCCGCCGCTCAGTCCCACCCAGACATTGCCAGCTCGATCTTGAAAAATGGACCGAACATTGTCATCGCCAATCGTGGTGGGGTCTTTGCGGTCGTGCCGATACTGGATAAAGCTATCGCTCTGTGGGTCATAGAGGTTGAGCCCCAATCGAGCGCCAATCCACACTCGCCCTTCCTGATCACAATAGATCGCCCGAATATTGCTGGCCGTCAGGCTCTTTGGGTTGGCGGGGTCGCTGACGTAGGTTTTCAGTTCGCCGGTGCTGACCGTATAGCGGCACAATTCTTTGGTGGTGCCAATCCAGAGATTGCCCTGGCGGTCAAATTTGAGTGAAATACAATTGGGGCTGGGAACGTCAGGGTTTTTATCGTCAGTCAGCTTAACAGCGGAAAAGGTCCGGGTAGTTGGATCAAACCGGTTGACACCACCACCATCCGTTCCAATCCAGAGAATCCCGGTTGAGTCCTGAGCAATGGCTCGAACGTAATTGTTACGAATACTTTGCGGATTATTCGGATCGTGTTGAAATCGCTGAAATGAATTGGTTTCCGGGTGATATAAGTGCAGGCCGTTGGTGGTTCCAAGCCAGATGCGGTGGTTTTGATCTTCAACAATGGCATCAACCCGGTTAGCCGCAAGGGCCGTTGGATTGGCCGGGTCCGGATAAAAGCGGGTAAACGTGCCGGTTTGGCGGTCAAACCGGGCCGCCCCGCCGCCATTGGTGCCGATCCATAAAAAACCTTGTGAGTCCTCTAACAAACAGTGGACGTCATTATTGATCAAACTATTGGGGTTATTTGGGATATAGCGATAAATGAAAAATTCATACCCGTCATAGCGGTTTAACCCATCCTGAGTGCCAATCCACAGGTATCCGTCCTGGTCCTGAACCATACACTGGACCGAAGATTGAGACAGGCCCTGTTCAAACGTGATGCGCCGAAAGACAGGGCGGGGAACTTCGGCGGCAGACACCGGTGCCAGCCAGCCAAAAAGCAGCAACCCCAGACACATCAGATAAGCAAGATGACGCATAGGCCCTGAAAACAGTGTGGAATAAGAGAGTGAGACCAGAAAAATGGGCAGGAGGTGGGAAATGGCTCTGATGAAAAAAGCGCGTAAGCCTAACTGAAATCAGGACATTTGAAAACCAGGGCTGGTGCTTTCCTTTCGGAGTGCGGCGGCTTGACGCCGCTTTGAACACTACGATCTGAAGTGCTGAACTTTACCGGTCAATCCAACCGGGAGTTCTGAGACAACGAGAATTTTCCGGGGAATCTTGAAGGCACTAACTTTGTCTTTCAAAAAGATCTCAAGCGCCAGTTCGGTTAAGGTTTCATCCGACCGGGTGACAAACGCCCAGGGCACTTCGGATGTGTCGCTGGCCTGAGCTGCCACCACCACACAACTGGAAACTCCCGGATGGCTCAAAATGGCCTGTTCGACTTCAACAGGGGAAACATTGTCGCCGGTACTCAGGACAATGATGTTTTTCTTGCGTCCAGCAAACCAGAAATACCCTTCGTCATCCTGATAGGCCAGGTCGCCGCTGGCCAGCCAGCCGTCTACAAAGGCAGCCTGAGTGAGCGGGGCATTATTTAAATATCCAATCATTGTTCTTGGGCTTTTGATGTAAATTTCGCCGACTTCACCAGTGGGAACTTCAATCCCCTGTGAGTCCACCAGTTTAATCTGAATATCGGGGCCCGGTTTCCCCAACGCCAGGCATGTATCGAGACGTCCGTCAAAATTCACCAGGGCCCAGCTTGATTCGGTCAGCCCATAACTGACGGCTAATGGCTTGCCGGTTAACTCGATGAATCGCTTTTGAACTCGTGGTGTTACGCGATCAGCTCCTACGGAAGCGAACAGTATTTTCTGAAAGCTGCTTTCCGAAATCGCTGGATGATGCAGCAGGTGGTCAAATGGATTGACGGTCATCATCAAATGCGTTGGCTGAAACTGATGGACGGCAGCCACCAGCGGCTCAAGATCATATGACTCAAGCAACACGATCTGACCACCTGCGGCCAGCAATGCCAGACTTTGATGCAGGCCGACGCTTTGAGTTAAGCATGAGGCCACAACTGCTGTGCTCTCTGAAGTCAGCCGGGTATGCGCCAGCCGGAAATTCAGAATATGATTGAGGTTCCGGTACGACAGCATCACGCCTTTGGCATACCCTTCTGAACCTGACGTGTGCAACACAAAGGCCGGGCTGTCTTCTGAAAGATGTGAGGCCGTAAAATTATGCCAGGGACTGGTCAATTCATCATACGGGCGAAAGAATTCTGACCGCTGGTTTAACTCAAGGACATACATCTGTTGAAGGCGTGTAGTGGCAAAAGTCACGGGCCACTCATCAAGGGTCTTTTGCGAGGTGATCAGGGTCGTGGTTTGAGTGGCAGCCAGAATGTGGTGCACTTCGGGCCAGGTCATTCCCTGATGAAAGGGCATCGGAATGATACCGGTTTTCAAACAAGCCAGGTACAGGCACAGCAGTTCCGGGCAATTGGGTAGCCAGACCGCCAGCAGATCACCAGGGCTGGACGTTTGCAATAACCCGCACGCCAGCCGGGAGACTTCATTTGACAGGTCTTGATAGGTGTAAGCGCGATCCTGGAAAATGAGCGCGGTTTTCCTGGCCAATTCCGGAAGGCTAAAATCAAGAATGTGGCGCACGTCAATTCCAGTCGAGTTCATGGTTTTACACCATTTTGAAATGAAATACCTGTCTGACGGGAAGGTTAAATTATTGAAAGAATTGTCTTTCCCTCAGCCTTTAGCCCGATACCCTCAGTCCCAAATGGTGTCAGTAGCACACTTCAGGCAGAGGAAGACCGCCACGAATCGCCCCGGCTTCAGTATTTTGAAAGAAATAGTGTTTGTATCGAGGCGACAACGGGCGTGAGTTGGGCATAGAAAGCCAGATTCGACTCAAATGCCGACGACAGGTTTCATTGGCCGGGTCATCGGTAAATGCGGTTCGAGCATGAAAACAGACGAAATTATTCACAAACACCACATCGCCTGGCTGATACTCAAAAGTAAGGTGCCATTTCTCGTTTTGCAATTCACCTTCAAACGCATCCAGAGCCTGGCGTTGGGGGGACGTAAGCCGTGGAACTTCAGCGATTTCCTGGGCCTGATCAATATAAAACCGCGAGTATTTGCAGGCGAAATAGTCTTGTTCCGTGCTAAAAGTTGGCATTGCGTAGACCCGTTGTTTGGGAAGCAGGTCCTGGTTCATCCCGGTTCGTACAAATAAATAATCCTGATAGGTGTTGGTGAAATCCTGATAGAGCGTTTGTACGTGTGTGGGTGACGAGTTGAGCAGCGCATTGTGGATGGCGACGCTGCTGGCAAACAGCCCATTACCTCCAGATAAAGCTGGTTTGATACATAAAAAGGAAATGGCATCGCACGGGTCGTTGTGAAAAGGCAGGGCGCGATTGTGTTTGCTGCCACGGCGTTCGATCAGTGATGCCTGCCCGATGTCCTTGATGTCTTGAACCACCTCTCCAAAAACGGTTTGCGGGCGTGGCGTCCCAACATAGCTGGCAATCCCAGCGTGCAGCAAGTGCAGTTCTTTGCCTGAAAAATCCGAGACCGGCGTGCCTTTCAACACAACCAGGCCATATTTTTCTTCCAGATCAGTTTGGACTTGTTTGAGCAGCGGGCCCAGGGTTGGCAGTGGAAAACTGGCTGGTTGCGGGGTCATATTCCCGTGAAGCCACTGAGCGGTGAGCCCTTGTGAGTGGGTTGTATCCTTAAAAAATTCCAACGCTGAACGCAGTTCAACTCGATGAGGATCAGTCAGGTGGATCATCCAGGAAGGATCTCGGTGAAGGGTCACCGCATCCCAGGCAGCCGGAATTTCAAACGGTTTTATCATAGGGGGGATTGAGAGAACAAAAATACCAGGATACCAAATATGGATTGGTGCCTGATTAAAGAGGGGAAATCTCAATTTTGTCAAATAGTTATGAGCAGAAACTGACCCAGGCTGTTCAAATAGAATTCCACCACAGAGACCACAGCGGACCACGGAGAAGGCCCAAAATGCCGCTGTGGTTCAATCAAGTGCTCAGTTCCCACGAGTGACAAGCCGAAATCCCAGTTGCGGGCACCCGTCTCAAATCAGACGTGCTCGTTTCAACCACTTGAGATCTGGCGGCTTGATCCTCCAGAAACTGAAACCCGCCTGTAACTCATTTCTATCAAATGAGATACAGGCTATTTGTTTGGTGCGGGATGATTTGCCAGTGGTTTTTCCGGGTTTGGCTTTGTGGTGGCATATGGGTTGCGCAACCGTGGTCTGTTGAATCAAGGTCGCTTTCACCAAATTATCTCTGGGGAGTCAGTTTATATGCACAGTTTGTGGCAAGATTTGCGGTACAGTTTGCGTGGCCTGATGAAAACCCCGCTTTTTACCTTGTCGGTGGTTTTTACGCTGGCATTAAGCCTCGGCGCAAATACCGCTGTGTTTAGTGTCATCAATGGCGTTTTGCTCAAGCCACTGCCGTTTCCAAATGCTGAGCGTCTGGTCACGGTCCGCGAAAGCAACCAGGCCAAAAGCTACAATCAATCTTCGTTTTCACCGGGGAAATTCACTGATCTTGCGGCGCAGGTCGAGAGCATTGAACATCTGGCAGCCTATTACGGCGAAGATTATGCCTTGACTGACAATGATTTGCCCGAACAGGTTTCCGGGTGTCTGGTGACATCTGATTTTTTTCGGGTGCTTGGGACATTACCCGCTCAGGGACGGATCTTTGAAACCCGTGACGCTGAGTCAGGTGCTGAGCCAGTGGTCATCTTGAGCCACAACCTGTGGAAAAAGCGATTTGGGGCCAATCCCGAAATCATCGGAAAAAAAATCTCGCTCAGCAAACAGCCCTATCAGGTCATCGGGATCATGCCGGCTTCGGCCAGTTTTCCCAAATATGCTGAAATATGGGTGCCGCTGGTGATGTCGCCCGGCTTACAGCAGGATCGGTACTCACGCTTTTTGGGGGTGATTGGGGCGCTCAAACCAGAAAAAACCATTGATCAGGCCCAGGCCGAACTCACGGCGATTGCCGCCCGGCTCGAAGCGCAATACCCGGCGACGGACAAGGGATGGAGCTTAAATGCCATCTACACCAAAGAGTTACTGACGCGTGACGTCCAGGCGGCACTGTGGACCTTTTTTGCCGCCGTTGGATTTGTGCTGTTGATTGCCTGTGTCAACATTGCCAGCCTGTTGCTCAATCGGGCTGAAGATCGCCGCAAGGAATTTGCCATCCGAACCGCACTTGGTGCCAGCCGGTGGCGGACGATTCAACAGATGCTGGTCGAAAGCCTGGTTTTGTCGGTGACCGGCGGTGTGCTGGGGCTTGGTCTGGCTGCCTGGTTGCTGAGCTGGCTGGTAACTCAAACCGCCGCCCCAATCCCACGTCTTCGCGAAGTATCCCTTGACCTGAGTGTGGTGGGCTTCACTTTTGGCGTGACGCTGGCGGTTGCGCTGGGATTTGGGTTGATTCCTGCGATTCAAGGCAGCATCAAGAACCTCAACCAGTGGTTGAAAGAAGGCGGCGAAAAAGGCGCCACCGCCGGGCGGAACTGGTTGCGAAGTGGTCTGGTCGTGGTCGAAATCGCATTTGCCCTGGTGTTGTTGATTGGCGCCGGATTGATGATCCGCAGCCTGTGGAACTTGCAGCATGTCGAAACCGGCTTTCAAACCACACACATCATTACGGGTCAACTTTCACTGCCCTGGACCCGGTTTCAGGAAAGCGCGGCTTTTTATGATCGGGTGCTGGCTCAAACCTCAGCCTTACCAGGCGTGAAATCAACCAGTGTTGTCAACTTTATGCCGATGGTGGATGCTTCGACGCCCAGAAAATTTGAAATCGAGGGCCGCCCACTTCCACCTGACGAAGCCGCTGTCTCGCAGTTTTACACGATCTCCCCAAACTGGTTTCAAACCCTTGGAATTCCTGTGCTCCAGGGCCGGAGTTTTCTTCCCAGGGACACTGCCGAATCTCAACGAGTGCTGGTGGTGAATGCCAGTTTTGCCCGGCATTACTTTCCGAATGAAGACCCGATTGGCAAACGGATCAACACCGGGTGGAAGGACCAGCCGTTATGGACTGAAATTGTTGGTGTCGTTGGGGATATTCGTCATCAGGACCTGGAAACGGCGCCCAAACCAGCCGCCTATGCGTCGTATGTTCAAAGCCCCTGGCCAGCGATGATGCTGGTGGTCAAAACAGAAAATGATCCGAAGGCGCTGGTCAATTCGCTCCGGACGGCGATTGCCAGTGTTGATCGGGCCCAGCCACTTTTTGACATTCAAACCCTGGACGAACGGGTGCTCAAAGCCAGTGCCGTGCAGCAATTTAACATGCTGGTACTGACGGTGTTTGCCGGTGTGGCGCTATTGCTGGCCGCCGTTGGTATTTATGGGGTTGTGGCCTATTCAGTTGGTCGGCGACGGCGTGAAATCGGCATCCGGCTGGCGTTGGGGGCTCAGAAATCCCACATCTTCCAAATGGTTCTGGGATACGGGTTGACACTGTGTGCAACTGGCATGGTGCTGGGACTGGCGGGCGCTTTTGGGCTGACCCGCTTTGTATCAAGTTTGCTTTATGCGGTGAGTCCAACCGATCAATTGACCTTTGTCGCCATTTCCGGGGTATTGCTCGCGGTCAGTCTGGTGGCCTGTTTGGTTCCGGTACGCCGGGCACTCAACGTTGACCCGGTTGAAACCCTGCGCACCGAATAAGACTTGAAAATAGACATAAAAAATAGGGTTGGGAATTTCCCAACCCTTTCAAAAAGCATTGTTCCCCATGCTTTACAATGCACCAATGTAAAAGCGACTTGACTGCGCAATTTGGAACGCTCGTTTTCCACAAAACGATTTCCTCAGCTTATATTTGGTCGAAATCTCAGAAGTCGCTGAAAAAGCTGAGTCTATCTTCTGTCCGTTCTGTGGCTTCTTTTTCTGAAAAGAAATCGTTCTTTTCTGAACATTCACAGCAAGTCGCCTGACTTGATCTAATAACCAGGTCAATACATCTCAAAAAGACAATCGTTGGATTGTCCAGTAACCTGCGATGCAGGCAATCAGCATTGATACCGGGACGACGATCCGGCGGCGGTACCAGTCACGATTGGCGCAATACCATCCGACAAACATGAACGCGGCGCCGATTACTGCCAGTTGGCCGGCCTCAACTCCGATATTGAACGTCAACAACGCCGTTACAAATTCCGAACGGGGCAGTCCGAGCTCGTGCAGGACTCCTGCAAAGCCCATCCCATGCAGCAGCCCAAAAGCGAAGACCAGAGCCACCCGCCATGATTTCAGTTCTGAAAGATACATATTCTCAATTGCGACATACACAATCGAGAGCGCGATTAACGGCTCGACGATCTTTGGGGACACGGCGATCAGGCCATATATGCTCAGTCCCAGTGTGATGGAATGAGCGATGGTGAAGGCACTGACTTGCCACAGGACAGACCGAGCGCGATTGCTCAGCAGGTAAATGCCAAGCACGAACAGAATATGATCCAGTCCATAGGGCACAATGTGGGTAAATCCAAGCGTAAAGTAACGCCAGGCAATGCCCAAGCGATCAATGGCTGCTGCCGGTGAGGTCAATATGAACGGCGCGCTCACCTGGTCACCTTCAAGCCATTCAGTTACAACTTTTTCAGATCCATCCCAGCGGATCATCAAGGCATACGAGGCAAACGTCCAGGCATAGGTCCAGGTAAAGTGCTGTGCATCTGGAGGAATCTGACCGGTCAATCGGATTGTCGCCACCGCCGGTGATACGGCATCGCTCCCAGGCGCGACCGCGTACGAGATCTCTGGACGAACCTCTGAGGAGTCAAAGACAAGCTTTACTCGCTGGCGAAACTTATCATCCGCACCTGTGAACAAAGACTGGAGATGAGCTGGACTGGTATCAACGCTTGCGAGCAATGATTGAAGGTCATCGAGGCTGGCATTGGCAGGTATCGGTTTGCTGGTTGAGTTGCCAAGCTTCTCGGCGAGTGCCACGGCATCCGTCACAATTTCGACGGTGTATGTACGATTTTCATGAAAAACGACTGACACGCGTGTGGTACCGATTTCATGGGCTTGAACCACGGTGCTGCATACGAGTGCCACGACAACTGCGCACAATCCCACCCACCAGCGCCCTGAACCTGAGCGCAAGACTGCAAACATAGGCGTAACCATTTCCTGTAGGCCCTTTGTATTCTTTGAGTTCTCGTTTTCTTAGGAGTTTGTTGCTCGCAGTTCAAACGTGAGTGATGCCCAGAAACTCTCCCATCTGGCGTTTGCGCCAGCAGGTGCCGGGATCATATGGACAGCTTTGACCAGCCACATTCCGCCCGGTCGCAATCGGAATCGCACCCGCCCGGTGGTGTCAGTTCGAGCTGAGAGCTTTTCGGAAGGGTTGAGACGATTCATGGCAATGACGAGTGCGCCTGCAAGTGGACGGTTCTTATAGACCAGGCGAACGGGAAAATCTTCACCCGCACGGAGAGCATATGGATTGCGTTCGGCCACGAGTTCGAGCGGAAAGCCAAGCCACCGATCTCCCTGGGTTTTGCTGGGTGACCCCGAAAGCACCAGGCTTTTTGCGCAACGTGAAAAAAGCTCGCGGGCACTGGCACCAGTTTCATTGCGACTGGCTCTCAGGGCGGCGACTGCATCGAGTCCTTCTTCCTTGAGATATTTATTAAACTTGTCTGCTGTCAGTTCGACGGTGCTCGGATTGCTATGATAGCCAATGACCAGCAGGCCAGGCCGGGCGACACGCAGGAGGCCAGCCGGATCAGCACCGTCCCGACCGTACACTGAATTGCGGCCAGACCCATCCTCGACGATAAACTGATTGATGAGCGCGGGATCGCGTGGGACTGGATCCCCGAGCAGATCCTGCCCGAGACGTAATTTCATGCCGACAATCTGGCCTCGTTCCGGGGAAAAGGTTGTTGGCTCAATCCACAGGTCATGAGCCAGGATAGGCGTGGGGAGCAGACTGGTGGCCAGTATGATCAATACCCCCAGCCGACGAAACATTGATACACTCAACCGAAGCGAAATCATGGGGATTCTCTCTTTTTGTTCTTCTGAAAAACTATAGATCCAGGTAACTCGAAAGTCTGTGTTTATAAGGATTACAAAAGAGAACGGCCCCCGCAAGCAAGGACCGTTCCGATGCTCTGGTTCGCAGGTTATGGGAGCGGGACATCTGGTACGGTTGGCTCGTTAATATCACCGTGTCCCTGGAGCAAGCCCTGGTGAGCCGGTGCCAGGAACGGAAACCGGTTGAGATAGTTCTTGTCGTTGACTTCAACCCCTTTGGCGAGGCCGGCGGTTGCATCACCCGCTACGATCAGGCTAATCAACACACTATTGACATTGACCTGATTGCGGTTTGGCGCCGTTCCACCACCCAGGCGGCGGCCATTGGGGAAGCTCGAATTAATGGCCGCATCGAGTGTAATGACATCACCCGTGGAGCCGTCAGCAACCGGGATTGGCCGTCCCAGGTTAATGGCGCTGATGATGTCCATGCGGGGCCCTTTGAGTTTGGCAACGGTACTGTCTGGAACCCCCAGGGCTTTGTAAATGCCAAGGGCTTCGGCATCGCGCACCAGCACTGGAAACAGGATATCGGCGCCAAAGTTGGTCACGTCGCGCATCGGATTGGTGCGCAGGTACAGCGTTTGCCGTTGCGTTCCAACCAGCCCGGCGTTAAACAGCGGCAACGCATTGCGACCGACCTGGACATATGGGCCTGAACCTCTGATGCCGGTGATGATGTCGCTCATATCAACCACCTGCTTCTTCTGACGAAGGATTTCTGAATGCACCCGGAGCAAGCTGTCGGTTGATTTCGGATCAAGCGTACCGTTGTGCGGGATGCCGTTCGGGAAGATGTCGGTGATAGGCACTTCAAGCGCAATTGAAAGGACATTAAAGCCTGTGAATACATCTTCCGCCGGTGCGCTACGCCCCCCTGGAATTCCACCAAGATCATTGCGGTTAAAGTTGACCAGATCGAAAATGCCCTTTTCATCAAGTTGATAGGGATCGTCAAACTGGCCGGCGATGATTCGTCCGCCGTTGGAAAGCGTGTGAATGAAGGAATCCACAAAGGTTTGATCATACAGACCGACAGAACGGCTGGAAGGATCTTTGGAGTCATATCCCGAGAAAGCGCCAAGTTTGTAGATGAGTCGGTCAGTTTGTGGGCCGTGGTTGTTTGGCAGGACTGGGAGATCTTTGCCCAGGATAACGTCAGGTTGCCCTTTGACCAGCCGGGTAATGGTCAGGGTCTCTGTGCCACCAGTGAGCTGCCAGAGAAGTTCGTTGCCACCACCCAGGGCATCTGAGGCACTGGGGGCGGCTTCTGGCAACAGCGCGTTCTTGAACTCGACGCGATACACCACTTTATCTTCAAGGCTGGCGCCGATTCCGATGTGAAACTCATACCGGTACCCATTGGAGGTTCGCAGACCCTGGTTCCCCTGACCCGGCTCGTGGAGCGGGTTGTAGTTCATAATCAGGTAGAGTTTATCGTGCGTACCGTCCGACACCCAGGCGTAGGTATCAGTATTGTCCGCAGCCGGTTCGTTCAGAACCGCCAGTGCCTCACGGTGACTCGATGCCTGCAAGGGCAATCCGGTTACGACCAGTAGAGTTATTGCAAATAACACTTTGAATAACAGTTTTTTCATTTCAATCTCCTTTTGGCTCTAAGGGTTAGCTTCAAAATAATTGAGGGTTTGACTTGAATAATTTGAACTGAAAAACTCCGTTCCTGGATAAATGTGAAATAACAGAGCATTCCAATAGATATGGTGAAATACCTTTCGACAGAGACCGTTTCTTTAACTCTTCTGGTCCTGAAACAGACGGCAGTGTCGCGCGATGCCTGGCAGGCTGAGTAAACCCGAAGTGTTGTCATCGAGCTGGCCCTGGGTGTTTTGGTGTAAGGCGCGGTTTCCCCGTATCCAGAGTGTCTCAGGTGCGAAAGGCTCTGAGCCAGGAAATAGTAGGTTGGATTCTCTTCAAAAATCCTCAAGAAAAGCTCAAATTGTTATGAGATGAGTATGTTTTTGCTGTCCCATCATTGCTGCATAAGGATTTGACTTGTCTGGTAAAATATTTAAGGTAAAGAGCTTATGTGTCTTTATATAAAAATGATGGGTGTTTTGTTCATTTTGGAAAAGGAGGTATCCTGAAACTCCGAATTCCACCTGTTTGGATGCGAACGGAAAGGTAAAATTCAGAATTCAACCCGTCGCCAAAGCTTTGTAGCGAAGAAACACCGCCTGACGGTTGAGGTGAGTGCCAAAAAATTCTGAGTTACTCTCTGGTGGCGTAATGTCTGGGTGGCGTACTTCGTTCAGGGGTCAGACGAAAAATAAATGCGAAGTATCACTGGGGTGAAAAGCTTGCAAAAAATGAAAAGAGCGTGTAGCACTTCAGGCGCACGCTCTTTTTTAGGGTTCCGGGGTTTAAAAGATAAAAGGACAGAAAGAACTTAAATTCGAAAACCCTGAACCCTGAACCCTGAACCCTGAACCCTGAACCTTATTCCTTCCAGCTCAATTTCCATCAACGTCTTATCAATCATGAACATTTCTCAACTACTTGCTGATGAACTTTCGCTCACAATTACCCAAATCCAGAATGTTTTAGCGCTGTTTGCCGAAGGCGGCACGGTTCCGTTTATCGCCCGCTACCGCAAGGAACGCACGGGTGAACTCAACGAAATTGTCCTGCGTGACATTCAGGACCGCTATGAGTACCTGACCGAACTCGAAGACCGGAAGAAAACGATCCTTGATTCAATTACCGAACAAGGGAAGCTGACCGATGAACTCCGCCAGCAGATCGAATCGTGTCTCAACAAAACCGAGTTGGAAGACCTCTATCTGCCCTATCGTCCAAAACGCCGTACCCGGGCGACGATTGCGCGCGAAAATGGCCTCGAACCGCTGGCCCTGCTCATCAAGGAGCACAACCAGCCCGGCGCGCCGGAAATTGCCCTCGAACTCGAAGCCCTCAAGTTTATTTCCGAAGATGGCACGATCAAGACGATTGTTGAGGCGCTGCAGGGAGCATCGGATATTCTGGCCGAAGAAGTTTCGGAAAAAGCTGAACTCCGCGCCCATTTGCGCAACTATTTTCTCAACGATTCAGTCGTGGTGGCCCAAATCAAGGACGAGTTCCCGCTGGGCACGACCAAATTTGAGATGTATCGCGATTATCGCGTACCGGTAAAGGACATTGCGCCGCACAATATGCTGGCGCTCCGCCGGGGCGAAAATGAAGGTGTGCTGACGTTCAACTTTGAATTTGACGATGCCCACGTTCAACAGTATCTCGAAGCCCAGGAACTGCATACTGATGCGGTGCAACTGCGCAAGTTCTATCAGGAAATGCTGGCTGACGCCTTTGACCGGCTGATGAAAACATCGCTGCTGGGTGAAGTCCGGCTGGAAAAGAAAAAATATTCGGATGTGGTTTCGATTCAGAACTTTGAAGCCAATTTCCGTGAACTCCTGCTTTCAAGCCCCGCCGGAATGAAGCCAACACTTGGGGTGGACCCTGGGTTCCGAACCGGCTGTAAAGTCGCGGCAATTGATGAAACCGGAAAGTTTGTCGGGTATGAAACGGTCTTTCCACATCAGTCGGAAAACGAACGTGCCCGGGCTGCCGATACGCTGCGCAAGATGATCAAGCGCCACAATGTCAGTCTGATTGCGATTGGCAACGGGACGGCTGGCCGCGAAACCGATGCCTTTGTCACGGAAGTCATCAAAGAACTCGATACCCGGCCCATCAAAGTGATGGTCAATGAATCAGGGGCGTCGATTTATTCGGCGAGTCAGGTGGCAATTGATGAATTTCCGGACCTGGATCTCACGGTCCGGGGCGCCATCAGCATTGCCCGTCGGTTACAGGATCCGCTGGCAGAACTGGTCAAAATTGATCCAAAATCCATCGGTGTTGGCCAGTATCAACACGACGTAGACCAGAAGTTACTAAAAAAGAAGCTTGAAGAAACCGTCGAAAGCTGCGTGAACTTTGTCGGGGTTGACCTCAACACGGCTTCGAAGGAATTGCTTAGCTATGTAGCCGGAATCAATTCGTCGGTAGCCAAAAACATTGTCAGCTTTCGTGATGAGCATGGTGCGTTCCGCAGTCGCCAGGATCTGATGAAAGTGCCGAAGTTTGGCCCGAAAACATTTGAACAGGCATCGGGCTTTTTGCGAATTCGGGGTGGTGTCAACCCGTTGGATAATTCGGCAGTTCACCCGGAAAGTTATCCGATTGTCGAACGAATCGCGGCTGATTTAAATGTGCCGTTGACCGATATCACCCGGATTCCAGACCAGATTCAAAACCTGGACATCCGCAAGTATGTCACCGCTGACGTTGGCGAGCCCACGCTGGCGGATATCAAAAATGAATTGTTGAAGCCAGGGCGTGACCCACGAGCTGAGTTCCGGTACGCGACCTTCAACGAAGAAATCAAGGAAATCACCGATCTGGCGCCGGGGATGATCCTCGAAGGCACCATCACCAACGTCACCAATTTCGGCGCGTTTGTGGACATCGGCGTGCACCAGGATGGGCTGGTTCATATTTCCCAGATGTCAGCCAAATTTGTGGATGACACGACCAAAGTCGTCAAAGTTGGCCAGATTGTGAAAGTGCGGGTGGTTGAGGTCAATGTTCCACTCAAGCGCATCAGTTTATCAATGCGGCTCAATGAACCGACAGTTGCCAAACCCAAGGCGCCAGCCGCTGTGCCACAGGCGAAACCGCAGGCAACCGGAAAATCAAAACCGGCGCCGGCCCAACCAGCCAAAAAACATGCCACAATTGATGATCTGATGGCTAAATTTAATCGCAATCGAGGGTGAGGAACAGGGTTCAGGGTTCAGGGTCGTTGTGCTTGCCGCCGGCGCGGATGCACTTCTGGCTGTTCACCGCCC
>CAZXCE010000049.1:0-24101 GCA_964639175.1 uncultured Clostridia bacterium
TTCCGGGTTCCGGGTTCCGGGTTCCGGGTTCCGGGTTCCGGGTTTTCGAAACCAGTCACCAAAAAGTGGTTAGTAGTTAGTGATTAGTGGTTAGAAATCAATACTTTCGAAGAAGCACCAAGCACCAAGCACCAAGCACCAAGCACCAAGCACCAAGCACCAAGCACCAGTCACCAAGAAGCCATCCACACGTCACCACGAGCTACAGGTTATGGCCGACACCGTCATTTGGGCAGCGCTTTCCCAGTTACTGATTGCCACGCTCCACGGTTTTTTTGGGGCCTGGCTTGCAGTCCGAATGGTTTTTCGCCCTCGGAAAGCAATTATTGTGTGGGGGATTCAGCTACCCTTTACCCCAGGCATGATTCCGGCTGAACGCGAACGCTTTTTGACCACTTTTGCTCAGGTGATTGCTGAACGAGTGCTGACCGTTGAAACAATTGCCGATGAATTGTTTCGATTGGGGATTCGCCGGGAAATGGAAGTGGTGTCGGCCAGACAATATGCCGAACAAACCGGAAGCGATGCCTTTTTACATGATATTGCTGAACGAATGGTTCAGGTGATTGAGGATACCGGCAACAATCGTCAGGTGGCCGAACGTCTGGACGTTTCTGTGGCACGTGGAGTCATCGCTGCCGTTGACGAAAAATATGGATTGCTCGGGCAAACCGTAGCAAAAATTCTGGTTGAAGCCGGGCTGGTGCGCAAAGTTCTGGCCGCGTCACTTCGAGATCTTGCCCGGGAAATCAGTCAAAACCCGCTTTCACGGGCTGCCTTGCTGGAAGCCATTGCTGCCGCCGGTCATCAAATTTTCCCGGATCGAGAACCCAAGGACGAGCTGGATGCACTCCCTTTGCCCACACCGGACCTCTCAGCCGTTGATCGGTTCGTCATTTCACTCAGCCAGCGACTGGATATGGAGCGAATTTTAAAAGAACAACTGATGGCGTTCTCAGATGAAATGATCGAAGATCTGGTCTATCAGGCGGCTGGTCGCGAACTCAAGATGATCATTCGATTTGGGGCAGTTGTTGGCTTTCTCATTGGACTGGTTCAGGGATTTCTGGTGATTGCCAGTCGCTGGCCCTGAATGCCGGGTTCCGGGTTTTCGAAACCTGAAATTACCCATGGGAATCAGGCGAATCCTCCAGGGAAACCTTGCCCTGAAATGAACGGTAGAGGTAGGTAAAGTACCCTGAGGCAAGGAGCATTCCGATGCACCACCAGATGAGCCCCACACGAAGGCCATATTCGCCGGCTGAGGCATTGTAAATCGTCAGGCTGTGCGCCACATCGGTGCTGGCAGGCAGAACGGTCGGAAAAAGTCCAAAGGCGGCACCACCAAGCATTCCCACCAGATAGGTGGTTGATGACAGGAACACCATTCCATCCTTTCCGGCCCTCCAAAAATATTCCAGTCCGACGAGTCCACCCACAACCAGCATTGGAAACACCAGTCCCCACCAGTGTGCCCGATAATTATCGAGCATGGTGGGTCGAACCACGAGCGTGGCCGCTAAGCTGAGTGGTGTCAGTAAAATAAGTAATCGGCTTGAGATTAACCCAACCTGACGGGCCCGTTCATTCACTGTTTCAAGGGTTTTGGCAGCAACATAGGCCGCGCCGTGTGCGGTCAAGGAAACGAAAGCCACCAAACCGGCCAGTATTGTATACCAGTCGAGGATGCCTGGATGTGTCCCTGGTTGGAAATTGGTCCAGAGGGGCTCAAAGAAATATCCTTCTGCATTGAGCGGAACACCCCGGATAACATTTCCAAGTGCTGCCCCCAGAAAGATTGCCAGCAGCGCGCTTGAGGCGGCAAACACCACGTCCCAGAATGAATGCCACATCGGGTTTTCAATATGACCGCGCAATTCGATTCCCATCCCGCGCAGCATTAACAACCACAAGACCATCATCAAGGGCAGGTAAAATCCGCTGAAACTGGCGGCATAGAGGACTGGAAACATGCAATAGAGTGTTCCTCCGGCAGCCAGGAGCCAGACTTCATTTCCATCCCAAACCGGCCCAATTGAGCGCAGTACAACCCGGCGTTCGCGGTCGGTTTTTCCAACCAGGAGGTGGATGATTCCGGCGCCGAGGTCAAACCCATCGAGTATCACATACACTGTGAGCATCAAGGCCACGAGCACAAACCACACCGGTTGCATCAGGCTTTCCCTCCTTCCAGTTCGCTTTGGTCCTGATGGTGGGTTGATTCGAGCGCTTTTGGCCCATGGTCAATTTCGCGCCACATCAAAAACAAGAATAAAATTGCCAGAATCGTGTACATCCCCATAAACCCAAGCAGGGTAAAGAGTCCATTGCCGGCGGACACCAGTGGAGAGGTACCCTGGCTGGTGCGCAACAATCCATAGACCAGCCAGGGTTGGCGTCCGACTTCGGCGGTGACCCATCCAGCGGTGTTGGCGATAAAGGGAAATGGAAAACTGAGCATTAAAATCCAGAGCATCCACCTGGATTGGAAGAGCCATCCCCGCCAGAGCAGGAATACCGCGACACTGGTGACGGCGATAAAGATGGTGCCCAGCCCAATCATGATGTGATAGCTGTAGTAGAGCAGGGGGATATGATCCGGCCAGGTTTCACGCGGGAAGGCTTCGAGTCCTTTGACCTCCGCTCCCCATCGCTGATACGTCAAAAAACTGAGCATATTGGGAATCATGATCGGATTGTCCAGCCGTTGATTTTCAACATCCGGCTGGCCGATGATCACCATCGAAGCGCCTTGCTCGGTTTTGAACAAACCTTCCATAGCGGCAAAGGCGGCTGGCTGATGGCGGGCAACCAGTTTGGCCTGCATATCTCCGGTTGGCATGGCCTGCAAGCAACTGGCGATGCAGGCCGTTGTAACTCCCAGCTTGAGAAACATCTGACCGTACTCGACCTGTTCACGCGAGAGCAGGTAATAGGCACCAACCGATGCCATGACGAGCGAGGCGGTGACCACCGAGCCATTCATATTGTGCAGGTATTGCCAGATGGCCCAGGGATTTAACAGCAGGGCCCAAAAACTGGAGAGGTGGACGGACCCGTCGCTGGCCAGGGTGTAGCCAACCGGATGCTGCATCCAGGCATTGGTCACAATGATAAAATAGCCCGACAGCCACGAACCCAGAAAAACCAGGACTGAGGCCAGCCAGTGTCCCCAGCGGCCAAGTCGTTTTTCACCAAACAGAAAGAGCCCCAGAAACGAAGATTCGAGGAAAAAGGCAAACACCCCTTCCATGGCCAGGGTCTGGCCGATGACACCTCCGGCAAAGCGGGCAAACCGCGCCCAGTTGGTCCCAAACTGAAATTCCATGGGGATGCCAGTAATCACGCCAAAGAAAAAGCTGATGCCAAAGACTTTGCCCCAAAACTGCGCAGCCCGGTTGAACCGGTCGTCATTTTTCCACAATGCCAGGCTTTTCAGCATGACAATCAGGAGCGCTAACCCCATCGTCAGTTGGGGAAACAGGTAATGAAAGGTAATGGTAAAGGTAAATTGCCATCGGTCGATAGCCAGGGCGTCGTCCATATCCAGAAACGTACTTTCTTCCCAACAGCGGGACGTAACGACATTTCCCATCCAGCAGCAAAAGCCAGGGTCGTAAGTAGTAATAAGGACAACCGGATCAGTACCGTTCCGGATGGAAAACGGGAGAGGAAAAGAACCAAACCGAATTCTGTTTTGCTTGTGTTCCCAAGCTATATCGCTGATTGCTTGAAAAGCAAATCAACCTTCCGAGCGCCGTTTGGTGGAGGGTCGTGCTGATTTGAAATCGGCTGGCCAGTTTTGGCCACTGAACTGGATTTGTCTTTCTCCCTGCTTTATTCCGCATTGTGGTTTTACCTGATTTTTGACAAACTTTTTCAGGTTGCGCAGGCTCTAACCCTGGCAAAGAATCCAGTCACTGAAAAGATTGGTACAGTTTTACCAGGCTTGAAGGATCACACACCCTCTATGACGAACGTGAGTCACTCGCTGTGCATAAAATATTTTCTGATCGGGTTGGTACTTGGAATCGTGATGCTGGCGACAGCGTCACGTGCCCTGGCACAACAACCGACCGGACCTCAAGTCCGACCAAAATCTGATCAAGCCGAATCAGAACCCTATACCAACCGCCAGCCGGTTTTTGAATCATTGTTGCGCAATCCGTATGAATCGCGATTGCTGGCCGCGGCCCTTGGCCTGACCGAAGACCAGCAAACGCGGATTCGCCAGGTGTATCGCCAGCATGGGTTGACAATGGCCAGTGCCTTCAAGGATATGCGGGCCAGGCGGATTGCTCTGGATGAGGCGTTGTTTAGCGATGAATTTAATGAGGCGGCTGTCAATCAACGAGCCAAAGATCTGGCTGAAGCACAAACCCAGTTGTTGATGATCCAGACCAAAGTGCAATCCCAGCTCCGCCAGATTTTGACCAATGACCAGCTCCACAAATTTATGGAATTACGTCAGGATGAAGGACCACGCCGTTTTGATAAACAGCTCCAAAAACAGATGCGAAAGCTATAAGCTGCCAGAACCTGCCTGGAACTTGTAAAAAATCGTTTGGCAGTTTCATCAGCCATGACATATAGTTTCTGGACTTCACCGATTTGTTTTTCTGCCTCTTTGTCGCAAAACATTTTGGTGTAGGCGTGAAGTTGAATTTGGAACATTTTTCACGGTCGTCTCCTCACTTTGGCTCTGAAGTTGAATGCATACTTCAGAGCTTTTTTGTTTCCAAAATCCCAGTTTTCCGTTTGATTTTCGCCTTTTAAAAACCCTTCCGGCCCTGAGTTGGAAAGTATGAAGTCACAGTTTGGTCTTGCACTTCACGAAAACATCATGAATACTGAAGAAGTACTCATTTTTCCCAGGTCAACAACCCTGCAAATCCTAGCTACAATAGAAGAAGCCAGTCCTTCACTGAGCGACCTGAGCTTTTCCCGGTTGAGAAAACGGGGTGTCTTTCAATTCATGTGTGAAACCCAAGGAGGGTTCGATGAGTGAGGATTTTGAATCAACGCGTCGAGAGAAACGATTACCTTGTAGCCTGACGGCTGTGGTCGAGGGCATCGCCAAAGACGGTGAATTCTTTAACAGTACCGGGGAATGTATCTCGATCAGCCGGAAAGGTGCCTGTGTCATTTCCTCCATTCAGGTTGAAGTGGGGGATCAACTGGCGCTGGTTGTTCCAGCGATCAACCCCGAACGACGGGAATTGATGAACGTGGTCTGGATCCGAGACATCAATGGTGAGCGTCACCTTGGACTTGGGCCAGTTGACGAAGAAACCCACGTCATGTTTGGCGAGGACGTTATTTCCTGAGTGATATTGCCATTCTGGTACCTCTGACGACCACTTTCTTCCTGACGCTAGCCTGGTCACCGTTGAGCCAACGAGTCCATCTCAGAGACCACGAACTGGTTGATTTTGTATTTGTTTGAACCATCATTTTCTTCTTTGGACAGGTACCGTGTCAGAATTTAACCAACCCAATCTCAAAGTGTTAATTGATCGCGCTCAAATTCAGGCGCGTATCCAGCAACTGGGCGATCAAATTACAAATGATTATCGTGGAAAACCACTGGCTCTGATCAGTGTCCTCAAAGGTGCCAGCCTGTTCACCGCTGATCTGATGCGGTGTGTTGATCTGCCTGTCACCGTTGACTTTATCGCCGTATCAAGTTACGGGGCGGCGGCCAAGTCGTCAGGTGAAGTCCGAATCTTGAAAGATCTTGACACCAGTCTCAAAGGGCGTGACGTGCTGGTGGTGGAAGACATTGTGGATACCGGATTGACCCTGAATTATCTGCTTGACAATTTTCGCCGACGTGATGCGGCATCAGTTCAGGTCGCCGCGCTTTTAGACAAACCAGAACGGCGACTCGCTCATGTTGATGTGGCATACACTGGCTTTACGATTCCCAATGAGTTTGTGGTTGGCTATGGTCTTGATTACGCGGAGCGGTATCGCAATCTGCCATATATCGCCGTCTTACAACTTGAAGCATCGTAATGGCATAGCGCGTGATGACTGTTTTTGTGACAGATACCTTCTGAGCCGGACCCCCACTCCAGCTCTCAGTCAGGTTTTTGTCCCCACACATCCCCTCGGATCTCACACAACCAGCAATCGTTTTTCGGCGTGCTATCACCCAATGATAGTCACCTGAGCTGCTTTTCCAGCGATGGGGTTATCCTGTTTGAGTTGGGAAAGCAGAGATGCGAAATTTTCACAGGCCAGGGAAATCCCAAACACTTTATTCTGACGCAAAGGGGGGCACATGGCTGTGCGCAATACCGGTAGTTTATCAAACACAGTCGAGTCTGGTGGTGGGCGTCAAGCAGGGAAAACGGCGGCTGACCTGATCCAGGTCGGGAAAGAGGCATTTGCTCATGGGGAAGTGACCGAAGCCATGACCACGTTTGAGTCGGTCATTGCCAGATACCCCTCTCAGGCAGCCGAAGCCTGGTATTATCTGGGAATCACCTTGATCAGTCAGGGACGGCTCGACCAGGCCGTTGAGGCGTACCAGAATGCCATTGCCCGCGCTGCAACACCGTATCCCGAAGCCCATCACAATCTTGGTTTGACTCTGGCCCAAATCGGGCGGATCGAAGCCGGACTCAGTGAAATTGAACAGGCCCTGCGGCTACAACCTGATTTTGCCGCGGCTCATTACAGCCGGGGAACACTCCTCAAACAACTCCATCGTTCATCCGAAGCCAAAACCGCATTTCAAGAAGCCATTCGCTCGGCACCACAGCAACCCTGGTCATACCTGCATCTAGCGACCATCTGGTATGAATTGGGAAATCCAGAGATGGCCCGCGACGTGTTAGGTCAGCTCCTGACCCAACACCCTGAATTTTTAGCCGGTCACCTGACATTGGGACAGATGGCGTTGGATCAAAAAGCCTATGCCGACGCTCTGGCCAGTTTTCAATCTGCGGTTGACGTAAACCCCCAGGCGATTGAAGGCTGGATTGGATTGGGACAGGCTTCCCGGCTGTCAGGCGATTGGGGACGGGCCGTGGCCAGTTTCCAGGCTGCCCTCCAGCTTGATCCGCATCGAGCCCAGCTCCATCACGAACTGGGCATGGTGTTTTATGAAAGCGGGAATGTCGCCGCCGCCGTCCAGGAATTTGAAACTGCGGTCAAAACCGATCCTGATTTGACAACGGCCTATCTGGATTTGGGGATTGCCCTACGTGATTTTGGCAAACTGGATGAGGCCGCCGAAGCATTTCGCGAAGCGCTTTCGATTGAACCCAAACTGCCCCGTGCCCACCATAATCTGGCCGTTGTGTTGTTTGAGCAGGGAAAATATTATGAAACCCGTCGGACAAATGAACCACTTGAAGCGATCCAACGGGCGATTGACTATTCAGATCAGCCATATCCAAAAGCTTATTTCAATCTTGGAAACTTTTATTACGCCCAGGGAAATATCGAAAAAGCCACTGAAGCCTATCGTCAGGCGATTCAAGCCCAACCAGATTTTGCCTTTGCCCACCGCAATCTCAGCAATGCCCTGGCTCGTCAAAACAAACTGGATCAAGCCTATCAGCATTTACAACTGGCCCTGACGCATGGCGATACGGATGTCGCGGCTTACCATAATCTGGGCATCTTGCTGCTGCGCCAGAAAAAATACGCTGAAGCCATCCAGGCTTTTGAAAAAGCAGTTGAGCAGCGAACGACCGATGCTGAAAGCTGGCGAGGTGCTGGGCTGGCAAGCTTGTTAAACGGGCAGCTACCTCAAGCCCATCAGGCGTTTACAACCGCGATCCATCGTCGTGGCGGACGGTATGCCGAAGCACAGTATGATCTGGGACGAGTTCAGGCTGCCCAGGGAAATCACGAAGCCGCCTGTAAATCATTTCAGTTAACGCTCACGGAAATGGGCGGGGTATACTGGCGAGCCCACTATCAACTCAGTCATTCCCAGGCCGCACTGAGCCAGTTCCCGCTGGCCATTCAGTCACTTCGGATGGCCATTGAGCAATTTGGACAACCATTTCCAGAAGGCCAGTATGAGCTTGGGATGTTGCTGGTTCGTGCGGGGAATGCCCTTGATGCAACCCAGGTCTTTCGAACGGCCATTGATCAGCGCAAGGGCAAATATCCGGAAGCCTATTACCGGCTGGGACGGATTTATTCGCAGCAAGGAAACCCAACTGCCGCGATTACCGCATACCGCACCGCGATTGAACAACGTGGAGGGAACTATTCCGAAGCCTATCAGGATTTAGGGCGGGTGCTGTATCGGACCGGAGACCTCAATGGTGCCAATGAAGCCTACAGTGCTGCCGTTCGGTTCCAGGGAAAAACAATTGTGCCAGCCGACACGTCAAAGTCTCCGATTAGTCAAAACCCAGCCACCGAACTGGATGAAGATTTCCTGAAACGACTGCGTCAGGCGGCTCCAATTTATGACGCTGGTGGATAAGTCGGTGCCGGCAAATACCCAATCGCCCGCCAAAGACTGCTTGCATCATCTTTGCAACCCTTGCTATTGAAAGGGGTGCAGAAAATCCTTCCTGCGTGCAAAACCAGTTTGAATTTCCATGTGGAGTACAACTTATGGCAGTCGAGACATTGTGCGTGCTTTTGAAAGGCACTCCCCGCGTAATTGTTCAATTACTCAAAGAAAAAGGCCCGCTCACGGTTGAGGCGCTGGTGAAAGAAACGGGCTATCCGGAAAAAGAAGTCCGCAAGGTCATTCCGGAACTCGAAAAAATGAAATTAGTCACCAAATCTGACGGGGCAGCCTATCGGTATTCGTGCCTGAGCGAAATGCAGCAAATGCAAAAAGCACCATTCAACAACGACTTAGGTCGCAAAGTTCAACAGTCAACCTGTACCGAATGCTGGAAGAAATGGATTGGTCAGCAAACGGTCCTGATGAATCATTTCGGGCTGAATCCGATTGATCCACAGGCTCAAAAGTTTTTATTTGGCGCCATGGATTCATTTTTCTTTGGCGACGGAACCCCACCCATGATGGTTGATCTTTCGTTGCAAGGAACCATCAAACACGAATAAGAGCTGAGAAAATCAGGGCTGAGGGCAATCGAAGGGCTGAGGGATGAAAGAAAGCCAGTTCTTCAGCCCCAAGTCTTCAGCTCCAAGCCCTCAGCCCCAAGTCTTCAGCCCGAAGTCTTCAGCCCCGAGCCCTGGTTCTAGGTGCCTTCACTCATGACCAATAAATCACTTCTTGCCCGCTTCAGGCCGGTCCTGATAGGACTTGGCCTCATCTTTGCCCTGTGTGGAGGTTTTGCTTACTGGGTATACCACTCACTGACCACCCCCCTGACGCATCAAGCCGCTGACCGCATCATTGAAATTGAATCTGGAATGGGGACGCGGGGAATCCTGGTTCGACTCTGGCAAGAAGGGGTTATTTCAAGTCGGTTTCCCTTGCTGGTCTACCTTACCGTCAATCGAAACCAGCGACCACTCCAGGCTGGCGAATACCAGTTTGAGTCACCCATTACGCCACTCAAGGTGATCGAGAAGATCCAGCGCGGGCAAGTGATCACCCACGAACTCACCATCCCTGAAGGGTTGAACATCTTTGAAGTCGAAAACCTGCTCAAAAATCGGGATTCATCAACCTCCGTCAATGGTCAGGCCGTGGTGGCCGAACTCCGCAATATTACGTTGATCCGTGATCTCGACCCAACAGCTTCAAACCTGGAAGGATATTTATTCCCAGATACTTACGTGTATGCGAGAAACACCTCCAGCGCCCAACTTGTGACCCAGATGGTGCGTCGGTTTCGCGATGTGTTTACGCCTCAGTTTCAGGCTCGCGCCCGAGAGCTTGGGATGTCAGTCCGTCAGGTTGTGACGCTGGCCTCGCTGATTGAGAAAGAAGGGAAGGTAGATGAGGATCGGGCGTTGATTTCAAGTGTGTTTCATAACCGGCTCAAACGCGGCATGAAACTGGATTGTGATCCGACCTTTATGTATGCCGCGATGCTGGATGGAACCTGGGATGGCAATGTCAATAACCCTCAGCATCGGCGTTCGCTCTCACCCTATAACACCTATCTGGCACCAGGGCTGCCTCCTGGACCAATTGCCTCGCCCGGTGCGAAATCAATCCAGGCTGCACTCTATCCAGCCGAAAGCGAATATATTTACTTCGTTTTGAATGAAGGTGGAAAACATCGGTTTTCTCGAACCGACGCCGAACATGCGGCTGCCGTGGCTGAATACCGACGTTTGCAGGGCAGACGGTAACACCTGACAGAATGACAGATGTCATCCTGTCACTTCAGGCTGGGAATGTTCTTTTTGACCAGTTCGGCGGTTAATGTGCCGTTGCTGGTGCGGAACCGGACTTTGACTGGCAGGCGGTTTTTATCTTCTGAAATCCAGATGAGGTACTCGCCTTTGCGGCGAATAAATTGGGCTTCGTGGGCTTTAATGGTCAGTTTACGGGCCGTGTATTTCCCAGCTTCGACCGAGATTTTTTCACTTTTTCCAACCACAACATCCACATTGAAAATTTTGCCGTCGTCATAGAGCACCATCGGAATCGTCTCGCCTTCTTTGAGGGGTTGCATTCGCAACATATACCAGAAGGACAGCAGATCCGTGGTCCAGGGAACGCCTTCAATTGTTCGGACGGCGGCCTGGGCATTGGCCGCTGACAGATCGGTTTCAGAGAAGTGAATTTCTGGTTTTTCACGGTGAAACAGAGAAACCTGTTTTTTGTGTTTCTTGCCTTCGTCAATGTCCTTGCGCATGTAAAGACTTGAAAAATCAGTCAGATCCACAACCGAAGTAAATGTATTGTGCACTTTGAGACCAAACAGAGCCGGAATAAAGCCTTTGGATTCCGCCAGGGCCTGCAACCCAAACCGGGTTTCTTGTTCACTGGATTTGCTGGCTGGGATCTGGCTGGGATCCTCTTTTTTGACTTCGCTGGTGAGGTTTTCAACCGGCACCACATTCATGTTGAGCTGGCCAATCGTGCCATAGATGGGAAACCGGGAAAACTTAAACTCAAACGTCAGGCTTTCGCCAACCTGAAACGGAAACGGGTGTTTGACCACCACCTGGTCAACTTTGGACCCGTTGGTTGTTTTTGGTTTTGAGTGGACGACGGTTTCAATTGCCGCTTCGGTCGTGGCAACTTGCTGCCAGGCTGAGACGACAAGTGGAATATCTGGTGCCGTCAACAACAGTGGGATGACCAGGAAAAAAAGAATGCACAAAAACTTCAGCCGATTTTTCATAATAAGAAGTCAATTGTTTGGAATAATGTGTTTTGAAAACGTGTGTGTCAGCAGGCGTCTGATGATGCCCGAATTCGAGAGGTTGCGACAAGCGCTGCCCGGAAACTGATTTGCCGGCTATGATTGGATGGACTCCTCGCTGATACAACGTGTTGCTGCAAGTCTTAGTCATAGGCTTATTCAACATCCTTCAAATGCTCTTAAACCCTAAAATCCAAAGCGGCGTCAAGTTGCCGCACTCCAAAGAAATGCTTATGAAACCATTGGCTGTTGTGTGTGGTGTGGTGTGGTTCCTTCTGGCCACGTTTTCGGTGGGGGCGCAAACCCCGGCGCCAGCGCAAGGCTGGCCACAGTATCGCAAGGAAAACACGCTGGGAGCGCGGGTGGATCCGTTGCCAGTTCCCCCCCGCCCACCAGGGACGTTTTTTGGGATCAATACTGGTGGGTCACCAGCTTCCTCAATGGTTGGCGATCTGTCAGGAACCGGCGTGGCCGATATTGTGATGATCCGCAATGGCCGGATCTCTGCCACCCGAAACGGTCAACTGATTTTTGATAACTTCTATGGAATGACAGATATCGCCACGATCACCGATCTCGATGGAGACGGGCCGGCTGAAATTGTTGGCTTTAGTACTGTCACCCAGGACCTGATGGTAATTCAATCAGATGGCGGGATTCGTCGCAGCTTTCGGTTTCCGGAATTTACCCTGCTGGCGGCACCCTTTATCAAAGTTGCCGATCTGATCCCAACGCGACCAGGGAAGGAAATCGTTGTTTTCCCAGACCACACCGCCACTGAAGGCGATGCAATGGGGTATTTCTTTGATTCCCAGCTCCAGACCTATGCCACGCCAGTCGTCAAAAACCTCAATGGCGGGCAACTGAACTCGCCGCAACTGGCAATCGGGGATGTTGATTCCAATGGAGTACTGGATGTCGTGGTGATTGGCCGTCCGTGGCTGCTCATTTACAACGTGGATGGAACGCTTCGCAGCCAGACTGAATTCCGCGAAGGTGACCCCGAGGGCCGCCACTATGGATTGATGACCCTGGCCAATGTTGATGCCGACCCCAAAGACCTGGAAGTTGTAGTTATTGGCGACGAAATCCCGGTTCTGGCCGGGAATGGGAAATTGCAGGCGATTACGGTTTTTAAGCTCACCCCAACGCCGACCCGCCTCTGGGGAGGCACCTTTCCCAATGAAAACCCACGTGCCTGCCTCAACAGTGTGGTTGATCTCAACGGTGATGGACGCGCTGAAATTGTGCTCAACGTCTGGGACAAAACCACCCAAAACATTCGGATTTACAATGGCACTGGGGATGCAAATGGAAACGCGGTGCTGCTTGTCCGGCTGGCCAATCATTATGTGTGGGATATCCGGGATATCAACGGTGACGGGGTTCCCGAATTGTATACCTCACAGGCCACTGAAGAATTCCCCTCGATGACGCTGGCTTCGGTACTGGAAGTCTATGCTTTTTCGCTCAGTGGGAACACTGGCGCCCTGCAGCTTTATGGAAAAACTCTGACCCAGTCACAGTATTTGCTGCGCAGTGTGTGCATTCCAGATTTGCCGCTGATTGGCGCCTCAAATGAAACCCGAATTGGTCTCCTGATGCCAAATCGGGCCCCATTCTTCTTTTCTTATTTTCAGCAAAAACGAAACGGAAAAGTCAGGTTGACCACGGCCACGCCGACGCCCGAAGGCCTTACCGTTGATTTATCGCTGGTTCGGTCAGGCAATGTTCGGACCATCTGGCGTGATCCAGTATCTGGGTTGCTCAAGTTTCTGGTAGCTGAAGAAATCAATGGTGCTTTGACCGGTAAAGTCGGGTTTTATGAAATCGAAAGCCGCCGCAAAGCGCTGCCAGCGGCTTCTTCGTTTGTGGCCTCGCCTTCGTCGCAACTTGAACCACGCGTGGCCGATCTGGATGGCGATGGGGTCAATGAAATCCTGCTGCGATTGCCGTCACGGCGCATCGGCGTGTTTAGCTGCGATCCGCTGACGGGAACCACCCAGAGTCTGACCACATTTGAAGGCACGTCAGTTCCATTGATCAATGAACTCGACATCCAGGCACCCACCGGCAACCGACCGGAAATCCTGGTCACTCGCAATGATGCCGGACGCCTGCGGATCAGTGCCCTTGAATCAAGCGGTACTTTTGCGGCTGGAACCTTTGCCATTCGTGAGCGATGGGGGGTGACGTTCCCGGAATATCCATCAGATACGGCACTGACTCTGGTGACTGGAAAATTTCTCGGCGCGGCGCAGGCAGCCGGTGTCTTGATCAGTATTTCACGAACTGGCAGTTTGTTGCTCAGTGGTGCCCAGGGCAACACGATCTGGCGCACCAACGAAGCCTTTTTCTTTAGCAATGCCGTCAGTGTTCGCGACTATGACGGCGATGGGGACGATGACATTTATATTGTTTCAAATGACAAATACAGTATTCGCGATGGTGCCACCGGCAAGGCATTGTTTGGCCCTGTTGAGGTTCGAACACTCAAAGGTGACCTGTATTCATCTGCCGTATTGCTTCCGGCGGGCGAAGTTTTACTTGCGGGGCCAGCCCGTGTGGTTCGCATTGCCAAAGACAACAAACGCGTCTGGGATTTTGCAAAAATCATTGGAACCGAAGCTGTTATGCGCATCAACCGCGCTGCCTTGCCAGGGGTGGCGCCGGCTCGATTTGGTTCGGCAGATGTCTTTATCGGCGCCAATTATGGCCCGGAAGGTACATTCTCAGTGTATCGGATGAGCGACGGAGTCCTGGTCAAACGCACCGGCTGGTGGACCAGTACCGACATTGTGACCGTGCTCGGCTCACGCGAGGGAGACCCCACCGACGGCCTCAACTGGTTTGTTTTTGGTACCGCGGATGGGCAACTGGTGGCTGTTCGGGCTGACACCGGTGATACCGTCTGGCAACTTCCGCTGGGTGCTTTTGCCACGTCACCTGTCATTGCGCAGGTTGGCGCCTCAAAAACGCTGTGTCTGATTTTCTCAACTGGTGACGGTCAGTTGCGGGTTTATCCGCTGTGAATGAAGAAACCATTTAGTGGTTAGTGGCTAGTGATTAGTGGTTAGAAATCAGTACTTTTAGTGGTTAGTGATTAGTGGCTAGTGGTTAGAAGTCAATGCTTTCGAAGCAGAACCAGGAACCAAGAACTAACCACTAACCACTAACCACTAACCACTAACCACATTCTTCACTCCTGGTTCTTCCTTGTCTGGTTTGACACGACAGTGTCGGGTCGTTAGAGTGCGAAAACAGTTCAAGCCTGAACGAATCTTTTGTCCCACCTCATTTTACACCACTGTTTTTCCGGAAAATTGAAACCGCACGTGTGAAGTTGTGCCAGGAGTTGACCGATGAACCTTCTGCGGCAAGCACGTCTCACAATCTTGATGTTGATTATGAGCCTTGGCGTGCTTGGAATTGCCTGCCAGTCAGCTCGCCCAGTTGAGGTCAAATCGGCTGATGGCCGGTTTTCTGTGTGGTTTCCGCCTGGATTTCAGCCGCCGAAATACGAAACCAAAGCCTTGATGGAAGGCGGCCAATCCCTGCCGCTGCATACGGTTGCCGTTGAATCAGACGAGAGCGTCTGTCTGGTGGCCTACAGCGATTACCCGGCTCAACTCTTTGAACTGATGGATTCCCAGACCATACTGGAGAGCGTGCTTGATGGGGCGATGGGGCAACTCAACGGGGTTGTGGAACGACACGAATCGCTGGTTATTCAGGGAATGCCAGCCGTTTCGGTGCTGTTTACCGCCACCAAAGCTGGCCAAAAAACCTATGGCCGCTATGTGTATCTTGTCGTCAAGCCCCGACTGTATCAGGTTGGTTTTGTGTCAGGAAATCGCGCCGAGATTGAAAAACCAGCCATTAACCAGTTTTTCCAGTCATTTCAATCTACACCGTAGGCACAATTCGTTATTCTTCCGGCAGTTGAAAACCAACATATCGCCCAGATCATTCAACCAAGCTCATAGACCAGTTCACAAGCCAATTGAACTCGATCATTCAATCCCAACGATTCAGTCAAAAAAAATAGATTCAATTTTAGTACACGCGTTTGGCAGGCCACGACCAATAACAAAACAATGCACGGATTTTTGAGCTCCTGCCATTTTTGGAATGATGAAATCCACTGGTGAATCAGCCAGGCATCTGTAACGGGGTCTGGTTCGCTGATTTGCCAGGGTGGGTTTCAGTCATTTCAGTATTGATATTCACTGACGCGCATTATCACCGAGACCAGCGACCACTGAGCCCTGTGCTGTACCAGGGGTTCTGCACAAGTTTCACCAGAATGTGAACTTAACCCGCGTCCATCCCCAGAAAATAAAATGGGGTGGGTGGTTTGTTACCGAGCCTTCCTGATAGGGTCACTCGATTTGAGAATTTGTTGAAAATCAGTGTGTTATCGGCTGATCAGTTTATTAGGAAGAAATTAAGGGGATTTAATAAGGGTGTTCTATGAATAAAAGGAACAATTTTATTGCGTTATCGGTGTTTATAGCGCTACTTGCTGTCGCCGCAGGTAGTCGTTTTTCTGTAACCGCCAACTCTACGGCAGCCCAACCTGTCTGGCAGAAATCACGTCAGGTGGCCGTTCCGCTCCCCCAGTACGCAGCATTTGATCTGGAGTCAACTTCAGATCCTGCCACGGTTGCGGCTGGACCTTCAGTCGTCAGGTATGCCGATGTTGACGGCGATGGGATAGCCGATCTGGTTGCTGTCAAAAATGGAAATTTACAACTGCAGAGAGGTCAGGCCGCCACAGAATTTGGTCTGCCTGAAATACTGGAAACTGGTTCCAGCACCACGGCGCTGGCTGTGGGTGATATCAACGGGGATGGCTATCCGGAATTGCTCGCGTTGAGCGCGAGCAACAGCACTGTCACCGTTTGGGGGCAGGCTGACCAGAGCCAGACTGTCCGTGGCGAAGCCAATCGGTCGCCGCTTTCGATTCTGGCCATTCAGCCAGTTTTGCCCAATGCCACTGCCCTGGCGGTGGTGGATGTCAACCAGGACGACATCCAGGATGTTGTGGTCAGTGCCGGCGACGGACTGGTGCTGTGTCTGGGAACAAACGACGGACTGGCAGCCGGGCAACATCTGGCCGCACCTGCCGGAGTCAGTTTGAATTATCTGGCCACTGCCCCGTCATCAAGCACGGTCTGGACCGTTGACACGGCTTCCCAGCAATTGTTGACCTGGGAATGGCAGAGTGGTCAGATGGCCGTTACCTCAATGTTTCCAATGAATGTCTCAGTCTCCGCTCTGACTGTGGCTGACCTGAATGTGGACAATCATCTGGACGTGCTGGCAGCTACATCTGATGGCGCCCTGGCTGTCCTGATGGGGCACCCACAAGGTGGCTTTGGCGGTGTTCAGTTATTCCCCGCCGTGGCTGGAAGCACCCGCCTTGAAGTGACCCAAATGAATGTTGATGGGACGCTGGATGTGGTGATGAATGACAGCACCGGGCAACTGGTCGTGCTTCCTGGTACGGGTGACGGCGGATTTGGCCAGCCACAACGGTTGCCAGCCAGCGGGGCCTCGGCCTGGGAAACCGGTCGGATGAATCTGGATGCGATGGCGGATGTGATCACGCTTGAATCGGGCGCCACACGAACTTTTGTGACCCAGCAAACCGCCCGCACTGTGACCACCACCCAGGACAACGGCGACAATGAATCCCCAACGGCAGGCTCGCTTCGTGCCGCGTTGCTGGCCGCCCAGGCCGGTGATTCGATTGTATTTGCGATTCCTGGCGCTCAGGTGACTGGCAATATTTTCATTATCAAGCCGCCCGCCAGTGCACCACTCCCGCCACTTGATAAAAATGGTATTACCATCAATGGCGACTCACAGGCCGCCACTTCAAACACAAACCCAAATGGACCGGAGATTTTTATTGATGCCAGCAGTGCTGGTGTGGCGACAGGACTCCGGATTATTTCAGCCGGAAACAACGTGATCCACAACCTGGGAATTGTCGGGGCTTCATCGGTTGGGATTGAAATTACTGGCGCTGGGGCGACCAACAACCGGATTGAATCCTGCTATATCGGGACCAATGCCGATGCAACTGATGACAACTCGAACGATCTGGGAATTGCGATCCGGAACACGGCGGCTGTCAATACCATCGGCGGAAGCACCGCCGCCGCCCGAAACATCATTTCTGGAAATAACGACGGCGGAATCCTGATCGAAGGGGTTGGAACGACCAATAACATCATTCGCAACAACCTGATTGGGCTCAATCGAACCGCAACGGCTGCCGTTGGAAATGGCGGGAACGGCATTACCATTCGCAACGGTGCCTCAAATAATGTCATCGGCGGAACTGGAATTTCAGATGGCAACCTGATTGGTGGAAACACCGGCGCCAGTACAACCGGCATTACGCTGGATGGCTCCATCTCAAACACGATTCAGGGGAATTTGATTGGCACCAACGCCAGCCGGGCCGACCTGGGCAATGGCGGAGACGGTATCCGAATCATCGATGATTCGTCGCTCAACCTGGTTGGTGGAACAGGTGACAATGCGGCCAACGGCATTGCCTTTAATGGCGGCAACGGTGTGACGATTGGGGTGAACCTGCAGGACACCGGCACCATCCGCAATAGCCTCCGACGAAATTCAATTTATGCCAACGATAAACTGGGGATTGATTTGGCCAACAACGGCGTGACCAATAGCACCGGCAGCGGGCCCAATGCCCTCCAGCCACGTCCAAAAATCAACAGTGTCACCGTAAACGGCAGCAACATTGTGATTGTCGGAAAACTGGATGGGACTGCTCCAAACACGGCGATTGTTGAACTGTTTGCCAACATTGCTGGAAGTACCCAGCCAGCCAGCCAGCCAACTCAGTTATATCTGGATTCAGTCACCCCCGAAGCCGATGGCGATTTCTCAAAGACTGTCACCGCGCCATCTGGAAGCTTTACCATTACCGGCACGGCAACTGATGCCCAGGGGAATACTTCTGAATTTGGGGATGCCGTGGCGGTCACGGCTGTACCGGATCTGATTGTTCAAACTCCGAATGTGACACCAACCTCGGTGACGGCTGGTGGCACCGTCACTGTGACGTTTACGATTCGTAACCAGGGGAGTGCTGCGACGTCAGTGACCAGCACCGCAACCATCGTGCTCTCAAATGACAACACAGTTGATGCCGAAGATCAGGTTCTGACCACGGTTTCAACCCAGCCACTGGCCGCCGCTGCTTCAGTCAATTTGACGGCCAACAATGTCAGGATCCCGGCTTCAGCCACCCCTGGGGCCAAATTCATTGGGATTCGGGCTGATTCTGGAAATGCCATTGCTGAGTCAAATGAAAACAACAACACCGCCACTGACAGCCTGACAATTGCGGCGCCGCAACCCGATCTGGTGGTTGGCGCGCTGACCTTGTCGGCTTCAGCCACCCCTCCGGGCGGCAGCCTGACGGTCAATGTGACGGTGAGCAACGCCGGTTCCGGCAATGCCGGAGCGTCAATTACCCGCATTGTCCTTTCAACCGATGCTGTCATTGGAACTGGCGATACTGTGTTGATGAGTATCAACACTGGTTCTATCGCTGGTGGATCAGCATTGCCGTTAACCGCCAATGTCACCATTGCCGCCAATACCCCGCCCGGAAATTACTTTATCGGGGCACTGGTGGATGCCACCAATGCGGTTGATGAATCGGCGGAAGACAACAACACAGCAACCCAGGCATTTTCAGTTTCCGGATTGCCGGATCTGGTTGTGACCAGCCTGGAAGCCTCACCAACTCAGGTCATTCCTGGAAACAACCTCACGCTCACGTTCACAATTCGCAACCAGGGCGGGACCACGGCTGACGGCGCCACCCATGATGTGGTGCTGTCAAATGACGAAGTCATTCGCAATGGTGAAGACGTCTTTCTCATTAGCCGTCCAACCGGGTCGCTGACGCCGGGTGCCACAGCCACCATTACCGTAACCATTCCAATTCCAGCCAATACCTCGGTTGGAAATAAATTCATTGGTGTGATTGCTGACGCCACCAACACGGTGACCGAAGCCGTTGAAACCAATAACACGCGATCCACCGCAATTGTCGTGGTTGACACGATTGTGCCGGTTGTCAAAATCGTGTCGCCCAATGGTGGCGAGGCGGTTGCCTCTGGTCGTCCGTTTGAGCGCCCAATTGAATGGACGGCCACCGACAATGACCGCATTACAGGTCAGGAACTCCGGCTGTCAACCGACGGCGGGGTGAGCTACCCGACGCTCATTATGACGGGGATCCCGGCTGATTCACGAAGCTTGATCTGGAATGTGCCTGGCGGACTCAACACCACCAGCGCCAGGGTACAGATTATTGTGACCGATGCTTCGGGCAACATTGCCCGCGCCAACAGCGACGCCAATTTCCTGATTGCTCCGCCCCCAGTCATCCAGCCCGGCGTGAAACTTGGACGAACTGGAAAAATCGTTTTTGTGGCCGCCAATTCCAACATTCAACCTGGGGCCAAGCTCCGCATCACGGTTGGTTCGGTAACTGAAACCTTTGATATTACCAACAACACCGTCAACGGGAAGATTTTGGTGAAAGCCAGTGCCCGCAGTACACCGGGCAACCGGACGCCAAAAGAATTTCTGCCGAGTGGTACCACATCAACCTGGGTTGTCGTCAATCCGAACGGGATCACCTCGGCGCCGTTCCAGTTTATTGCTCCATAGCCTGAGTGCGGGCGTGTGATTTTGCCCGCTTCACAACCCATTCAAAAACAAGTGCCTGGGCTGAGTTTCCTCAGTCCAGGCACTTGTTTTTCTCAACAGGTTTTGAAAATTGAAGAAATGAAACAAAAAGTGTCTGTGATAATGTCACTTTTTGAGCTTTATGGCTAAAAAGGTGTCTCTTATGATTAAAAGATTTTGAAGATAAATCTGGTTATTCTTTTGATTTAAAAGAGGATCTTTGATTTGTTTCCTACCTGGTACAGAAATTGCTGAAGATTCGCTTTCCTACCTTACATCTCTTTTCTGACTGTCCACCTGCCTGACCACACGCCCTCGTTTTAAGCAAAAAGGAGTTTCTTCCCGACATGTGCCGTTTCTATTTTCGAAGGTAAAAAAGCAAAAGCTGGATAAATGCTCATCATGGTCTGGAAAGGTAAGCGAAAGGTAAACCCTGAAGAGAGAGTATTCATTTCGAGAGTCATCCGTGGGGTATTGGGGAAATCATTCCCTGTCACCTCAAGAAACAGAACCCTCATCAATCAAACGCTCTCAATTTTCAGGAAAATGATCTTTTATTGAGGTTTTTTTCAGAAAAAGAGTGCTATTGGTATCCCATCAAGAGTTTAAAGCTTTCGATTTACTTCTTTCTTCATTCCTTCCAAATCTCAGCAACTACAAGATTACAGCCTGATTATTCAACGAATCGAACAAATGGGTAAGTTATCGCGCTGATCCTGGATTTTGTCCTGCACTGTGGTGCTATCGAAAAGAAACGCTCAGCCGGTTGGCCATACACCGGCGACGTCAGTCTGGTGCTGTGTATGGACTCAGGAATTCGATCATCAGGCTAGAGGGTTGGGGGTATTTTTGCCCTTCATCCCACTCGCTCATTCCATAGAGTTGCCCCGTCGTGACCCGTTCAACCCTGATTGGAACAACAATATAAGCAGGCCACCTATTCATCGGAAGCTAAAGGTTTTTCCCTGATGCCCGCCTGCATCGGAAAGCAATATTATGCACCATCATGATTCGTCGCAACCTGGACGAACCTGGGAGATTTTGTGCCTGAAACAGGTGCTGCTGATGAGTGTCTGTCTCCTCACAACCGGTGCTGACAGGCATAGCCCCAGCACCTGTGTTCTTCACCTGGCGAGCCTTTGCACGCCGTATTCGGTGTTCATCCTGATTCTTAAACTGAGACTCATCGTCATTGATCAACTGGCAGGCTTGAGTGCCCTGTGCCATCAGGTAGTGGTTCAATCTGGCCCGACCCTGGAATCCTGGGGCGAAGCGCCATCTTTTGAAATTACCATCCGGCCACAGTTCTGGCACCACTGGTGGGTTCAACTCCTGATTGGGCTTTTGTTCTTTTCCATTATTTATGCCGTCTATGCCTGGCGCATCCATACATTGAGTGCACGTCAGCAACAAAAACTGCTGTACCTCAAGCAGTTACAGCACCAGCGCCTGATTACAATGCGACAGTTGCTGGGGAGCATTCAGGTGATTAACTCCCAACTGGAAATTACGGCCGTGCTGCAAAATATTGCTGAAGAAAGCGCCCGGCTGGTGGATGGAATCCCCGGCGGTATCGGGCTGGTTCAGGGAGATCGGGTGGTCTTTCAACGGCAATGGCTCAATGATGGATGGCAGGCGAGCGACGTCTGGTTCCAGTTTGGGGAAGGCACGCCGGGAAAAGTCGCCAGGTCAGCCAAAGCGATCATTGTCAACAACCCCGAGGATGAGCCCATCAGTTTTGCCCCGGAACAGGCTCGAAAAAGCGCACTCCAGGGCTGGATGGATGTGCCAATCCTGACCCGGTCAGGCGCGGTAACCGCGGTGCTCAACATCCGTCATCGCCCTGGGCGGCCTCCCTTTACCGGTGAAGACATCAGTCTGATTGAATTACTGGCGAGTCAGGCCGCCGTGGCGATTGAAAACGCCAGTTTATATGGTGAAGTGGAAGAAAAGAATTTGATGATTGCCGAATCATTTCACGAACTGGAACGGCTCTATCAACAGGAACAGGAAGTGTCGCGGGCACTCCACGAACTCAACCAGATGAAGACCAATTTCATTGTGGTCACCTCGCACGAGATGCGAACACCACTGACGGTGATTCGTGGATATACCGAAGCGCTCTTGAGCGAATTTTTCGGCCAATTAAACCCGGTCCAACACCAGTCACTCTCGGTGACCCAGCGTACGGTTGACCGGATGATTGATAACTTTAATAACATCCTGGAGATGCTCAAGATCAATGAAGGAAAATTCACCCTCCGTCCAGAACCAACGTCTCTAAAAGAGTTGATCCACGAAGTCCAGGAAGAACTGGCCCCCTTCATCGAAAAACGGAAGCAAACGTTGACGGTCGTCGGAACTGATTTTGTGGCCGGGGTGGATCGTCAGAAATTTGGTCTGGTGCTGCTCAATGTGGTGCAAAACGCCATCAAGTTCACACCAGACGATGGAACCATTCAAATTGCTTTGGAAGAAGAAGAAAAATCAATCCATATTCAGGTCAGAGATACCGGGATTGGTATTGAAGCCAACGAATTAGATCGAATTTTTGACCGGTTTTACACTACTTCTGACCCCTCCACACACCGTTCCGGACGCTATGAGTTTTCAACTCGTGGATCAGGATTGGGGCTGGCGATTGCCAAAAGTTACGTCATTGCGCACGGTGGCCGAATTTGGGCCAGTTCTGAGGGAAAAGATAAAGGATGCACCCTCCATTTAGTCATTCCGACTGAATCAACATTCAGTTCGATACCGGTTGCCTCACAAATCATGACCGAACAAAAGAAATGTGAAGCGAAAAACTGACAGTCAAAGCTGCCAGGATACGGAACCCAAGTTGGAGCCAGGCATGGAAACATGACTGCAGGCCCTCGGTCTGTGTGGGGCCTATTGCTGGGTGAGGGGGAGGAAGCTTCAGGAAATGTAATTATTTTAACAGGTTGAAGGTATGTCAGATCAAAAAAACAATTCCAAAATAATAGTTCTTACTCACACATATAAAGCCCTGAGGAGGATCTTATGAACAGAAGGAGTTTACTTTTTGCCACCCCTGGTCGGGTGAAACTCTCTTTCTTTACCTGTCTGACAATCTTGTTTTTGCTTCCGTCTGTGCTGGTCGCCGGCGATGACCAGCCATCACTGCAACAACTGGTTGACCAACACACCCAGGCTCTGGGTGGAACCGAACGCCGCAGCCAAACCAAATCCAGAGTGGCACGTGGAAAAGCTGAACTGATCCCTGGGCGTGGGTCTGGACTCTCCCAAATGGCGGGGGAGGCGATATTTTATTCAAAAGCTCCAAATAAAATGCGCATGGATTTTCTGTTTGGCGGGCTGGGAATCAAACGGGGATTTAACGGTACTGATGCCTGGATTAAACCGACTCCTCCGGCCAGTGAGAGCGCCATGACCAAAGCCATCACCTCGTTGCTCAAATCCGGTGAGATGCTCCATGAAATATCAGTCTATGATGGTTTGATCGAAGCCTTTCGCCTCGAAGGTGCTTTCAAAATCAAAGGGACGAAGAAAATCAACGACATTGAAACGTTCCAGGTTGAACACAAGCACCCTGATATTACTTCAAAACTGTTTGTGGATACGGCCAATGGGTACCACCTCCGAACTGCATTTTCAGTACTTTATAACCCGGCGGCGAGCCCAACGTCAGCCGCTCCACTGGGTGGTAGTAAAGGTGGTTTGATTGGTTCATCGCCCATGTCATCGGCGGGTGCTTTTTCCAGCCCAACGGCCTTCACCGTTGAAATGGATACAGGCGACTATCGTGATGTCAACGGAATCAAGCTTCCACACACCTACTGTGAGCGCCTGCCATTCTATACCCTCAAAGTCACAATCTTGCAGTATGAGGAAAATATCGAGATCAATGATGTGATCTTTGATCAATAAACAGTGATTCACGCACGGCAAATTGAGGGCTGGAGACATTTGGCAAAATTGGCCATCTTCTTCAGCCCAATATTTTTTGCTTTGTTGACTCGCTGATCTGGCTGTTAAAAAAGTGAATACTCCATCGCCTAAAGGCGAAGGCTTCATGGTAACGGACTCAAGTCC
>CAZXCE010000050.1:0-23916 GCA_964639175.1 uncultured Clostridia bacterium
GGAGCAATAGGCCCAAAACATGGTAAAGGCCAGCATAAAATTGCCCAGGTCGTGGATATGGCGTTTCTTGACCACTTTTGAGAAGGGTTCGACACCCAGCAACGACACGACGACAACCACGGAGGTGGTAAACCCGGCAAGCAGGCTTCCTGCCATCCAGATCACCGGCAGCATGGTTGAATACCAGTGCGGGTCAACCGACATAATCCAGTCAGTGGCGGCAAAGGTCATCGTGATTGACAACATCACCAACCCGACGCCGCTGAAGTCGTGGATAAATTTCTTGATCCGCATGTCCTTGTATTCATCCTGGCGGCGTGCAAACCGGTTCAGTGCAAAAGCAAAACCAATCCACAGAATGAGGTACAGAAATGCTCGACCTGAAAAAAAGCCCACATTCAAATACGGGGCCTTGCGCTGTAACACCACATCATGGGTGGTTGCCCCAGGCACAGCCCAGGCAAAAATATGGGTCATCCCGGCCAGCATCGGCAAAAACAAAATCAGCAACAGCGGCATGGTCTTGGCCCCGGCTTCCAGAATGCGCCGGATGATCAACCCCCACTGTCCACCGCTCAGATATTGAATACAGAGGATAGCCAGACAGCCAAGCGGGAAGCTGGCCACGTAGACGAACCCAATCAGGTATGACCGGAAAAATTGCTCGGCACCGCCGTGGGTGAAAAACGAACCGAGAAGAATCCCCAGGCCAATGACCGCGGCCCCAATCCCTACGGCCTGTAATTTGTTGAGTGCTGGAGTAGCCTGTGATGCGGCTTGACTCATGATCAATGACCTCCTCCTGCCTGATGGCCTCCGGTTGATTGGCCACCTGTGCTCTTAGCATCTGCTTTCTTGTCCAGTTCGCTTCGTTTTTCAGCGGGGACTTCCGCGAGGGGAATGTTCTGGCTGTATTGCAATGCCCGAATGTAGGCCACAATCCGCCACCGGTCACGGACTGAAATCGAGGCGGCATAACTGCCCATCGAACCAAACCCGTTGCTGATGACCGAGTAGTAATAGCCCACTGGCTTGCGGCGAACATCGTCCTGATGGAAGGAATTCGGTTTGGTCAACCCGCGGCGAACAATCATTCCGTTGCCATCACCACGATAGTTGTGGCACATCGAGCAATAGGCTTCAAAGCGCTGCTTCCCTCGATCCAGATCAGCTTTGGTGATTTCAAATGGAAAGGTCTGGGCAAACAAACCATCTGCCGCTTTCCCTTCATACAGATGGCGATCTTCACGCAGAAAATCAGGATCCGCTTTGGTAAAGCTTCGACCATAGGCCACCGTGCCCGTGACTGGCAATCGTGAAGCCTGGTGATCTTCAAAGAAGTCTGTTTTTTGGAGCGGCTGATAGCGGGGCTGAAGGTCAGCCATGTCCTGGCGACAACCAGCAGCAAACAATGCCAGGAACACCAGGCAGCTCGCCTTGAGCACAAGCGTTGAAGAACGCATCTTTGTGGTGGGTGTGAGCCTCTTCATTGCGTCAAAAATCCTTTCGTTGATGTGGAGGCCAATTTTGAATGTTGGGGGTCAGTCCCATCTGTGTCAGCAGGTGGGACTGACGTCTTCATTCTTCATTGGCTCTGGCTACGGCTCAACGTCAAATACTTCGCTTGGATTGAGGGCATTCAAAAACTTGCGGGTCTCGGCCAGGTCAAACTTTGGATCAGCCGACTCGATGCACAGGAAAAACTTGTCCTGTGACGCACGCGAAAACCGCTCAACGTTAAACAATGGGTGATAGGGCATCGGCAATCCATTGAGGACCAGCATGCTGATCGCCCCCGTGAACGCCGCAAATAACACCGTCAATTCAAAGGTAATCGGGATAAACGCCGGCCAGCTATAGTGTGGACGACCACCGATATTGAGCGGGTAGTGGTAGAGATTCATAAAGACCTGCATGCCAAACCCGGTCAACCCACCCATAATCCCGGCGCACAGCGTGATTAAGGGCACCGCATTTTTATGAAATCCAATCGCTTCGGCGGCTTCCTCAATCGGGTATGGCGAATAGGCGTCAATCTGCCGGTACCCCGCGTCATAGGTTTTCTTGGCCGCAGTCACCAGTTCATCTGGGGTGTTGAACTCAGCCAGCAAGCCGTATAAAGCGGCATTCTCTTCCTTAATCATGGTGATGTGACTCCTTCAATTTGGCCTGAGGCAACAGCATTTTCACTTCAAACACGTTGATCATCGGAATCAATCGCATAAAGAGGAAGAGCAGTGTCAGGAACAAGCCCATCGTTCCGATATAGAGGCCCCAATCCCAGATCGTTCCTGAAAACATCCCCCAGGAGGATGGCAGGAAGTCACGGGTCAAGCTCACGACCACGATGACATACCGCTCAAGCCACATTCCGATGTTGACAATGATCGCAATCACAAACAAAACAGGCACATTGCGCCGGATCCGCTGTGACCACAACAATTGCGGCGTGATCACGTTGCACAAAATCAGCATCCAGTACATGGCGCGGTATGGTCCAAAGATGCGGTTTTTCATCATGTACCATTCAAACTCGCTGCCGCTGTACCAGGCATAGAAGATTTCAGTCAAATAGGCATAGGCCACAATTGAACCCGTCACCAGCGTGATTTTGGCCATGTTTTCCAAATGGCGCATGGTGATGAAGTCTTCCATTTTGTAGAAGTACCGCATCGGGATCATCAGCGTGAGCACCATGGCAAACCCGGAGTAGACCGCGCCAGCCACAAAGTAGGGCGGGAATACGGTCGAGTGCCAGCCAGGGATAATGCCTACCGCGAAGTCAAAGCTCACGATGGTGTGCACAGAGAGCACCAGTGGCGTCGAAAGTCCGGCCAGAATCGTGTAGATCGTTTCATAGCGGGCCCAATGCCGCGCCGAACCCCGCCAGCCGAGCGCAAACATCCCGGCCAAAATCTTGACGTACTGGTTTTTGGCCCGATCCCGAATCGAGGCCAGATCTGGAACCAACCCGATGTACCAGAACAAAAACGAGACGCTTCCATAGGTCGAGACCGCAAACACGTCCCACATCAATGGACTTCGAAACTGAGGAAACCAGAGCGCCAGGGTATTATGTTGCGGCAGCAGGAAATAGGCGGCATACCAGGGACGACCAGTGTGCAGAAGTGGAAACATGGCCGCGCAAGCCACCGCAAAGAGCGTCATGGCCTCGGCAAACCGGTTGATCGAGGTACGCCATTGCTGTTTGAAGAGCAACAAAATGGCCGAGATCAACGTTCCGGCGTGGCCGATACCGATCCACCACACAAAGTTGACAATGTCAAAGCCCCAGCCGATGGGTACGTTAATCCCCCAGATACCAACCCCCCGGTAGAGCAACCAGGCCACCGAAACCATCAGAAGCTGGAGAATCGAAAATGCAATAAAGAACCCGAAGATCCACCCTTTCGGGGTTTTTTCGAGTGGGGTCAGAACGACGTCGGTAATGGATCCGGTGACTGATTCAAAATTATGCCCCGGCTCGACGACGACAATCTCACCCTTTTCATCATATGTGTATTGCTTGTCTAACTCGGCAACAGCCATGTCTTCGACTCCTCAGATAATGAATTGTGTTCCCACTCTGGTTTGTCAGCCGTCTTCGGAATGTCTTTGTTGACATTGCGCACCGTGGCCAGGTAGGAAGTTCGTGGCTTGACGTTGAGTTCAGCCAACAGGGCGTAGTTGGTTGGTTCTTCTTTCAATTCGGAGACTTTGCTCTTTGGATCGTTGATATTTCCAAACACAATCGCCTCCGCCGGGCAGGCACCCTGGCAGGCAGTCACAATCTCGCCGTCGGCAACGGGGGTTCCGCGCTTTTCGGCTTCGATCCGGGCCGCGTTGACACGCTGCACACAGAACGTGCACTTTTCCATGACCCCTCGACTCCGGACGGTCACGTTCGGGTTGCGGCCCAGCTTGAGCACCGGGGTGTCATAATCAGAATAGGCCAGGAAGTTAAAGCGACGGACCTTGTATGGGCAGTTGTTTGAGCAGTATTTGGTACCGACGCACCGGTTATAGGTCATTTCGTTAATGCCTTCGGTGCTGTGGCTGGTCGCCTCAACCGGGCACACGACTTCGCAGGGCGCGTTTTCACAGTGCTGACACATCACGGGCTGGACGTAAATATCCGGATCGTCCGGGCTTCCGGTATGGTACTGGTCAATGCGCATCCAGTGCATTTCGCGACCGCGCAACACTTCCAGCTTCCCAACCACCGGGATGTTGTTTTCTGCGGTACAGGCCACGACACAGGCGTTACAGCCGGTGCAGGAACTGGTGTCAACCGCCATGCCCCATTGATAGCCATTTGGGTTATCAATGTGATCGCTTTCGCTAAAGACCGTCAGCGGTTCTTTTTTCTTCTTGTTCTCTTCTTCAATTTCCAGGTCAACGCCTTCTTTGGCAAAGGATGGTTTTTCAGCATTTTTGCCGTCGAGCAGCTTCTGGAATTCTTCAAGCGTACCAACCCGAATCAATTCGCGGTCTTCCATCCGGAAGTGAAGCTGGGTTGAGGCCAGATGGTGAGTCTCGCCAGTTGGGTTGAGCGACAAACCATCACCGCCCCACAGCGAAGTGGTCGAGCGCAGGGCAAACACGTTAAACCCGGCTTCATTCCCAACCTGTCCCGACCGTGAACGGCCATACCCAAGGTGGAGGGTGGCTGAATCATCCGCGTGTCCGGGAACAATCCAGACCGGAGCCGTGGCCACCTTGCGACCACCAAAACTGATTTCAACCAGATCTTCGCTCTTGAGGTTCTTTTGGCCGGCGGTCTTTGGACTCAGATGGACAGCGTTTTCCCAGGTTACCTTGGTAATTGGTTTGGGCGTTTCCTGCAACCAGCCGTTGTTGGCAAACCGGCCATCATAGGTGCAGGGGTCTGGGGCAAATTGAACTTCAAGCGATTTACTGGTTGGGGCGGCCATCCCAGCCACCGCCGTTGCCACTGCGTCAAGCTGGGCGGTCACTGTTTTTTCCGGCTGCATCAGATAGGGTTTATCGGTGGCTGGTTTGTCAGCCGGCTTTTCCTCGCGGGTTTCAGCCGGTTTTGTCGCGGCGGGAGGAGGCGTCGCGGCGGCGACTGAAGCGGCGGCTGGCACCGTGGCGGGTTTCCCACCAGTGGCGGTCACCGGCGCAGCGGGTGCGGCGGGTGCCGGAGCGGCCCCCTTCCCAGCCAAAAATCCGTAATGAAGCGCCCGTCGCCAGGCGGTTTCAAACCCGTCGCCGCTGAGCTGGAGTTGTTTCATCCAGAACTCGCGCACCACACTGTACCCAGATTGATTAAACTGGTCTGAAAATGCAACCAGCAGGTCATGAGCCGATTTGGATTCCTGATAGAGCGGTTCAATCAATGGCTGAACCACCGACACCGTCCCGTCAAAAGCACAGGCGTCGGTCCAGGTTTCCAGGAAATGGCTTTGCGGAATGTGCCAGTGACAGTTGACTGACGTCTCGTCATAGTGCGAACTCAGGTGCACTGCCGTTTTGGCTTTTTTCACCTTCTCGGCAAATTGCAGATCAACTGGTGCCGTGTACGCCGGGTTGCCACCAAGGATGATGAGCAATTCAACCTGTCCGCCATCGAGTTCCTGGACCAGTTGTTTGAGCGATTCGGCCTGCTTTTGCGGTGATGGCTGGTTTGGCAGCGAGGCTTCCAGCGGCTCGGTAAAGGTTACCGTTTTGCCGTTGTTTTCCAGCGACTGGTTGATGGCGTGCACGAGGGCATGCACGGCTGGGGGCTGGTTATCGCCCGCCAGAACCACACTCTTGCCTTTGTTTTTCTTGAGGTCTTCGATCAGGGCGGTGACCCATTTGTCAGTTGCCCCGCCCGCCGGAGCGTCTTTGACCGGCACCCCAACCCCTGCCGCGATGCGTTTGGCCAACCCCAGGATTTCGCTTGGTTTGGCGGCCATCCGGTGATCCGCCACGGTCCCGGTGACGCTCGGCATCGTCTCAGCGACGTAAAGTCGCGACATCTCTTTCTTGTCTTTGCGAACCCGGTGACGGCGTGAGAAATCTTTCGTGTACCGCACCACGCCCGGTCCCTGTCCGAGGAAATTGGCGTCGAGCGAGACCACCACATCCGCTTTGTCAAAGTGGTACACCGGATGCGCATAGCTGCCGAAAGCCAGCCGCGTGCCTTCATAGTAGTTGTCGCGGTTCACGGCATCATATTGATACCATTTGGCTTGCGGATAGGCTTCGAGGAGGGTCTTGAACTGGGCCGTGAGCGTTGGCGAAGTTACCGTTTCAGACAGGAAGCGGATACCGGCCCCCTGTCTGGCTTTGCTGGCCACCAGCAACTCGCGCACATCTCTGAGAAAGACATCAAAGGGACGCGGCTGGCCATAATAGCGGACGTTTTTGGAACGGTCGGGATCATACAGATCAAGCACTGCTGCCTGAGCAAAAGCACTGGTCGCGCCCAGACTCGCCGGGTGATCGGGATTGCCTTCAACTTTGGTTGGCCGGCCCATGTGGGTTTCAACCAGAATCCCGGATGCAAATCCACTGAGGACCATTGATGTCGCGTAGTAGAGCGGTTTCCCAGGCAGGATTTCCTCTGGGGCGCGGACATACGGCACAATCTTATCCGTCGGAGCGGCGATTGGATTACAGGCGGTCAACCCGCCCAGCGCAAACGACGCGCCCATAATTTGCAGGAAGCGGCGGCGGTCAATCGCGTCACCCAACAGTGACGCCTGACGGGGATATTGATTGCGGATCAGCTCAAGAAATTCTTCGCTTTCGGTGAGTTCTTCAATGCTTCTCCAGAACTGGCGGCCTTGCTTCGAATTCAGTTCTTCTCGAATCGAGGACAGGGTCTGTTTCTCATTGGTAGGCATAGTGTTTTCGGTTCCCACAATTCCTTATCGGTGGCACGTTGAGCAACTCGTCAGCATGCGTGCGCTGCGAATCTTGTATTCCTTCATCAACTTCGGACCTTCAGAGGCGTCGGTGCGCTTGTACTCAAAGTTGTAAATCTGGTCGCGCGGACGAAGGTTTGGCTCAGGGTTTTTATGGCAGCTAATACACCACTCCATCGTCATCGGCTGCGCCTTGTAGGCCAGTTGCATCTGGTCAATCCGCCCGTGGCACGACACGCATCCAATCCCTTTATTGACGTGAATGCTGTGGTTGAAATAGGCAAAATCGGCCAGGTTGTGAACCCGATTCCATTCCAGCGCCTGATTTTCTTTAAAGCTGGTGCGAACCGGTTGCAGAATTGGGGCCGTGTACCAGACCTGGGAGTGGCAGTTCATACAGGTGGCAGTAGGTGGCACATTGGCAAATGAGGAATCTTCCACCGATGTGTGGCAGTACAGGCAGTGAATGCCAAGCCCGGAGTAGTGGTGTTTGTGGCTGAATTGCACGGGTTGTGGTTGAGCGATCTCCTGGTTGGTAACCAGCGGAGAGCGAATGGCCAAATCCAGTGTCAGCAGCAATGTGGCCGCCAGCAGTGCGCCACCGACGATACTAATCTTTGCCACCGAGTTCATACTGCGGTGAAAGACCTGTGACATAAAATCCCTCTCATTCCAATCGAGCTTGCATTTGCACGATAGTCAACTCACAAGACGCACATCCACTTACAGCAAGGTAAGGGACAGCGTGTCAAGCTGACCAGTGACACAAGAAGCAAAACTCGGAACTAAGATATCTAGCCTTGGCAGTTCCTGGCGTGATGTCCGCCGTGAGCAGTTGGTGCTGAGAAAAGCGCGTAGTGTTTTGAATACAGAGCAAGGAAGGCGCTTTTATACAATTTTTCAATCAGAGTCAACCCGCACAGCGGCTCACCGTCGAAAAAATTTACGTGATGGAGGCAAAAGCTGGTCGAACTACAAATTATGAGGAATGAAGGATGGAAAGTGAAGGAACTATCTATTTTTCAACAAAATAGCTTCTTCATGATTCATAGTTCACAATTCATAATCCGACGAATTTTGGGGACCTGTAGAAAGTGTAGAGAAGACATTGGGCAGTGAACTTCTGCGGATGCCGCGCATTGTGCCACAGCTTTGGTGACTTGAAAAGTGTTGACTTTGCCACAAATTGCGGGGTTGGAGGGTCAAAAACCATAAAATTTGCAGCCCAGACAGTTCCCCAAACCTGATGTAACCCTTTGAAAAAAAGCAGGTTTTCTGATCGGCGCCGGTCTTCGCAAATGCGAGAAAAAAAGTAATGGAGAAACTGAAAACACCTTGCATTATCAGACTGAAAACCGATCATTGCCCCAGGATTTCCAGCGCTCGGGCCACATCCTGATCACTATTTTGACGCACTGCGTTGACGCTTAACTCGATAACTTCATCCGGTTTGACACCGTGACCTTCTAACCGAACTTTGCGTACGGTCAGAAAATCCCGGATACTGTATTGCAACTCGCCCCCATCCGGAAGATCTTTTTTAATCGAAGCCAGCACGGCCCCGGCAGTTGGCCGACCAATCACCTTTCCCCGCCCGGCTTCCTGCAGGGCTGCCGCCAAAATCTCAGACCCGCTGGCGCTATATTTGTCAATTAACACGACCACCGGCTTGCTCCAGGCCCGTTTTCCCTTGCCTGAAATCCGGAAAATCTTTTCTTTTCCGCTACGCTCAATAAATTCACCCACGGCAATATCTTCGACGGAAAGCACCTCCAGACACTGGCGTACGGTCGAAACCAGCCCACCCAGGTTGCGGCGCAGATCCACAATCAACCCGCTCGCCAGTTCATTTTGCGCCAGAACCGCCTGAAACCACTTGCCGGTGTTTTCTTCAAACCGATCAAAGCGGACATAGAGCACGTTTTTTTCCAGCAGTCGGGCCGTTTGGATTGGGGTTGTCGCCAAATATTTGACATTCAACGAGATATCGCGTGGGCTGTCGGTCTGGTCCAGAAATTTGAACCGTAAGGTCTCGCCCACTTCACCTGAAAAACCATCCAGCTTTTCCACCGGGACATCGTTGACCGACGTCAATATCCATCCGGGTTGGATACCGGCCTCCGAAGCCGATGACGGAACTTTCACTTCGGTCACCAGGACCTGCTGGTCAATGCGCCGAAACTCAGCCCCGATATTGGGGAAAGCCCGCCGTTTTAACAGTTGGGCGACTTCAGGAGATTTGACCGAAACATGATTGTCTTTGAGTTCGGCCACCATGTCGCGCAGGAGTTCATACAGCTCTTTTTCCGTGGTGGCCGCAGCCGCGCGCGGCTGGAATCGCTCGCGGGATTTGGCCCAGTCAACCCCATTAAAATCATCGTCATAATATTCTTTGTTGATGGTTGACCAGACCACCTCAAATACCTTGAGGTTGTTTTTCGCGGTAACTGGTTTACTGGCAGCTCCGGTCGTGGTTGAACCAGTCGGAGATTGGGCTAATACCTGCGACGGATGACTCAGAAATGCTGTCATTCCAACAACTAAAATCAGAACCAGGTTCAAAAAGTATTTTGCTCTCATGCCGGATCTTCCATTCTGATCAAAAGATTTTGTGGTACGCTGTCTGAAATTTCCCCCACATTTCACAACAAGGAATTGACTATGGTATTGCCTCAACAACTCAAGGTTGAGCCAGGAGTCTCCTGGTTAAAAATGGTGTTTGGCGTTGTATTTGGTTTGGTGATCTCTTCCCAGACGGTAGCAGCGGCGGTACAGCCGGTGGGCGATGTTACCACACTTCTGCGCGAGAAAAACGGAGTTGTGTGCCAGCTTTCCAGTCGGGCGAAAGCCGAAGTCCGCTTTGTGACACCCGACGTGGTTCGAGTACGGGTAATTCCTCCAGGTATCACCGAAGACGACTGGTCCTATGCGGTCAACAACAGTGATCAACCACCACCATCCATTACAGTCGCTGAAACCGGAACCACCATTAAACTGACCGCCACCGGCGGCGCCACTGTACTCATTGAGCGCAAAGGATTTCTCCTGACGGTTCTGGATGTGGCTGGAAAACCTGTGGTCACCGATGATCCAGCTCGCCCCACGGCCTTTGACGGCCAGACAGGCGAGATCGAAACGTCCAAACACCGCACGCCAACCGAGCTGTATTATGGATTTGGGGAAAAAGCGTTGCCATTGTCCCGCCATGACCAGTTTATGGTGATGTGGAACACCGACACCTATGGCTATCCGGTGGGCACCGATCCGATTTACCAAACAATTCCTTTTTTTATCGCGCTGTCAGACGCCCGGGCCTATGGTGTGTTTGTAGACAATACCTACCGCAGCTTTTTTGACATGGGCAAGACCACCCCAAACCGATACACGTTTGGGGTGGCCGGTGGAACCCTGAATTATTATGTGTTTACCGGCGGAGCAACCCGTTCCCCTGAAAAAATCGTGACGGCCTATGCCGCCATGACTGGTCATGGCTCACTGCCGCCGCTCTGGGCGCTTGGGTTTCAACAATCGCGCTGGTCATATTTTCCTGAAGCCCGCGTCCGTGAAATTGCCGACAATTTCCGCCGTCGAAAAATTCCAGCCGATACGATTTACCTGGATATTGATTACATGGACGGCTTTCGGGTGTTTACCTGGGACAAAAAACGGTTTCCGGACCCGAAAAAACTGATTGCCGACCTGCGTCAGGATGGGTTTCGGACCGTGGTCATTATTGATCCAGGCATCAAAGTTGATGAGAAATATGGCGTTTACCAGAGCGGTCAGGCGGGAAATCACTTTGTGAAAACGGCTGATGGCAAAGAGTTTCAGGCGACGGTCTGGCCCGGCACCTGTGCGTTTCCAGATTTTACCGACCCCAAAGCACGAGCCTGGTTTGGGTCGCAATATGCTGGAAACCTGGACGACGGAATCAGTGGCTTTTGGAATGATATGAACGAGCCGGCAACCTTCATTCCGTGGGACCTCAAGGAGCCAAACACGCTCAATCATCCATTGAAAACTTTTCCGTTGACCAATCGCCATGCCGGAGACGGTCATCCCGGCGACCATGCCCGCTACCATAACGTCTATGGCATGCAAATGGCCCGTGCCACTTTTGAGGGCCTGCGCAACCTGCGGCCCACCGAACGTCCATTTGTCCTCACCCGCGCCGGGTATGCCGGCATCCAGCGTTATTCGGCCATCTGGACCGGCGATAATGTGGCCAGTTGGGATCATCTGGCGTTGTCCATTCCGATGTTGACGAATTTAAGTATTTCCGGAGTGTCACTGGTCGGCGCCGATGTGGGTGGTTTTTCCGGGAATCCGTCAGCCGAACTCAACACCCGCTGGATGCAGGCTGCCGCCTTGACGCCAATGTATCGCTCACACACCGAAGCTGGTTCCAATGATCAGGAACCCTGGGCCTTTGGACCGGAATTTGAAAAAATCAACCGGCAGGCAATCGAACTCCGCTATCAACTGTTGCCTTATCTCTACTCTCTGTTTCACACCCACGAACAAACCGGCCAGCCGGTGATGCGTCCGCTCTGGTTTCAGTATCCACGTGACCTTGGGACCTACCTGGTGGACGACCAGTATCTGATTGGGCCAGACCTGCTGGTGGCGCCGGTGGTGAAACAGGGGGCGACCAAACGCCGGGTGTATTTTCCGGCGGGCGATACCTGGGTTGACTGGTGGACAGGAGCCCGCTTTGCTGGCGGGGCTTCGGTTGAAGTTGATGCTCCGATTGACCGGTTGCCGCTCTATGTTCGGACAGGCGCGGTGGTGCCAGCCCAGCCGGTTGTCCAAAACACAGGCGAAATGGCCAAACAGCCGTTGTTTTTGACGATTGCGGCTGGAAACAATCAGCAAGGTGAATTTTTTGAAGATGCTGGCGAAGGATACGGGTATCGGCAGGGGGAATTTCGGCTGGTGAAAACCGTCGGAACCGCGACAGAACTCAAATTCCAAAGTCAGGGTAAGTTTGCGGGTCGAGCAATTCAAAAGATTGAACTGATTGGACTTGAACAGCCGCCGAAAGCAGTGTTGGTGAATGGAAAAGAGACCTCAGCCGTTGTATTTGATGCGACCCGAAAGCGACTGGTGCTGACGGTTTCAGCCCTGCCGGAAACGGTGACCTTGCGGAACTAGGGTTCCGGGTTCCGGGTTCCGGGTTCCGGGTTCCGGGTTCCGGGTTCCGGGTTCCGGGTTTTCGAAACCAAGCACCAGGCACCAAGCACCAGGTACATTCTCCATTCTTCATTCTTCATTCTTCATTCCGGTCAGCCATCCATCAGGTCGGTTGGCGTGTCGCGTGAGCGTCGGAGTAACAAACGGGAGTTGCTCAACCGTGACTGGCCGGGGGGTGACGCCCTGGATAAATCCGATGGAAATCTCTATCGCTGAAATTTCGATCAGGTTTTCTTCCATCAGGAGTTCCAGAAACGACACAATGGCCGCTTCGATATCAACTTCAGGAGTGGCAACATAGCGAGTCGTCATGCCTTCGAAAATGGCTGCCACTGATGCCTGTTTTTTCACCAGTCGCCAGATGTCAGTGCCGGACGCATTCAAACTGTAGTACTGGCCGGTTTCCAAATTGATCAAAACTGTTTCGTCCGCAAAAGGCTCCTGGATCAATTTGGCTTCATCAACCCAAAACGAAGTTGTCAGGTGCATACGAATCCTCTCGGTCCGATACTGGGCAGGCAGTGATTGATTCAACCAGCGAACAAACTGGCATTGTGTCACAGTTAAAAGCGGGACTGCCCTTTCTTTTTCCTGATCTGGCAGAGAGAACTGGTCAGAGAGAAATTTATTTTTGCTTCTAATTATCTTATTTCAAAGAGCTTGCCTGGATTGTTCGCACGCGAACATTTTCTAATTCCGATCCTGATTCATCAGAACCACACCGAAAAACCACCCACGATTGATCGTGAATTTGACGGTTCGAAAAACTGCCCTTTCTTTTTCCTGATCTGGCAGAGAAAACTGGTCAGAGAAAAATTTATTTTTGCTTCTAATTATCTTATTTCAAAGAGCTTGCCTGGATTGTTCGCGTGCGAACATTTTCCAATTTCAATCCTGATTCATCAGAACCGCACCGAAAAACCACCCACGATTGATCGTGAATTTGACGGTTCGAAAAAGCGACCGTCACCAGCATCAACCTGAACTGAGGCTGAATAAATCCGATTGGTCAGGTTGATGCCCTCAACGTAAAAGCCAAACTGCTTCCAATCGTATCCGGCCTTGAGGTTTAACACCGCGTACTTGTCATTCTTTTCGGTATTGGGGCTGTTGACAAAATAGGTTGCCGGCGACCAGTCAATGTTCGGCGCCATCCAAAAACCCTTTGGATGGTCATAACGCACTTCACTTCGCAGCAAATGTCGTGGCGCCCCCGGAAGGTCGTTGTCACCATACACGGCATCATCAACAAACTGGAATCGCGACAGCGTGTAGGCAGTTCGGAATGTCAGGCGGTCCTGGTGACTCAACAGGTTTTGCTTGAGCACAACTGAGAGTCCAGCTTCCAACCCAAGGTGACGCGTATTTTTCGCATTGCGGTAGGTTGGGATTGTAAATGGCGCACCTGGAAAGGGTTGCACATTCAGGTTGATAATCTCGTTGTCAATTTCAGCGTTGAAAAAGGTAACTTCCCAACTTGCCCGCGGTGCCCACTGACCTCGGGTTCCAAATTCAAACTGCCACGTATTTTGGGCTTTGAGGTCAAGAAAACCAGGGGCACCAAAACTGGTTAACTCCAGCAACAGCGGTGGTTCATAGGAACGACTGACATTGCCGAAAAACTGGGTTTCCTCAAATGGACGCCAGACAAACCCGATTTTGGGTGAAAATGCCTGATAGGTGCGCTTGTCCGAGCGATCACCGTCCGCCAGAAACCGGTCGTCAAATTCGCGCTCGGCCCAGTCAGCCCGGCCTCCGGCCACAAAGGTAAATGACGAACTGAGATCCAGTTGATTTTCAAAATACAACCCCCAGTTGCGGGCCTGGGTACCAAAAAAGGTGGTCTGGTTTCCACGCCGCCCATTGATATTCTGATAGTGGCGTTCTTCGATATTTCCAAACTGGGGGACAAATCCAACCACCAGCCGATTGCGCCATTCACCCAGTTTGCCATTCAGGCGATAGTGGAATTCACCGCCGAAATTGCGTGAATCCTGGTCAAACACTTCAAAAATCGGGTGATCCATGCTGCGATACTGACCAAAAACGGTAAATCCAATTTCCTGATTGTCGGTTAGTTGGTGACTGAGTCCAGCATTTGCCCGCACGTAGTTGTAAAAACGGCCCCAATCCTGGGTGACATTGTTCGGGTTTGCCTTTTGCGGTGTCGAGAGAAATTCTTCGCGGGTCAACGAGCCGGGGAGTTTTTCCGAATTGTTCGCGTAAATGACCCCGAAACGAAAATCCGTCTTTTCATTCAGTTTCCAGCCAAGATTGCCATAGAGTCGTTTGCGGCTTTGCTCGCTGTGTTCGCGGAAGCCATCAAATTCCGTATCCGAAAAACTCAGATAATAGCTGAGTTGCTTTTTCACACCGCCAGTCGAGAGATGGCCTTTGAACAGACCAAATGACCCACCCAGCAACCGAAGTTGAAACGGTGAGGCGGTTTCACCAGATTCCGTCACCAGATTGACGGCGCCACCCATCGAATTGCCGCCATATCGGAGTGCATTAGCGCCTTTCCAAACTTCGACGCGGTGCATTGAAAGCAAATCGAGCGATTCAAAATCAGAAAATCCATCCGGTTCCTGGTAGGGAACCCCATCAATCAGAATATTCACCCCACGCAGGTGAAAATTGTTGCGCAAACCTGAACCGCGAATAGAAAACTGCGCTTCATCTGAACCAAACCGTGGCTGTGCCAGAACACCAGGTGTGAAGTTGAAAATATCCTTCAAGGTATTGGCGGCAGTTTGGTTGATCTCGTTTTGTGAAATCAGGGCCACGCCACCTGGAACCCGCTCGATTTCAGTTCGGGCGCTGATGATCACAGCATCAGTGACCGGCAGAACCGGTAATTGGAAATCAACCGTTGCCGATGTCCCGGCCTCCAGTTTCACCTCTTTGGCGGCTGACTGAAGTTTTTCAGTGGTGACTTCGATCAGGTACGAACCAGCCGAAAGCCTGGAAAAGGCATATCGGCCTTGCGCGTCAGAGGTGGTTCGATAGGTTGCCGGGTCGTTCAGCTTTTTCGCCACGATGCTCGCCTGTGCGACAACGGCACCATTGGGGTCAGTCACGGTTCCGGTCAGTTCCAGACGGCTCTGAGCAAACAACGGGGTTACGTTCAACCAAACTGTCAACACAAGAGCGATAAGGGAAAAGTGTTTCATGGGATTTTTCATTCAGGTTGATGGTATTCCAGGAGGTGGTGCGATTGATCTTCCTCTGACGTTTTTCGATTACGGCTTTGTCCCTGATTGGAGCTGGTCAAGCATTTTCCGGGCGGCTGCGTTTTTGGGGTCGAGTTCCAGGCACCGGAGAAAACATTTTCGAGCTTCAACTTGCTGGCCAGCCTCAAAATACGCCTGGCCAAGCCGTTCTTGCGCACGCGAGGATTGGGGGTAGGCACCCGCAACAAAGCGCAGAATGGATAATCCAACTTCCGGATCTCGGCCATTTTTGAATACCCACCAGGCAGTTTCATCCAACCCTGCTTCTTCAATCATTTCCCGGTCGTGCCCGGTCGCGGCTTCGAGTAACTTTGGATATTGAATAAGTGCCGCTTCGACCCCATCCTCCTGAATTTTTTTCAAGAGAACCATCACCGCCCATTGTCGGTCCTGATGAATTCGCCCTGGCTGGGAAATGACTCCATCGGTATCGGTTTTCAGCCGATCACTGCCCTGGGGTTCAAATCCGGACCAGTAGTCAAATTCCATATAAGTGGCTGACCGGCGTGCGACTTCAATTCCCTTCAGTCGTGCGACGAGATACAAGGCGCCGTCAATTCCAGCCGAGACTCCAGCCGCGGTTATCACGGCGCCGTTATCCACAAATCGCCGGTCACGAAGGCAAATGGCCTTCGGGGCAAGTAAATTCAAGATTTCCATATTCCCGTGATGGGTCGTGACCTTGAGTCCATCCAGGAACCCCAACCCGGCCAAAACCGAAGCCCCATTGCACACCGAGAAAAGCAGGCATTTCATTTTGGCCTGTTGGGTGATCCATTGATTCATCCGCGGGTCGTCCATCAGAGACAGTACGTTGCCACCTGGTATCACCAAAATGTCAGGCGCCGGGGCATCTGTCGGGTCATACTTTGGCGTGAGCGTGACAAACTGAAGGCTTTCCACTGGCTGTTTGTTGATCCCAACGGTGTACACATCAAACAACTGATTTCCTTCCGAATCACGACAGGAAGCAAAAACTTCACCTGGACCAGCAAAGTCAAGTAACTCAACACCTTGAAAAACCAGGATCGCGACTTTTTTTCGGAGTATTTTTTCTGGTTTGGCCGATTGCCTCACGGCAGGCAGATTGGTCAAGCAAGATCCTGAAGCAACGGGGAAATGACACCACAGACCAGCGAATAAAAAACCAAGGATGACCATCCGGCGGAGGGAATTCGATAGGAACTTCAAAGCTGATGAGCGCACAGTCTCTTTCCTTTCCAAACCAAAAATTCTGTTTTCATCAGGGGTTGACAATCGGCTACCACTGCAGGCGAATCGAGCCAATCAACGTCCGCGGCAGGCCAAAACCGATTCCCGCCTCGCGAATACCTGCGGTGGTGAAATATTCCTTGTCAAACAGGTTCTCAACATTCAACTGCAACGTCAGCACGTGGGATTCAGTCAGTTTCCAGTCATATCCAGTGGTAAGATTCACCACGGCATAGGCAGGGAGCTGAAAACTGTTGGCATTGTCGCCTTCTCGCACACCGCGAGCGACAATCCCGCCGCCAAACTTTGTACCTTTCCACTGACCGTTCTGAATTTGATAGGTTGTCCAGAGGCTTCCACCATGGCGGGGGACTCCATAGAAGCGATTGCCCGTGTTCCCCGGAGTGTAAACCCCATCGGAAAACCGTGAATCCCTGGTAATCTCTGAGTCAATGAAGGCGTAGGCAGCAATTACTTTCCAACCAGCCAGGACATCGCCAGTTACATCGAGTTCCAAGCCTCGATTGCGAGCTTCCCCAACCGCCACTCTGAACCCAGCCCCAGCACGGAGTGGATCCGGATCCGGTACGGTCAGGTTTTGTTTGGTAATATCAAACCAGGCCACCGTTCCGACCAGACGACGGTTCAAAAGTTCTGTCTTGACACCAAATTCCCACTGTTGAGCCGTTTGTGGTGGAAGAAGCTTCCCATCAGCGTTTCTGCCGTTTGAAGTACCGAAGCTTTCCACATAATTGCCATACAGGCTCACCTGTGAAATCGGCCTCCAAAGCAGCCCAACGCGGGATGAAAACCCGTTCTGATCCAATTTTTGCTTTTCAGTAAAGCTGTCAGTCCCAAAGACCGAAATATCCTCACGATCCAGCCCCGCGTTGTCATATCGAAACCCAGCCAGAAGGTGAAAGTTTTTTGGGAGGGTGAGTTGGTCCTGCACATAGAGACCGTACCAGTTCTCAATGATCCGGGTCGTGGCATCGAAGTCAGGAGTATTGAGGGCCGCAGGGTCAACCGGAGTGTGAACCGGATTGAACACGTCAATTGAGGGGAAAAAGAAATTGAACTGAAACCGGTTGTAATTCCGGTCACGCCAGTAATCCCCACCAGCGAGAACCGTGTGCTTGATTGAGCCGGTTGAGAATCGCCCAGTCAGATCATTGGTCGTAAAAAAGCTTCGTCCATCCCCGTTTGATCCAACCAGGTTCCGCAACATCAGACAACTGGCTGACTGACAGGTGCTTGCATCCAATCCTGCCAGGCTGGCCTGAGGCGGGATAAATAAATCCAGGTAATCGGTGTCAAATCTTGACCTGATGGTCCAGTTTTCATTGAACAGATGTGAAAACTGGGCGGCGAACCGCGTTTCTTTGGTATCAAGATTTGAACCCGGTTCACCCAGATTGCGCTGCCGGGGCAGATCAATCGGACGCGTTCCCAACGCTGGATTCCCGTAATCAAGCAGATCAGTGCTGTTGAGGTATTCGAGATCAAATTTGAGTTGAGTTCTGGCCGTGAGATTCCAGAGCAGCACCGGGCTGATAAAAAAGCGGTCATTTTCAGTGAATTCTCGAAACGAGTCAGCTTTTTCCCAGGATAAGTTCACACGGTACAGCAGTTTATCGGTTTTGGTGAGACTGCCGGTGGCATCAAAGGTTGTTCGGAAAAAGGCATTAGCACCAAACTGTTGCTGAAACATATACCGATGTTCAGCCAGCGGTTGCTTTGGAACAACATTGATCAATCCTCCAGGTTGAAGCCGCCCATAGAGAATCGAAGCCGGCCCTTTCAAGACCTCGATACTTTCAAGGTTGACCGTTTCGCGAGGACCCTGAATATTCCGACCAGCGCGGGCCTTGACTCCATTGCGGTAAATATCGTCGGCCCGAAATCCCCGCAGGTTGAAGAAATTCTCAACACCTTGCCCATTTTCCTGGTACACGCCGCTGACATTTTCCAGCGCCCGGTCAATTCTCACTACCTGCTGGTCGTCGAGCACCGCCCGGTTCACCGACTGCACGGCAATCGGAGTTTCAAGAATCTGAGAGTCTACTTTGGCAGCCGTGGTCACGACCGGTACCAGATAGGACTCGGCTCTGGTGACCACTGATTCAGCAATGCCGGCAACTTCAAGTTGGAAATCAAGGGTTGCCTCGGTTTCCCCTTTCACATCAATCTCTCTGGTCGCAGTTCGAAACGTATCCGCTGAGATTGCAATCAGATACCGACCAGCCGCCAGCTTCGAAAACTCATACCGCCCCTGGGAATCAGAGGTCGTCCGGTATGCCACAGAATCCCTCAGGTTTTTGGCCACCACACTGGCCTGTGCGACAACAGCTCCATTGGGGTCCGTTACCGTTCCGGTAAGTGTCGGGCTGTCCTGGGCAAAAAGCGTTGCCCCATTTGACAAGAGAATCAACAGTATCGAGATCAGTGAGAGTTGCTTCATGGAAATTTCTGACTGCAAGACCAGTTAAATTTCAGGTAAATACAATTTCTTCAATTGGTTACCTGTCTACAAATCAGGGAGGCATCAATTCAAGTCGGTCTTATCCAAGCTGCTTTTGTGCCCGGAGCGCTGCTTCGTGTGCCGCCACCGCAAAGGGTGACAGCATATCGGTGACAAATCGTTTGGCTTCGGGGTTGGCGGTTTTTGGCGAGCCGGCCTGGAACGGCGGTTGTGGGTCATATTCGAGATAAAGCTGCACCGCTTCGGCATAGGTTCGGTTGCGGAGTTTGGCTGCCAGCGTCAGGCCAAAATCAAGCCCGGCTGTCACTCCACCACCGGTAATTCGATTGCGGTCAACCACAACGCGGCTTTCAGTCGGAATCGCTCCAAAGACTTTTAAGACATCGCGGGTCATCCAGTATGAAGTCGCCCGATACCCCTTGAGCAATCCAGCCGCCCCCAGAATCAATGAGCCGGTACAGACACTGGTCACAAATTTGGCCGTTTTTCCTTTTTCAGCCAGAAATGCCAGGACTTCCGGATCTTCCATCATGTTCAGCGTGCCCAGTGCTCCGCCGGGCACAAACAACACATCCAGTGCCGCCGGGCAGTCTTTGAACGTGGTGGTCGGCGTGACTGGAATCAGAGCCGGAAACGCCGGGCTTCCATTTCCGACCAGATCTTTGGTTTTCCAAACCAGATGGATGTCGCGGTTGAGCAGCGATTCAAACATCGTCAATGGCCCGACCAGATCCTGCAAAAACATCCCCGGATAGACGAGCATGGCAATCGTGAGCTTCGGTCCGGCGACCAGTTGCTCATATTTTTTCATTTGCTCAAGGTGGTCCTGCTCAACCTTTTCAGTTGCAGATGGCTTTGCCTCTTGTGTTTCGGCTCTGGTTTCCATCGGCACCAGGGCAGCCAGTGCGGCTGCCGTTGTCAGTTTGGTAAAAGCTCGGCGCTTCATTGAAATTCCTCTTTTCTGCCGTACCGTAAAATAGTGTATGCGACCTTGAAATGATTCCAGGTCAGGCTACTGAAAAGCTAAATCATTGAAAGAATTGTATTTCCCCTCACCCCTAAATCCTGAATCCTGACCCCTGAATGGTCCTATCGGCGGGTGATTTTGACTGACCCCAGGACGGTGAACGGCGCGCCTGGGAAGATAAAGCTGGCAAACGGCGTGGCGGAGGCGGAGTACCGGTGGTTGGTCAGATTCTGAAAGTTAATGGCAAACCTGATGCGGGTCTTTTCGCTCGCATCGCGTTCATAGAATGCCGTCGCATCGGCCCGGCCAAACGCAGGCAAAATGGTGTCATTCGCCAGATTGGTAAATCGTTTCCCGACCGCCTGGACGCCAAACCCAAACCCGAACCCATTGAACCGGCTGGTTTCGTCAAACCGGTATGTTGCCCACAGATTGCCGCTGTGCCGGGCGGTGTTTGGTAAAAATCGGCCAACAAGCTGGGCATCGGTGTCTTCGGTGACGCTGGCCTGGGTGGCGGCATAGTTTCCAGTGAGATTGAAGCCGCGCCAGGGATTGGCCGTTACATCAAGTTCAAGCCCACGACTGCGTTGTTCTCCGGTTTGAATCGAAAACCCAGGATTTCTTGGGTCAGCGACCAGCAAATCCCGGAAGGTCAGGTTATAGAGCGCCAGGGTGGCCTGGAGCTTGCCCTGCCAGGCATTGAGTCGGACCCCGGCTTCGTACTGCTCGCCGACTGATGGCTTGAGCGCCCGATTGTCAACCGTCAACTGACCGGGAAATTGCGGGCTAAACGAACTGCCATATGAGGCATAGAGCGAAATCAACTCAACGGGCTGATAGACGAGACCGACACGTGGACTTACGCGTTTATCCGTCGTGTTTTGGAGTGCATTGGTTGGCTCATCCAGATACCGCTGTTGATACCGGTCAAAGCGGGCACCCACCAAAAGTTTGAGCTGTCGGGTCAGGGTCATCAAATCCTGGACGTATCCGCCAGCCGCCTTGATTCGCAACCGGTAATAGCTTGGAAACACAAATGCCTGAGTCGAACGAATAAAATTTTGGACAAATTCATAGCTCAACGGCGCCGTCGGCTGAAACACATCGGTTGATGGAAAGGCGGCGGGCCCGAGGAAATACCCCAGATAAAAATCGTGATGATAGATGCCCCGCTGGACGCCGAATTCAAAGCCTCCGACCAGGTTGTGCCGGACTTTGCCGGTTAAAAAACTCCCGGTTACGGTGGTGTCCACGTAATGCCAGCGCTCGGTGTAGTCAGTCGAGGCAAAATCACGAATGATCGTTTTGCCGTCTGGCGCCACCGCTGGACCGCCGAAAAATGCCGGGAATGCGGCAAACAGGCTGTAATCAAGAAACTGGGTCTGGTAGGCCGACTGCACTGACCATTTGCCGTTAAAGTCATATCGCCCGCGCACATTGCCATTGCGGTTTTGTTGATAGGCTCGATTGAAAGGCTCGCCGTAGTTACGCTCAATATCAACATCTGCCGGACGCCCGTTGACGGCCACCAGTCCCACATCAGCGCCCCGGACTTCGCGTAAATAATTGCCACCGAATTTCAACTGGAGCTTCTCAACCGGTTTCCAGAAAAACGTCGGCGCCAGAAACACGCGTTTCCCGCCCGCAACATCCCGGAAATTCCCTTCATATTGATAGATCCCGTTGAACCGATAGAAAAACTTGTCTGACCCAAAGACTGTACCCGTGGTGTCCAGATGCCCTCGAAAGAAATCAAAATTGCCACCGGTTAATTCAACTGACAGGCTGCGCTGGCTGAGTGGCTCTTTGGTGAGAAAATTGATGACACCGCCCGGCTCGGCTCGCCCATAGAGCACACTGGAGGTTCCTTTCAGCACTTCGATGCGTTCAACGTCGGCGATTTCGGTGGCGCCGTAATTGACAAACTTGAGTCCGTCACGCAGGTAGCTATTGTTGTAACTGCCTGAAAAGCCACGCAATCTCAGAAAATCGCCTGCGCCTGAACCCGTCAAATCGGTCGTGTGGCGCGTAACACCCGAGACATTCTGGGTGACGGCTTCGGCAAAGTTGAATGTCGCCCGGTCACGCAACAAATTCTGATTGATGACCTGGACTGATTGTGGAATGTCACGCAAGGGAGCGTTGATTTTGGCCGCCGTGGTCGCATCGGTGACCAGATAACTCTCGGCAGACACCTCAACCACATCGCTGACGCCTGAAACCTGTAACACGAGACGGGTGAGGGGTTCGCCAGGGACAACGTCCTGTGACAGAGAAACAAATCCCGGTTTCTCCACCGACAGCCGGTAGGTTCCACCTACGACATTGCCAAAGGTGAACTCCCCATTGACATCAGTGGTGGTGGTTCGTGCTTTCCCGGTTTGGGAATCCAACAGGGTCACCAGCGCGGTGACGATGGCCCCGCCACTCTGGTCAGTGACTTTTCCGGTCACAGATTGGGCGTCGGGTTGAGCCGATATGGCTCTGGTCAGAAAGCAACAAAGAAACAGGGCAAGCAGCCCACAGAGCATTTTTTTTGGCATACAGGTCCAGTTTGATAAGAGTCAGATTCACCACAAGGGGGCCAGGGTGAGAAGAAGAAATGCCTGTATACCTGGAAAAAATTATCAATGTCAAGAATTTTTACTGTAAAACTATAAAAAATCTATAAAAACAGTATTCACCCAATAGCTTCTGAGATACCTGTTTTCTGAGAGCGACTACCTCTTGCCAGTCCGAATTCGGTTCATCCTCAATCAGTTGCCGGTATGCCAAAGTGGTGAAAGGTCACCGCACGCCAGAATTTCAACGCCTAACCTTCAGTTCGACTTCCACTTTCTTCGACTCACACTGGCTGAAACAACCATTCATTGAAAAATCAGTGCTGTAACCCAGACGGTAAGTCCAGCATTGCGCCCTGGTTGTTACCGATTGATGGCGGGCCTGAGGCACGATTCAAAAGGATTCCGCCCTGGAACTGGGTACCGGCCAAATTTTTGCACTGTTTGTGAGAGCGAGGACCGCGTGTTTTTTTCAAAACTTATCTCTGCCGTGATTTTTACTGTGGTGGCTGTGACCTCGGTTTGGGCACAGTCCAGAGAGGCTGGAACATTACGTGGGAAAATTGTGGATGCCAGTTCAGCCGCAATTGCTGGGGCGTCCATCAGGTTGTTTTCACGAGATAACCGGATACAACTAGCCGGGAAAAGCGATCAAAGTGGAAGTTACGTGTTTGCCCAATTGGCACCGGGTGAATATCTGCTGGTGGTTGAAGCCGAAGGATTTGTTTCCACCGCAGGCAAAGGAATTCGGATTGACCCCGCTGGGATCCACAACCTGGATTTCTCGCTGAATGTAGCGGGTGTGCATTCAGAAATTGTCGTCACGGCAGCCGGCGTCCCCCAAACGGTGACCGAACAATCCAGGGCGTTGACCGTGGTTGATCAGATCGAGATTGATCAGCGAAACGAAACGTTTGTGCCGGAAATCCTGCGGGCCACACCGGGTGTGCGGGTCCAGCAACTGGCCGGCCCCGGCTCGTTTACCACGGTTCGGTTTCGTGGGTTGCGCGATGCCGATACATCGATCCTGATTGACGGCTTGCGGCTGCGGGATGCGTCAGGATTTCGCGGAGATTTCAGCGGTTTTCTCGAAGACCTGATGGCCAACAACCTGGATCGGGTGGAAGTGGTGCGTGGCTCATCGGCGCCGCTCTATGGCACCGCGGCAACGGGTGGGGTGGTCAATCTTGTGTCGCGGGTTGGAAATGGCACACCACACGGCAATGTCAGCTTTGAAGGTGGAACGCCTGGTCAGTTGCGGGAACGATTTACTCTGGCTGGCGGAGTACGAGAGCGGTTTGGCTACAGCTTCGGATTTACCCGCACCGATGTGCTTGACGGCATTGATGGTACGGATGTGTTTCGCAATACATCATTTGGAACGCATCTGGTT
>CAZXCE010000051.1:0-23697 GCA_964639175.1 uncultured Clostridia bacterium
AGCACCAGTATTTTCTTCATTCTCAATTCTTCATTCTTCACCCTCTATGAACTACCTCGGTCATCTCTATCTTTCACCTGACACACCTGATTTTCTGGTGGGCAGCCTGCTCGGAGATTTTGTCAAAGGGGCGGCGGTCAATGACTATACCGGAGACACCCGGCGCGGGATCGAACTCCATCGCAAAGTTGATCACTTCACCGACCATCACGACGTCTTTCGCCAGAGTGTAGCCCGCATCAGTCAGGAACGTCGTCGGTATGGCGGGATTATGGTTGATGTGTTTTATGACCATTTTCTGGCCAAACACTGGCTGGAATTTCATCCGGAACCACTCGCTGATTTTGCCCAGCGGATCTATGGTGTCTTGCGCGAGCGGGAACCGGAACTCCCTGAAACAATGAGGTTTGTGCTTCCCCGGCTGACATCTGAAGACTGGTTTTCCTCATATCGGGAAACTTCAGGAATTGATAGCGTGATGAAACGGATGTCACGCCGGATCAAACGTGAAAACCCGCTTCACGCCGCCATTGAAGAGTTAGAGCAGGCATATGAAGGGTTTGAAGCCGACTTCAGGCAATTTCTGCCTGAGGTGAAAGGCTTTGTGGGCCAGACCGTGAACCAACGACCGGATAGCTAAAGAGGTCGTTTGTCGCGATACCACATCCACTTTCCACGCAAAATATTGGCAAAACTGCGGCTGGGGTTGAGAAAGCTTCGGGCCAGGATGCGAACAAAGCGATTGTTCGTTTTATCTTCAATTCGGCGAATCAAATACCGGTCAACGGCGTCTTCGGTAACCAGAAACGCCGCCCCAAGGACTGGGGTCAGGACAATATCAACATAAGCCATGGGAGACTTACCAGTTTTGGTCTGACGGATGCCAACATTCCCCAGCGAAGCTTCACTCAACGGGCCAATTTCAAATTGCGTGCTAAACGCCGCCGACCACCCAAGCGCCTTCAAGCGACTCTTCCAGTACGGTTTATTCCACCCGATTTCTTGATTGATACCATTCAGGTCATTGTGAATTTGAATAAATCCACTCACCGTGCCCATCATGGTGTGTCCGACATAATTCACAATAAATGGATCACCATCATCCCAGCCTTTGAGACTGCGTACGGCACGGAAATAATCTCCAAAAAACGGTCCGCCAATTTCAGACCGGGTTCCGGCTTCGGTAGCAAACCGAAAGCTATGCTGAATGGCCAGGAAAAAGAAAGATTGCTTGACAGCTTCTCCCCACTGAAACCCTTTTGGAAGAACCAGATCCGCTTTTGGTGGTGAAATGGGAATCACAAACGGATCAGTCTGATCAGATGCCACCTGAGTTAATTTTGAAACGGAAGAGTTCTGTGTTGCTGGCGTTTTTTGAACCTCAGCCCAGGTGGAATCACCGCCTTGAAATGACTCAGCGTCTAATTCTGCCGGGAGGAGTGAGACGGCGGGCACCGATGCAACGCCTTCCCGGACCGGAGCAACTGGAATATGCTGGGCTGAAAGTGGGACTGATGCCATCAACCCAATCAAAACTCCAAAAAATCTAAACCGAAGTCTCCACAATGTATTTTTCATTCTTCCCTCTTCTTATTCTGATCTGGAGGTTGTGTCAGTCTTTGAGCGGCACGAAAAGTTGGGAGTGCAGCCCGGTTCAGGGTGCTTTTGTTTCAAAAAGCTGCAACCTGAGGTCACAACCAACGTGTAGAGATCTTTTCTTGTGACTGGTGTAGGATTGGAACGAATGAGAGGAACTGTAAAATTATGTCTCAACCGATGTACTTTCGATGGAAAACGTGGCTTTGCGCCCTCGGGTTGCTGTTTGTTTTTAGTTTGCCGGCCTATGCAACCGATATTGTATTGACCCTGCCGTTTGAAAACACAAGCAACCGTCAGGAATTTAACTGGATTCGCGAAAGCTTTACCGTCTCGATGGCTGATCTGCTGGATTCGCCAGGACTCATTCCAGTTGAACTCGACGAACGCAACCTGGCGTTTGAAAAGCTCCGCATTCCCAATACCGCCATTTTGACTCGGGCAACTGAAATCAAACTTGGCGAGGCGGTGGGGGCGGACCTCCTCATCCGGGGCAGCTACAACATTACTGGCGCTGACAAGGATCTCACCGTGACGGTCACAGCTCAGATTTTATCGCTCCGAGAAGGGCGTTTTTTAGGCCGTGATCAAACCTTGAGCGGCCCGCTTTCAGATTTACAGGTCATCCAGGGTCGGCTTGCCTGGGAGTTGATGTATCAGCGTAACAATGCACTTCCCTTTTCACGCGACCAGCTTATCGGGCGTTCCAAAAGTGTTCCGTACACAGCCTATGAGTTTTATGTCAAGGCATTGTTGACCTCAAGCAAGGAAGACCGGTTGAAGTTGCTCCAGCGTGCCATCCAGGAAAGCACCCAGCAGGGTCAACCACGCTTCCCCCAGGCCGTTTATGAAATGGGGATTGCCTATTATCGTGACAAACAGTATTCCGACGCGCTCAAGTGGTTTGAACAAATCGGAGTCACTGATACCCGTGGCCTTGAAGCCCGGTTCTTTCTTGGCGTTTGTCAGTTTCAATCAGGTGGAATTGATGGAGCGGAAAAAAGTTTCAGCGAACTGCTCAACCCGATGCCGCTCTATGAAACTTATAACAACGCGGCAGCGATCCAACTCAAAAAAGGAAATCTCCCCGAAGGGCTCCGGCTCATCAAACTGGCGGCTGAAGCCGCCCCCCAGGATTCGGAAGTTCAGTTCAACTATGGCTATGCCCTCTGGCTCAATGGAAAATTCCCGGAGGCCGCTTCCCGATTTGAATCGGTCACTCAACGAGCCCCCGCGTTTGGCCCCGCATTTTACCTGATGGCCAAAAGCTTTGAAAAAAGTGGGAACCCCGAAAAAGCTGCCGCCGCACTCAACGAAGCCAAAAAGACGCTGCCTGAATTTGCCAAATGGGAAACGACTGGCAAACTCCCACAACTTGCCACGCTCAAGTTTTCTTTTAACCGCGAAGCCTTCTTCCGCTATTTGCGCAGTAAAGAACAAAACCGCCAATCAGCTTTTGTCGGCGGCACCCAGTCACGACAGGTTGAAGCCTGGATGACCAAAGCCCAAAGCGCCTTCCTTGGAAACAATGACGAAGAAGCCCTGACAGTCCTGGCTCAAGTGCTCCAAGTTGCTCCTGACAACAGTGATGCCCACCTGCTGATGGGCCGGGTCAATGAACGCCGAAGCGATTTCCCCGCCGCCATCAACGCCCTGCGGGCTGCCGTGTTTTGGAATCCAAAACTGGTAGCCGCCCACGTGCTTCTGGGTCGGATTTATCTTGGCCAGGGTGACCGAAAGCGGGCTGAATCCCACCTCAAACTGGCGCTTGATGCCAACCCGCAAGACCGTGAAGCCCTGGCCCTTCAGCGGCTGCTACAGGAAACAGCTAAATAAGGATAAGCGGTTCAGAGTTCAAACTTTAGCTTGTCTTCCTTCGAACACTTTGAACAATTCAATTTTCATCAAAAACTTAAAAGAGGTGAGGCTACGAACTTCGCAAGCTAAAGCTTGAACTCTGAATAGAAATCAGGTTCTGAAAGACTCTTATATGGCATTCCAGTCCCAGAGTCATAAAACTGAATTTAAACAATATGTTTTTTCCAAACCAATTCGAAAGTTGCTGAATTGGGGAGTTGCTACCTGCCTGGCATTTGTTTTTCTCTTTGGGGTATTGATACACACCCACTTATCATCTAATAGTGCTAAAGTTATTGTTTTTATTGGGCTTATCATTGGTTTTTTATTGACTGGATATTTTTTGTTTTGGTTAAACCAACTGGTTTATTGTTCATATCAAATTGATCAAGAAAAAATTACTGCTGTTGTTTCTGATCGAATCCAATACTCAATTACCTGGAACAACCTTGATCAGGTGTCATTTTGGGAGCCACCCCAAATACTGATTCTGGTTTCCCAAACAACCCGGCAAACAATTCTTATAGATAGCCAAATTGATTATTTTGAACAATTAAAACAAATTATCCTGGATCGGACGGGCCACACCCTATCCCCCATTGACTCCTTAAAAAAGAAAAAGCGGTCTCGAAGATAACCTCATCTCCTTAACCGCTTTCACTTCCAGATTCTAAAACCCGTCTAAAGATGCTTTCACAGGTAGGGTTTTGACTGTGCTCCAGCGGGACGAGACATTGTGTGCATTGGATTGAGTATCCTGAAAGGCAAAAAGACAAGGGATGAGGGATGAAAGATGAGGGATGAAAAAATCTCCTGGCATCTGATCTCCCACGGGTTCAACTGAATGTCCTTTTTGTCCTTTTTTGTCCTTTTTGTCCTTTCTTTCCTCGGAAGCCCAACTCATAAGGGTCTGTCCCGCTGCTTGCCCGCGCCCCCGTGGGGCGCGGGCGAAGCGGGGAGAAACCAAAGGGCGGCCTTTGGGTCCGGTGGTAGGCCCAAAGCGGCCAACCGACCGGCTATCCGAACTGCAACGCTTCGCGGTGCAAAACCAAAAACCGACACCTGAACAGTCTGAGCACGGAATCCTGAGCTTTTTCCACACCTCACATTCACTAATTCCGTCGGTCATAATGAATACCCTTCTGGACTTCGGCAATCGCTTTATCAACCAGATTCTGGGCACGGTTTCGATGGCCGCCTTTATCCGGGGTCGCTTTGTCGAGTTCGCGTTTGGCCGTTTGGAGCGCATCAAGCGCAGCGTCCATATGCGGTTGGTCAACAATAGCAGCATTGGCAGTTTCACCAAACAAACTCAACACAGCCCCACCAAGTGGAAGTGCAGCCAGGGTTTTTAAAACTGAACGACGAGTTGTTTTTGCATTTTGCATAAAGGAAACTCCTTTAGATTCAGATTGTTTAGTGTAATTCGGGCATTAAGCCTTGAGAATCCCTCTGAAATTCTTTTCATTCACCGTGTATCCCGGCAGCACTGACCGAAGGTTGCGCGCGCCCATGTGACGCGTGAGAACTTCGGCAACCACATCGCGGAAATCAGTCGTCACGGCCAGATCGCGGCCTTCATATAAGTCATTGGTACCCAAACCAGGCCACTGCCCATAGACCTTGCCACCTTTGACTGGACCACCCAGCACAAACATACACGAAGCATGTCCGTGATCGGTCCCACCCGTGCCATTTTGGCGTGCCGTGCGGCCAAATTCGGTCATGGTCAGAACCACCACGTCCTGCATTCGGGGACCAAGGTCCTGAGCAAATGCTGCCAGTGAGCCTCCAAATTCACGCAGAAGCCGTGATAACTGACCGACGCCTTGACCATTGCCGGGGTCTCCCTGGTTGTTGTGGGTATCCCAACCGCCCATTTCAGCAAATGCGACTTCAAGACCAACACCAGCTTTGATGAGCTGGGCAATCTGGCGCAGGCTATTGCCCAACGGCCCCCGTGGATAGTCCGCTCCATTTTCGACTTTGAATTGTTCGGGATTGGCTTTGCGCAAGAAATTTACGGCATCAAATGTGTCGTGCCCGGTTCCTCGCAAGGCATCAGTGGCTGACTGAGCATACATTTCCTCAAAGCTGGACTTGACGGACGAATTGCTCCCGGCGCGCAGGTTAAAGCTTCCAATGTTGGCCATTGCCACGACATCGGCAGATCCCTGCATCGAACGTGGCGTCAATTGGGTCAGGGCAACACCTCGAAACGGCGTGTCTCCCGGTTCAACCGATGCCGCCAGATAGCGGTTTAACCAGCCATCGGTGGTGCTTTTTCGCCCCGGAGTTCCTGATTCCATATAGTCCTGGGCGTCAAAATGAGAGCGGGTCGCGTCTGGTGAACCAGCCGCATGAATCACGGCCAACTGTCCGTTGTCAAAATAGGGCTTTAACGGCGCCAATGTCGGATGAAAGCCAAATTTGCCATCCAGGTTGATTGCCGCTTTGGGGTTGCCACTCTTTGGTTCTGGAATCGCAAGCGTTGGCCGCAGGTCATAGTAGCTTCTCTCAGTAAACGGCACCACGATATTCAATCCATCTGCTGCGCCACGCTGGAAGAGGCACACCAGCACTTTCGATGATGGTTTGGTTTTCGCATCGGCTGAAACCGAGCTGGAAAATCCAGTCAAGATGTTGGGCATAAACGATGATGTTCCAATCGCAGCCACCCCAAGCCCAGCCGTTTGAATAAAGTTTCGACGTGTCATCATGGCAATTTCTCCTTCCGGGTTCCGGATTCCGGGTTTTCGATAAGTCCGGCTCGCTATTTCGCTACTTCGCTACTTGCTACAACTCACTTGCGTTGAAATTCCGGCGAACCAAGAATCAACCCGGTCAGTTGGGCAGTCTCGGAAAGTGGTCCACCATTTTTCACGAGCGAAGCCAGTTCCAGTTGTCCCTTGCCGCGGCCTTTTCCAAAGGGCTTCTCGCCTTTGTTTTTGCCACGCATCATCAGTGGTTCATCAGGGTCGGATGGTTCAGCCATATCAGCAGAAGAAGTATTGACTTGATTGAGACCTTCAAGGATCGAATTGCGCGTTTGGGCGGAAATATCGTTTGAAAGAAAATGCTGAATCAGCGTGTTGAGTTCAGCTTCCGGGGTGCGGGCGCCGCTGGTGAGTTCATTCAGGTTGACTTTGACCCCTGGAATGCGGTTACCAGCCAGTGCGAGGCTGAAATTGAGACGGTTGAGCAAGGCACCGGTGTTAACCCAATGATCAGCCGTATCCGGATATCCGGTTGGTGGCTGCCAGCCATAGAGCGGCATGCCTAACTGTCGCAAAACCATGATCATCGGGGTTGTTCGTTGAATGTCAGCATCGGTCGCCCGCAATGAACTGGCCACCAGTTCCAGTGGCGTTTTGACTTTGGCGCGATAGGCTTCGGCAGAGAAAAATTCCGGAGTGGAAATGATCGTTTTCACGACTTCCCGCAAATCACCGCCCGTGCGCTTAAAGGTCGCAGCCGCAGTGTCAACCACCCGTTGTGGAGGCTGGTCAGCAATCAGCCGGCGAGCCAGCTTGGTTGAGATAAATTTCGCAGTTGACGGATGCGTGGCCAGCATATGGAGCACGGTTTCACCGTCGCTTTTCCCGCCACCAGCCGTGAGAGTGGTGCCAAGCACTGACTTTTCACCTTTATCGTGAGTCAGGTCACGATAAATAAAGGTCCCGGGCTCTCCGCCACCAAGGCCCATCTTTTTCATGCGGTTGCCATTCAACGGACGATTGATGCTCCAACCAGTAAAACATCGGGCGACTTCGGTGACATCCTTTTGGGTATATCCGCCGTCAACCCCAAGCGTGTGGAGTTCAAGCAGTTCGCGGGCATAGTTTTCATTGAGCCCGAACTTGCGGTTTTTCAACTGGTTCTGGAGCGCCTGGAGTTTTTCCGGATCCGGCATTTCAGTCTGACGATTGCCACCATTTTGGAACAGGCGCCGGTTTCTTCCCTTGCCTAAAACGCCTTTGTTTTGACGTTTTCCGAGCTGGCTCATATCAGGCAGCTTCATGTTTGGGTCAACCGATTGCCAGTTATCGAGATAAAACATCATGGCCGGGCTTTCAGCCGTCGCAGTCAGCAGGTCTTCAAATTTTCCGAAAATATGAGGCCGGATGGTGTCGCGTTCATAGCTGGTCAGAAAGACTCGATCCAACCCTTTGCCAATAAAGACATTAAAGTGATTCATCCAGAAATCGGTCAGGACTTCCTGCAACTGACGTTCGCTATATACCGCCCGCAAGAGTTTGGCTTCCTGGAGTTCGCGTGGGATTTCGCGGGCGTTCATTTCGCCAGATTCCATTCGATTTCTGAGCATTTCCCGCGCTTCAGGAGAAATTGACTCTGGATCAATTTTGCCGTTTTCATCGCGCTTGATTCCCTGTTTGACAACCTTGTTGCGAAATTCACGGCTTTCCTTCTCGATTTCCATCAGTTCGGTTTGGGTCAGCGTGAGAGTTTTAAACTCCGCCAGCCGACGTTCTAGAGCCGTGTCGGCAATGCGCTCTGGATGGAGTTGCAAATCAATGTAGGCATTGATACCCAGTTGTTGAACGTGCTCGACATCTCCAGGCCGGGGGCCATAGCCCAGGCGATTGAGCAGATGCACAATTCGTTGTTCTTCAGAAAGCACACGAGCTGATGATTTTTTGGAAGTATTTGATTTTTCAGTATTTGCCAGCACGCCAATCGGAATCCCTGACGTTGCCACAAGCAAGCAGATCAGAGTGCAGGCCGTCATGAAGACAACACGACCCCCACGGGCAAAGGTGTTTTCGGTAGTCATAAATCCACTCCTTACCTATTTTTGCAGACTATGCAATTGTTTGTTCAGTTCGCGTTGTTTGATGCCGGCGGGTTGAAAAAAGTCTGGACAAAATCCGCTACTTCACTTTTCTTCGCTCGACAAAATCGCTGATTCGGGTACGTGAACTCTCTGATGCCCAAAGTTTGAGCTGGACGTCACGTTCACGACGGACGGCGCCTGCCAGCGAAGTGACTGAATAGAGTGACTCTTTAATTTCAGCCAGTGATTCAGCCGAAAACGTGGTTAACCGGCGGGCAAATTCGGTTACCTGAGGCAGTAACTCGTCAGGTGACACCACTCGATTGACCAATCCAAGCGTTTGGGCAGTTTGGGCATCAACCACATCCCCGGTAAACATCAGTTCCGCCGCACGTGCAGTTCCGATGAGTTGCGGCAGGAAAAAGCTGCCACCCCAATCAGGATGCAGCCCAAGTCGGACAAATGCCTGACTAAAACTGGCTTTTTCCGAAGCAAACCGTAAATCACAGGCCAGTGCCAGGTTACAGCCAGCTCCAGCCGCCACACCGTTGACAGCGGCAATCACTGGTTTGGGAAGGTGACGCAGTGATTGCACAATTTCTCCGCCCAGTTCCAGCCAGGTTGACAGGCGATCCACCTGATGATCTTGCTGGGTTTGATACATGGCGAGGACATCGCCACCCGCACAAAAGGCTTTCCCGGCGCCAGTCATGATCAGAACTCGTGCCGCTTCATCATCCCGGACAGTTTGGATCGCGCTCAGTAACTGCTCACGCATGTCACCGGCCAGGGCGTTGAATTTCTCAGGGCGGTTCAAAGTGATCGTCGCGATTGAAGATTCGATAGTGAGAAGAATTTCAGTCATGTGATTTTGCCATTGGAAAAAAGAAAAGAAGATTGCACCTGATCAAATACGTTGCTGCAGTTGAGAGACAGACTGCCACCTGTCTGGCACAGTTTGAGTCAATCAGGATTTCAAAAACCAGACCTGGATTTTCATATTAACAGCAAACTCTTCTTAATCAGTATTTTACATATTAGAAATGGTATACCTGGAACCTTTCGGCACACCAAATGCACTCGTGTTCCTTCTGTAAAAAAGGTGAGAACCATTGAATTTCAGTGATTGCGCTCAAGCATCCAAATTTTGTTTTGATTCGGAAGAGTCAACTCAACTCCAAATGGCTTGATGTGCGTGTGACTGCGGAAGACTGACTTATGAATACAACTGATCCATCGTTGTCCACGATTGAGGACGTACCACTTTTCAATGGAATAGATTGCCAAACCGAACTGGAATCACGGAAAATGAATCCTGGGTTTAATTCCCTTTTAACAGTTCGGTATTTGGGTGATATGGCCACAGAAGAAGACCGTCAGAGTAATACACTTCGGTCCAACACCGTTGTCCCATCCAGGACTCAGCAACCAGAACCTGCACCAGATCAATATCTCGGAGAACTGGTCAATAATCGATATCTGGTTGAAAAAGAGCTTGGGCGTGGCGGGTTGGGTGTGGTGTATCTGGCACGTGATAAACACCTTTTGTCCAAACCAGTGGTCCTCAAAGTCCTGCTCGAAGAATCCATCAAAAATGAATGGGCTCGGACCAAGTTTAGCCAGGAAATCGAGGCGCTGGCCCGCATTGATCATCCAGGTATTGTGGGTGTTCTCGATGCGGGTGAAATGCCAGACGGAAAACCATACCTGGCAATGCAATTTGTTGAAGGGAAATCACTTCGATCAATCATTAAAGAAGGGGGCATTGGACCAGAGCGAGTCAAAAACCTGGTGCAGCAAATGGCCAGAGCCCTGACGGCGGTTCATGAAAAAGGAATCTATCATCGGGACCTGAAACCTGAAAACATTATGCTTCAGACCATGGATGATGGCGAGGAGCAAATCAAAATCATTGATTTTGGAATTGCACGGGTTGAAAACTCAGAGCTTTCGGTTGATACCTCGGCCAGTTCGATGCTGGTTGGGACGATTGCCTATATGTCACCCGAGCAACTCAAAGGTGAGCCGGTTTCGGCCATGAGTGATATTTATACCCTGGGGGTAATTGCCTATGAACTTTTGACCGGCAAGCGCCCATTTGCGGCCCAATCAGCAGTTCAACTCTATAAATTACAACGAGATAGCATCCTCATCCAGCCATCGCAACTGGTTGCTGATCTTCCAAATGCGATTGATTTGGTGATTTTGAAAGCCCTGGCCTACGATTCCAAACGGCGGTATCAGCGCGCCCGTGATTTCAGCGACGACCTGATTCAGGCCCTCGAACTCAAAACCGTCGTGGTTCAGGATCCGCTCGATACAATTGTGCTCTTTGGCGAAAATGACACAACCCTGGTTCCCGAGGCCGCACCACCAACGCAAAAACAGGGCTTGCCTGAGATTACTGATCCAGGTGGCGGTCACCTGACCCGAACCGGACAACTCGAAGACCAAAATCAACGCCAGCGAATGATCGTCGGAATCCTTTCGATACTGCTCCTGGCAACCCTGATCTGGAGTTTTCTACCAGCTCGAATCAATCCAGTTTCGACCAGTCAGCCACCAAAAGTCGTGGCACCAACCCGAAGCCTGGCCATTTTGCCGTTCCGAAATTTAAAGCCAGACCCGGAAACTGATTTTCTGGGGTTCTCGCTCGCCGATGCGGTGATTACCAAACTGGGCTATGTTCAAAATCTGGTCGTCAGGCCGTCGTCCTATGTCGAGAAATATCGCAATCAGGTCATTGACCCACAGCAAACAGCCCGCGAACTCAATGTTGATACACTCCTCACCGGAAGCTTTCTGTGTGATGGAAAAGATTTGCGGATCACGGTGCAACTGGTTGATGTGACAAGCAATACCAACCTGTGGCAGGACACAATAGACGTCAAATATGAGCGGTTGCTCACGGTCCAGGACCTTGTGGCGCAACAACTTATCTCAGAGTTGAGGTTGCAATTGACACCAGGGGAATCAGAACGACTGGCCAGTGAAATTCCTCGGGATCCCAAGGCCTATGAATACTTCCTCAAAGGTGTCAATTTGTATGTCACCAATGATTATTCAACTGCTGCCCGGATGTTTGAAAAATCCATTGAAATTGACCCGAACTACGCGCTCGCCTGGGCCCACCTTGGGCGAGCGTTAAACGGGAGTGCTTCGAAACTGTTTGGTGGACGCGAAGAGTATGCCAGAGCAATCAAAGCCTATGAAAAAGCCCTGTCAATCAACCCACACCAGATTGAAGCCCGCATCTTTATGGCCAATTCGTTTACAGACACCAATCAGGTTGAAAAGGCGGTTCCGCTCTTGCGCGAAGTGATGGCCACCAATTCAAATCTGGCCGAGGCGCACTGGGAACTGGGGTATGCCTACCGGTTTGCAGGTCTCTTGCCAGAGTCGATTGCTGAATGCCAGAAAGCTCGCAAACTTGACCCAAATGTTAAGCTGACCAACTCGGCATTCAATAGCTATCTGTATGCTGGTCAATATGATGCCTTTGTAAGCAGTCTACCTCAACGTGAAGATTCTGCCTTTATTCTGTTTTATTTTGGGTTAGGCAATTACTATCAGCAGCGGTGGAGTGAGGCAGCCCGGTACTTTGACCAGGCCTATGAAAAAGACCCGAATATGCTGCAAACCCAGGTTGGGAAAGCCTTGAGTTACGCGATTGCCAGTCAGCCACAACCAGGGCTGGAATTAATTCGCAAGACAGCCCGCAAAGTGCAGGAACGCGATGTCAGTGACGCTGAAGCCGTGTACAAAGTCGCCCAGGCGTTTGCGGTCTTAGGTGATAGCCCCGCTGCCCTGCGTCTATTGCGTCGAACCGTTGAGGGAGGTTTTTTCTGTTACCCCTATTTCACCAGCGATCCGTTGCTTGAAAACATCCGCCAGGAACCTGAATTTCAAGTGATCATGGCAACCGCGCAAGAACGACATACCGCGTTTAAAAACCGGTTCCTGGTGACAGGATCCGTTCTCCAAAAACCCACATCAATTGATTAGAAACGTTGCCTGAATGAGTTTTGAGGAACCTGGAGGAAAACAACAGAGTGGAAAAAATATTTGAAAACGGATTTCTCGAAGAGCTTTTTGAAGTTGCGACAGCACAAGATTTGAAGACATCCGCCAATCAACGCAATGAAAAACTCATGCGCGCGTTCCTCGATTTTGGATCTGAAACGGAATGTAACCTGAACTGTGCCACCCAAATTGAATATGGCCTGGTTACGGATCAACCCTATGGTCCACCTCAGATGTATGGGTTAAAACTGAAGAACACAAATATTCTGATTAGTGTCATTGCAAATTGGATTGAGAATCTGGACATGCCCCCGGAAATTCAAGAAGAGTTCCCTGAGTTGACCACTCAAGAATGGAATGCAGTCACACGAATGTTGACCATGCTGGCTTCTGCTTTGGAACGTTCGGCCCCTGATGCCACTTTGGGCTGAGAGTATCAGGCTAAGGGTTGAGGGAAATACAAACTTATCAATGATTTAGCCTTTTACATATGGCATAAGATCATTTCAGACTGGCAGAATTACCAATAAAAAACCCCGCTGAGGAATACCTCAACGGGGTTTTTCAGTTCAAGCACAACCAGCAACACTCCCGTAGTCGATCAGTTTGAAATCACAGGCTGCCGGCTCACAGTAAACCATCTAACAAGCCGGGTTTAGCAAACGACTGACCACGGACTACTGACTATTGACTGACCTTATTTGCCGCTGAATTTCGGGGTGCGTTTGTTCACGTAGGCATTGAGCCCTTCTTTGGCGTCTTCGCTTTGGAAAAGCTGCTGTTGCAGTTCGCGTTCCAGGGTTAACCCTGATTCAAATGGAACTTCGGCTCCAGATTGCACGGAACGTTTAATGCGCCCAACGGCTTTGCTGGCTTTGTTGGGTGGCACAAACTGACCGGCATATTCGAGGACTTTATCAAAGAAGTTTTCAGCATCGAAAATCTCATTGACCAGACCGATTTCCTTCGCTTCTTCAAATTCGAGCAGGCGACCGGTAATCATCAATTCAATTGACCGTGACTTGCCAATCAAGCGTGCCAGCCGCTGGGTGCCGCCAGTTCCCGGCAATACCCCGAGGGTGACTTCCGGAAGACCAACTTTGCCACCGCCACGTTTGGCAATGCGCAAATCAGCCGCCATGGCAATTTCCAACCCACCGCCAACGGTGTGGCCGTTGAGGGCGGCAATCACCAGCTTGGGGGTCTGCTCCAACCGGTTGAGTGTCTCGTTGGCATGCAGACAAAAGTAGTATTTAAACTGTGGTGTCACTTCAGACAGCATTTTGATGTTGGCACCGGCTGAGAAGAATTTCTCGCCAGCTCCGCGCAGCACAATAACGTGAACGTCATCATCGAACCGGGCTCTGAGAATGGCTTCGTCAAGTTCGCGGTTCATTTCATAAGTGTAGGTATTGGCCGGCGGATCATTCATTTCCAGAATCGCGACGCCGTTCTGAGTGCGGTATGAAACAAGTTCTCCAGACATAAGGACTCCTTGAAAACAAGTGCAAAAATTTTGAAGATGATGTGTATTAGAAAATTACACTGGAAAAGCGGGCACATCCTACTTCAAAGACCCAAAAAAAGAGAAGACCGACTGGCATCTTTGCCTCACAAAATCACAGTTTTGTAACACTGTGCGTCAAAAGTATGGCTTTCTCGACCTGATTCGGCGGCTTTGGTCATCTATTTTTTACTTTCAATTCCTGAACCCATGCAGTTGAAAAATAAAGAGATCCTGGGTTAAGAAACAGGCGCGACCCGCGCACATCAGCTTCTTGGACCCGGAAAGAGACTTCCAGCAATGAAATTTTTCTGCTACATTCGCCCTTTATCTTATACCAAGCTCACACGCTTACTGCTTCAGATACAAGGTGACGCAACCGCTTGACGTCTTGAGTACCTGTTAGGATTGACTGAAGCACAGTGGAGCGCATCTCGATCTCTTCGTCCTCATAATTCAGCTATGTTTCAAAAGTTTCTCCCGTGGTTTGGTCTGGATCTCGCAATTGATTTGGGAACCGCCAATACTCTGATTTTTGCACGTGGCCAGGGATTAGTACTCAACGAGCCTTCTGTTATCACCCTTCACGAAGTGACTGGAAAAGTTGAAGCGACCGGCAAATCGGCCCGGGCCATGCTGGCTCGGACACCGCATTTGCTGCGGACGATTCAACCGCTCAAAGATGGCGTCGTGGCCAATTTAACGGCGACTGAGTTGATGTTGACTGATTTCCTCCGCAAAGTTCGAAAAAACAATACTGGCATCAGTGGTGTTCGCGCCCTGATTGGGGTCACCAGTGACGCCACCCCGGTCGAAAGCCGGGCGATTGTTCATGCCGCGATGCGAGCTGGATGTTCCAGCGTGCAACTGGTCTCAGAACCACTGGCGGCAGCCATCGGAGCTGGACTGGCCGTGGCAGAACCAATGGGCCGCATGGTGGTTGACACTGGCGGTGGCGTGACTGACATTGCCGTGATTAGCCTCTCGGATATTGTCCTGGCACAGACCTTGCGGATGGGCGGGTCTCAGATTGACACCGCCATTATGCAGCACGTTCGTCACCAGCATCTGTTGTTGATTGGTGAGCCAACGGCTGAACAGGTTAAAATCAAAATTGGTTCGGCCATGCCGCTGTCAACCCCACGCACGATGGAAGTGTGCGGTCGAAGCATCACTGACGGTCTGCCCCGAACGGTAAAATTAACCGATAGCGAAATCCGGAGTGCAATTGCCCCGGTGGTCAACCAGATTGTGAGCGCCGTTCGCAAAGCACTGGATAAGGTGCCGCCCGAGGTTGCCGCCGATTTGACTGAACAAGGCATTGTGCTCACCGGTGGGGGCGCCAAGTTGATTGGGCTCTCTGACCTCATTGCACGTGAAACCCGGTTGCCGGTTCAACTGGCCCCAGACCCGATGCTCTCGGTGGTATATGGCGTCAGTCAAATGCTTGAAGTTGCGGCTCAGGTCAATGGAGGCCCATCACTCCCCTGGACACTTCGTCCAAGCGAAAGCTAATCCACACCCAACCAGCCACGTTCATCCAGTTTTTTGAACCTTTCCACCAGATGTGAGCGTAGTGGACCGCGCTCACATCATCTTGGTGAGGACCTGGCCGGGCAGTTTCTTTCTGCTTCATCGCCCAAGACAATTTCATCTGGCGCAATTTCCGTTTTTCAATCCAGGATTGAACTGTGATACACTGCGCCGCAGATCGTTCAGATCGTCACAACAACTTCAATCTGACAGACTTGCGAGTGGGAGGAACTCAATTATGTGGGAAAGGCTCAAACGGCTGTTTCGCTCTGTTTTTGGTGGCATTATTGATAGCGCTGAAGATCCGGAATTGATTCTCAATCAAGTCATCCGCGACATGCGTGACAAAATTCCACAGATGAATGAAAGCGTCGCGCAGGTAATGGCAACTGAAAAAATGCTGGAGCGTGAAAACAGCAACCTTGAGCGCGAAGTCACCGAACTGGATGCCAAAATCAAAGCCGCGATCAAAATGGGGCGTGACGACATCGCCACCACCTATATCGCGTCAATGCAGGACAAGCAAAATTCTCTGGTTCGGGTGAAAGAACAACTGGCGACAGCGCGCAAAGCTTCACAACAGGCGATCAAGTTCCGCGACAATTACCTGCTTGAGATGAAGAAAAAGCAGGCCGAAGCCATGCAACTCATCAGCGAAAGCAAACGCGCCCGCATGCAGGAACAACTCGCCGACACCATGGCCAGTTTTTCGGTGGGCGACACCGCCGGCACTTTTGACGAAATGCGCGATAAAATTCAACGTCGCTCAGCCGCTGCCGATGCCAAAATGGAACTCTCGGGGACCGGAGTTGATGCCCAAATGGCTGAAATTGAACGCGAAGCCTACAATATTCAGGCCCAGGAAACCCTGTCAGCCTACAAACGGCAGATGGGACTTCAAGCTGACGGCCCGGCCACCTATGGCTCCCCTGATACGGCTTCATCTGAAAAATCCCTCGGCCCCACCCGAAGCAAAGCACTCGAATAATGCCGGTTTGCAGTCAGTCGTCCGTAGTCAGTTGTTCACTCAACTTATGTAATTGAATGATTTGACTATTTTCTCATACGAGGGCCCTGTTGCAAATTGGAGTCACAGGTTGCTCCACTCGCTTGATGTCAGAAAATGAAAAAGCCCCACCTGATGAGAAGTTTCAGGTGGGGCTTTGATTTTGGGGCTGAGGGCTCGCAAGCTCGGGGCGGAAGAAAATGGGTTTCACCCCCTGAGCCCGAAATCTTCAGCCCGAGGTTTTCAGCCCAATGTCCATTCACCCATTCCGACTGGTATTGAGTTCCGAACTTTTATAAAACGCCAGTTGATGCTGCTCACCGGCTCGAAACTTGGCCGCCCAGACAATTTGTCCAAGATGCCAGCCAAAATGTTCCAGAACGTGGTAAATGGCTTCAACGCCCGAGGGTGAACGTCCCTGAATCGCATATGTCGCCATCAAACCCGTCTCATCCAGATTTTTGATCACGTCACAGGCAGCGTTCACTGTGGTTTCAAGCGCTGAGACCAGATCTTCAACTGAGCCCCCTTCAAGTCGTGAAAACTCAAGCGCTCGATTGCGAAAATCTTCCTGCCCACCAATTCCCGACAAAATCCATTGCCGGACATTCCCTTCCAGGTGACACAGTAAATTCCCCACACTGGTTGTGTTGGGATGTGGTCGCCACCATAAATCTTCAGTTGGAAGGACTTCCAGGGCCCGTTTTAACCGTGGAAGATATTCATTCTGAAACCGATTGATCGTTGATTCAATAAAGAGGTCTGCAACAGACATAAGAATTTAAGGGTAAAGTCAGTACCACCCGCTCACGCAGGTGGTACTGACAAACTTCATCAGGGGTTGCCGTATTGGCGGCACAGGTCAAGCCATTGGACTCGCAATGGCTCCAAAATTTCCTTGAATTTCGGATTATCCTGAAAGTCTTTCCAATCCGGGTTATTGCAAAACCAGGGGTAATTTTCATTCCCCAAAGTAATTGCCTTGCGCAGCCACTGTAAGGCTTCACTTTCCCGTTTCAGCGCCGCATAAACCGTAGCTAACCAGTATGCAGCGTCACCATCGGCACTGGCGGTATCACGAACAGCATCGTTAATAATGGCCAGTGCTTTTTCAGGGTGACTGGTTGCCACGTGGCACAAGCCATAAATGGGGCGAAACGCGTGCAGGTCAGGGTTCCGGTCAAGCACATTTTTTAAGGTGTTTGAGGCTTCTTCCCATTGACTCTGGTAATACTGAACCTGGCCAAGCACCATCAAGGTAAAAGGATGATCCGGTTCATAAAATAGCGCGCTTTCCAACTCATTCATCGCATCTTCGTATCGTCCCTGATACATCAAAATTCGGGCACGATTGTATGCGGCAGGAACTAAGTCAGTTGGATTCAGCTTGATACAGGTATCATACTGCTGGAGTGCCTGTTTATAAAGACCATCCCACCGATACAGGTATCCGGCAATACTGTGGACATTGGCATCATTTGGAGCAACCGAAAGGACCCGTTTGACTTGAGCCCGAGCTTCAGTCTTTTCATTTTTCAAAAGATGGATGTACACCATGTTCGATTGGGGCTCGATCAATGAGTCATCCAGCTTCATCGCTTCACGGAACCGCCCTTCGGCCCGTTCAAAATGGACCGAGCCGCCAATTCCTTTTAAAACATACTGGACATAACACAACCCAATTCCAGAATGAGCCAGGGCAAAGTTTGGATCCAGACGCAACGCATTTTCAAACATGCCAATGGCCGATGAGAAATCATCTTTCATCATGGTTTGCATAAACCGATTCAGTTGATTTCGGCCCCGGAGGTAATACTCATAGGCTTCGGAATTGTTGGTTGCCGGTGTGGCAATCCGAACCTGCTCCGTCTCGGTGATGCGAACCCGAAGTTCATCCACGATTTTGCGGGAAATTGTATCCTGCAAGGTCATGATGTCAGCCGCATCAAGATCAATTTTATCGCTCCACAAGATCTCACCGGTGTTGATATCAATCAATTGTGGTGTCACCCGAAAGCGATTCCCAGCTTTGAGATAGCCACTGATCAACACGGCATCCACCTTGAGTTCAGCGCCTACCTTTTGGGCATCAATTTCCCGTCCTTGAAACTTGGCAATAAAACTGGACGGTCTGACCACCAGCGATTTCAAGGCAGCCAGTTCAGTAATCAGGCTGTCAGCCAGCGAGAAACTATAAAAATCGGATTCTGGGTCACCGCTCAGATTTTTGAACGGCAGAATCGCAATGGCCCGCTTTTCATTGTTCTTCCAGGTACTGGGCATTGAATCACGCAGGCTGCGCGCCTGGCGTTGTTCCTGAGAAGGTTCAAGTGAATCTTTTTCCCGTGGTGGCGGTCCAGGTGGAAGCGTGGCGGCGGGATCGGTACGCGGTGATTCCTGGCGCGACCCGGTGGCCTGTGAATCACGTTCACGCGACGATGAAGGACGAGGTGGTGGCTGCTCACCAGGAGACATCAATCGGTTGAGTAACCGGCCAACCATCCCGTTTTTGAGCCAGCCGGGCTTTTCATGACGTGGCGCAATGGGTGGCATAATTGATTCATCAACCATCCCCCCGGATTGCGACTGGACGTTTCGCATCAACTGTTTCAAATCCGCCTGGAAGTCCCGCATCTGCTGATAGCGTCCGGATGCCACCTTGGCCATGGCCTTATCCAGAATGACCTGCAAGCGGTCAGGTAGATTAGGGTTGGTTTGAATCAGGGGTGGTGCCGCTTCATGCATCACGGCATGCATAATTTCGACACTGCTCTTGCCCTGAAACGGCAATTTCCCGGTCACCATTTCATAGATCAAGACCCCGAGCGAAAACACATCTGATCGCTGATCAATGGTGCCTCCGCGAGCCTGTTCGGGTGACATATAGCCAGCCGTGCCAAAGGGCACCCCAGCCTGGGTCAATTCCATAACTGACTGGTCACCAATATCGGTGGTGGTGGCTTTCGCTAATCCAAAATCGAGAATTTTTGCCTGCCCGCGATCATTGACGATCACGTTGGTGGCTTTGACATCCCGGTGAATCACCCCTCGTTCGTGGGCTGCCGCCAGGGCATCGGCCAGTTGAATCGCAATCGAAAGAACGCTCTCCAGCTCCAATGGTCGGCCACGGACCATTTGCTTGAGACGCTTCCCTTCCAGGTATTGCATCACAATAAAGTGCAGGTTTTTGTCTTCGTTGATTTCGTAGACGGTGCAGATATTGGGGTGATCAAGTGCGGAGGCAAGCTGGGCTTCTCGTAAAAACCGTTTGCGCGATTTTTCGTCGGCGACGAGCTCAGGAGGGAGAATCTTGATCGCGACAGTACGGCGGAGGCGGGTGTCTTCGGCCTGGTAAACTTCACCCTGGCCACCCTCGCCAAGTTTTTTGAGTATTTTATAATGGAGAAGATAGGTGCCAATCATACAAGTCGGTGGGCGGATTTCCGCTGAGATAAGACCTGGGAATCGTGCGGGCTAAGAACCAATGGGCAGCGCTGCCTTGGAAAACTCCCAACGGTCTGAGGGTGGGCTCAATCGTCGGGGATCTGACTGGAATGGTCAGCCAGCGGATTGACAAATTCGATACTAGACCATTTTCTTGTGTGTGGGAAGGGCAAAGACAACAATCCCCTGGGTTGTTTTTTTCCAGTCAGGGCCGAAAGAATCGGGGGCAAACTGGTACTGTCACCACTATACTCAACGTCCACAGCAAGTTATCGCGCGCTAAAAAAAGAAAACACAACCCTGAAAAAGCCTTTTTCCGGGATAGAGACCACGGCTCGTCTTCATGAAAAGATGAGTGAACTCACCCCAACCAGCAATTTCTAGACAGAAACCGGATCTCAACCGAACCTGTGTACGCTCACTCCTCGTCTTCATCGCCCCGACCTGGGCGCCTGAGGTTAAATTTTTCCAGCCGGTATTGGAGCGTCCGAAAGGTCAATCCGAGCAATTTTGCGGCACGAGTGATATTCCAATCGGTTTGATCCATGGCCTGGATGATCAATGAGCGTTCAACTTCTTCAAACGAAATGCCTTCTGGCGGCAATTTAAAGTGAAACTCCACTGAGCGGTCAGTTGCCTGCCGGATTTCAAGCGGCAAATCTTCAACCTCGATCCGGTCTCCTTCGCACAATAACACCGCCCGTTTGATGGCTGATTCAAGCTGGCGGACATTGCCAGGCCAGGTGTAATTCTGGAGCAGCCGTAAAGCTTCCGGGGAAAACTTAAAGGCCGGCTGGCTTCCGCGAATCTGCTTTTTCAGAAAATATTCAGCCAGCACCAGAATGTCCCCCCGGCGAGACCGCAACGGCGGAACTTCAACAGGGATCACATTTAAGCGATAATACAAATCTTCGCGAAACTTCCCGTCTTTGACCATGGCCTCTAAATCGCGGTTGGTTGCCGTGACCACCCGAACATCAATTTTGATGGTTTTGGTGGCACCCACCCGTTGGATTTCACCTTCCTGGAGCGCCCGCAGCAGTTTGGCCTGCAAATTCACGTTGAGTTCGCCAATTTCATCGAGAAAGAGCGTACCTTTGTCAGCCATTTCAAACAGGCCTTTCTTTTCGGCATAGGCCCCGGTAAACGACCCTTTTTCGTGGCCAAACAGCTCAGATTCGAGCAAGTTTTCATTGATGGCGGCGCAGTTGACGGCCTGAAATGTTTGTCCGACACGTGAACTGTTTTTGTGCAGGGCTTTGGCAATCAGTTCTTTCCCTGTACCTGATTCCCCACGGATCAATACTGTTTCATCAGATGCCGCCACTTTGAGAATCAACTTTTTCAGCCGTTCCATCTGCTCGCTCTGACCAATGATTTCGCCATCCAGTGTATTGAGTCGCCCGAGGGCCTGCGAAATGACAGCCAGCAATCGAACCTGGTCCAGCGGTTTTTCAAGATAGTCAAACGCACCATGGCGGATGGCCTCCTTGGCCGAATCAATCGATCCATGGGCGGTCATCAAGATCACAATGATGGATGAATCAACCTGGGTCAGGTTTTTCATTAACTCAAGGCCGCTCATCCCCCCCATTTTCAGATCAGTCAGAACCAGATCAAAGTGCTCATTTTTGACCATTCTGAGCGCAGCCTCACCACTGGCAGCGACATTGGCGCGATACCCTTCTGAAGTCAAAATCAATTCCAGAATCTCGCGCTGGCGCTTTTCATCATCAACAATCAGAATTTTGTTATGGGTCACAGGTCACTCCTTTGTTCGTTCACCGCACGGCCAGTGTTAAGCCCCTGTCGAGGAGGCAGAATGTTCAAGGATGCTCAGGGGAAGGCGAATCACAAATGTGGTTCCCACCCCAACCGTACTTCTCACCGCAATGGAACCATTATGCTCTTCGATCAATTTTCGGGTAACCGCCAGGCCGAGCCCAATTCCGGTCTCTTTCGTAGAGTAGTAAGGCTCAAATATCTGGTCAAGCTTGTCGGAGGGAATCCCGACTCCGCTGTCAGTTACCGTAATCACCTGCCCATCCGGCTCAGTTTGTAGCTTGACCGCGAGGAGACCGCCTTCGGGCATCGCCTGGATCCCGTTAATCGCCAGGTTAGAGAGACAGGAATTCATCAATTCCGCATCAACCTCAATCAGTTGTCCGCCAGTTTGGTCATCAATTTTGAGTTCGACCCCCTGTTCCTGAGCCTGAGTTTGAACAACCTGAAACACACTCTCAACAATTGTGCGAAGTGAAATTGATTTTCTGGCCAGCCGTGCTGGCCGGCCAAACCGCAGAACATTATTGACCAGTGAATTTAAGCGGGCAATTTCTTCTTTAACCGAAATCAAAAGCCGGTCAAATAAAGCACGGCCAGCGACTTCAGCCGGAGGAAACTTGGTGCGGACGTGATCAATCGTCAGGTTGATAAAATTCAAGGGGTTGCGAATCTCATGGGCAATTCCCGAAGCCAGTCGCCCAATCACAGCCGCCCGTTCTGCCTGGTTTAAGCGTTCCTCCAGTTCCTGTTTTCCCCGCAACTGATCAATCATTTGATCAAAGCTGGCGGCCAGTTGACCAACTTCGTCTTTGCGTCGCAGGCCAATGTGAAATTGAAGGTCACCGTCAGCGACTCGCTGAACGGCTTTGATCAACTGTCCAAGCGGACTGGTAAACCGCCAGACCAGTCCAACCGAGGTCAGAAGCCCAACGAGCAACACGACAATCGTGGCCAGCAACCGGTTGCGCGAAGTATCAGCCAGAGTTTCATCCAATCGAAGCGATGACATCACCACCACCACATAGTTGATTTCGGGCTTGCCATCAACACCCGCCGCCCGGAAAGGAATAAAAATGGTTTGCTTGGCTTCTTCTTTTTGATGCAGTGTGGCCTGAGTTGGGTCAATTTCGAGCGGATCACCAGCCACAACGAGCGAACTCCCAGGGTTTGGAATCAGGATTTTTAAACCGCGTTCGTTGCTGTTTGCCGCATCAGTGACCCTTCCTTCCGAATCAGTAATCATAATGTGTTTGATGCGGTTGTACTGCTCAGCCGGAAGGTCACGCTGGCGAATCACCTCCAGATAATTGACGTCGCTGATGCTCTTGAGGCCAACATCCACAGCGGCGGTCAGTTCTTTGATTTGCTCGGAAACCTGGCGGCGAATCTGCTCCTCCGAACGCCGGTTCAGTTCATATAAAACCCCGACGGTCACCACCAGCAATGTGGTCATGAGCACAATTAAGCGAAAACGGAGACCAAGGTAGACTGACACGCCATCCCCTCCTGTGTGATGAGAACGATTTGATGTGGGCAGGATGCTGACTTCAAGAGTGCTTGGCTCTGACTGATGACCTGGGCTATGCTGTGGCCAGAGTTGATGCTTTTTTCCCAAACGATAAAGGCACGTATCTCTTGATAACACTGGTGTTGTGTCTGATGTTCAGTGGTTATACAAGTTGGCCGGCAACTTCAATTCATTCAGATCAGGGCACCATTGTCAACTCAGGGCGAGACTCAATCATCCTGGTATGTCGTCATTCTTGGAATCAACCCCAGGAATCACTCTCTTTTAAAAACTTCGATTCACAGTTCATCATTGCATACCTCAAACAGGGAGCCAGTTAAACAGGTACATCTGGTTAACGGAACACCGGTCTTCTTCAATGCCCTATCAACTCTTTATTGCCTGGCGGTATTTGCGCGCCCGGCGAAGTCAAAAAGTCCTCTCGATTATCAGTGCTATCGCCGCCCTGGGGATCACCGTTGGGGTATGGGCCCTGGTGAGTGTACTGGCGTTTCAAAGCGGGATGGAGCACGAATTGCGAACCAAAATCCTGGGTGGTACTTCGCATTTGAACTTGCTGCGGAAAGCTGATCTGCCGATTGAGAATCCATCAGCCCTGATTGAGAAAATTGCTCAGGTCCGACATG
>CAZXCE010000052.1:0-23552 GCA_964639175.1 uncultured Clostridia bacterium
GGTTCCGGGTTCCGGGTTCCGGGTTTTCGAAAAATTCACCTGCGTTAGCAGGTAGCCTGACGACTCGCTATTTCGCTACTTCGCTATTTTGCTCTTCACGACAAAGATACAATGTCTACTACAGCTCCGTTGATCTCTCCGCAGCACCTGTCAGCCCACGCCGAAGATGAGGCAATTCTCATTCGCCGGGCCAGAGTCCACAACCTCAAAAATATCAGTGTAACCATTCCTTTCAACCAGCTCACAGTGGTGACTGGCGTGAGTGGGTCTGGGAAATCTTCGCTGGCCTTTGATACCGTGTATGCCGAAGGCCAGCGCCGGTATGTCGAATCGCTTTCAGCCTATGCGCGACAGTTTTTAGAGCGGATTGACAAGCCGGATGTGGACGAAATCACGGGAATTTGCCCGGCGATTGCAGTGCGTCAGAAAAATTCGGCTCGCAATCCGCGATCAACCGTGGCGACGCAAACTGAAATTCATGACTACCTGCGGCTGCTCTATGCCCGCGTTGGACGCACGTTTTGCTATCAATGTGGTGTCGAAGTCAAACGCGATACGCCTCAATCCATTGCGGATACAGTCCTTGAATTGCCTGAAGGCACCCGGTTCTATGTGTTGTTCCCAGCCGCGTCCGGCATCAATTTTATGCCGGAAGTCAATGTTGGAAGTGAAGATGATGGGGCATTTGATGACCTTGATGACTCAATGATTGATGAATCGCTCACACCGGACGGAGGCCTGCGAAGGCGCGGCAAGCCACTCCGGTCACGTGAGGCGTCAATCACGCCCGAAGATGGCGAGGCTGAATTACGCCGGGTCAAAGGGTATCTTATGAGCCTGATGCAACGTGGATTTACCCGACTCTACCGCCGGGGCGAAATTTTTGAGTTGACCACACCCGATGCGTTTCCATTTGCTGATTTTCACGAAACATCAGTTCTGGTTGACCGCCTCGTGGTCCGCCCTGATACCCGTGAACGGCTGGTTGATTCCCTGGAAACAGCGTATCGCGAAGGAAACGGCAAAGTTGAAATTCAAACGGTTGGTCCAACGGCGCAGCAGTTTCGATTTAGCGAAGATTTTGAGTGCAAAACCTGCCACATTGGCTACCCGATGCGCGAGCCACGGCTGTTTAGTTTTAATAACCCCTATGGGGCCTGCCCAACCTGTCAGGGCTTTGGTGATATTGTCGGTCTCAATCTTGATCTGGTGGTCCCAAACCCGAAGCTAACGCTTGAAGAAGGTGCCATTGAACCCTGGACCAAATCACAATTCGAATTTGCTCAGCGTGAACTCCGAACCGTGTGCCAGCGCCATAAAATCCCGATGACCGTGGCGTTTCATCAACTCAGCCCGGAGCATCGAACGCTTTTATTTGAAGGCACCAACGGCTGGGGAGGCATTCGCGGCTTTTTTGATTCACTGGAACAACAAAAATACAAAATGCACATCCGGGTGTTTCTGGCCAAGTATCGCAGCTACACCTGCTGCCCGGATTGTCATGGGGGAAGGCTTCGCCCGGAAGCCCGCGCCGTTCGAATCGGTGGCAAACCAATTGTTGACACGCTGGCCATGACCATCGAAGACGCTGCCGATTTTTTTGAGAACTTATCGCTGACAACTGAAGAACTGGCGATTGCCGACCGGGTTCTGACCGAAATCCGGCATCGGTTACGGTTTCTGAAAGATGTCGGGTTGGAATACCTGACGCTTGACCGGTTGACGTCAAGCCTTTCGGGTGGTGAAGCCCAGCGGATCCAACTGGCAACCCATCTGGGGTCTTCGCTGGTGGGGGCGCTCTATGTGCTGGATGAACCGAGCATTGGGCTGCATTCACGCGATGGTCACCGCCTGATTCAGGTACTGCAGCGATTGCGCGATATTGGGAACACCGTTTTGGTCGTCGAGCATGATCCAGACATGATGCTGGCGGCAGATTACTTGATTGATATTGGACCCGGAGCGGGTGAGTTTGGCGGTGAAGTCATTTTCCAGGGAACGTTGCCGGAACTGCTCAAGCACCCGACATCACTCACGGCCAAATATCTGCGAAAAGAAAACTCAATTAAAAAACCCCAAACCCGGCGGACACCTGGAAATCGCAAAATAACGATTTCCGGCGCCCGTGAACATAACTTGAAAGACCTGACGGTTGAGATTCCCCTGGGGCTGATGGTGTGTATCACGGGGGTTTCTGGTTCGGGAAAGTCAACCCTGGTGCATGATGTGCTGTATCGAGGGCTGCAACGGGAACCTGAAAATGGAAAACGTGTCCCTACGTTTGAAATTGATGGCAAGCAATATATTGACGAAGTTATTTGTGTTGACCAATCCCCAATTGGTCGAACCCCGCGCTCAAACCCGGCCACCTATCTCAAAGTGTATGATGGAATCCGCGAACTCTTTGCCGCCACACGCGAAGCCCAAAATGCCGGATGGACCGCCAGCCATTTTTCATTCAACCTGCCGGGTGGTCGGTGCGAGACGTGCCAGGGGGATGGAACGGTGACCGTCGAAATGCAATTTTTGGCGGATGTGGAATTGATGTGTGACGACTGTCATGGCCAGCGGTTCCGCCCTGAAGTGCTGGCGGTCAAGTATCGTGGAAAAAGCATTCATGATGTGCTCAATCTGACGGTTCGGGAAGCAATCAGTTTCTTCTCAAACGTCAAAAAAATCAGTGATCGCCTCAAAGTCCTCGATGAAGTTGGCCTTGGGTATTTACGGCTTGGGCAGTCGGCAACCACACTGTCTGGCGGTGAAGCCCAACGCATCAAACTCGCCACGTTTTTGTCGCGGCCTGGGACAAACCGCATGCTCTATATTTTTGATGAACCCACCACCGGGCTTCATTTTGATGATATCAATAAACTGCTTTTTGCATTTCGGCGGTTGCTTGACCTGGGGGCCTCGCTCGTCATCATTGAACATAATCTGGATGTGATCAAAGTTTCAGACTGGGTTATTGACCTCGGACCAGAAGGTGGCCATGCCGGAGGAACTATCATTGGGTGCGGCACTCCTGAAGACATTGCCCAGTTATCAAACTCACATACAGGCCGGTTTCTAGGCAAAGTTTTAACCACAGCCTGACAATGAAGAACAGGTGGTTAGCGGTTAGTGGTTAGTTCTTGATGCCTGGTTCTTGGCTCTTGGAAAGTATTGATTTCTAACTACTAATCACTAATCACTCACCACTACCTAGTTTCTTCATTCTTCATTCTTCATTCCAATGAACCTCACCCGCCTTGCGCTTGATCTGAGCCCATTAGTGATTGCCACAGTGCATGGCTATGCGGCTGCCTGGCTGGCAGTAAAAATGCTTTTTCGTCCCCGGCATCCAATCTATATTTTTGGCAAGAAGTTACCTTTTACTCCAGGATTGCTACCGAGTGAACGTGAGCGTTTTGTTGAGACACTGGCGGGGATTGTGGCAGAACGTCTTCTGACCGCTGAGGTGATCAGTCAGGAGTTAAGCGCCTTAAAACTTGAAAAAGATGTTGAGGTTTTGGCACGCCACCGCTATTCAGAACGCTCCCAGCCAGAAGCCTTGATCCAGGTAATTAGTGCTCAATTGATGACGGTGTTAAAGCGCCTGAACGACTCAAATGAAGCCCAACATCAACTGGCCCACGAAGCTCGTTTTTTCCTGGAGCGCCAAATTGAGCGTGAATACAGTCCAGCCGTGAGGTATGCCAGCCGATTTTTGTTGAGTGAAGATTTGTTATTTCGAACCATCCATTTTGTCATCCAGGATGTCACCTCGCGACTCTCAGATAGTATTACAATCCGGACCATCCTGCGCCAGACTATCGCCCAATTGCCCGAAGCGGTGTTTCAAGGTGAATACCCACTCCAAAAACGGGTGGTTCAGGATCTGGTCGGCCAGTTAACCAGTCGGCTTGATTTTAAAGGAATTATCAAACGGCGGTTTGATTCGTTTTCAAATGAAATCTTTGAACAAATCATTTATGAATCGGCTGGGCGTGAGATTCGAGGAATTATGCAATTTGGAACAGCGGTGGGATTTATGATTGGGGTGGTTCAAACGCTGGTTAATCTGGTGCAGTATCTCTGGTAAGCAGCCATAAAAAAACCTGGCCAGGGCAGCCAGGTTTTTCACAAATGTTGCACATCTCAATTAGGGTGATTAGGAACCACTTTGCTCACCGATCGGAGGCGAAGTTGACTGAGCACCAGTTCCGCTGATCTCAACCCGGATGACTCCTGATAAATCAATGTAATACCCATTGCGGCCAGTTGCCGATATACCGCTTGGCTGAATTGGATCAGCCTGGATATAGAACCCACGATAAACGGTAATCCCACCGCTTATATATGACTCAGACTGAGTCGGGTCTAACCCAACCGGCAAGATTCCAGGGCCAATGGTAAAATAATACCCAGATTTGGGTACATTGTTCGGTTGACTTCCAAGAACCTCATCAATCGCACCGGCTGTTTGATTTTTTAATTCGACAAAATCGACAAGGAAGCCTTGTCCGTTTCGAAATGTCATTTCAGCACCGTGGTAAGTTCGTAGCGTTGATACGGCTGAAGCCTGATTTGCAGCCCGACGTGAAGCTTGCAGGTTTGGAATGGCAATCGCGGCGATAATGCCAATGATGGCTACCACGATTAACAACTCGATTAAGGAAAACCCGCGTGAGCGCCTTGATTGAACCGGATGAATCAGTCGCAAGGTCGTGTGGTATCTTAAAGATTGATTTGCAAAACGCATATCTATCAAGCCTCTCTGCTACCAGGTAGCAAGTGTGACGGAACCAGAGTCAGTTAGTGTGTTGAAGGGCAGTCAATGAAAGAAATCGAAATTCTGTTCCTGGTATGCAACTTGTATTCCACAACAACTCTCTTGTAAAAGCAAAAGAGGCTAACCTGCTGATTCTACGTACACACATAACTGAGAAACAACGAAAAATACAGGAATCGAAGAAGACAATGACAGGAAATGTAAACTCCTGGTCGTCATAACTGACAATTCTTGTTATCATTTTCCGTAGCCTGTGACTAAAGCCTGATAGCCTCCAAAGGGCAACGGTTCTGGAACCAAGGGCATCGCAACGCCGGCTTCACTCTGTCAATATCTTCGGAAAGAACCACCTGTTTTCTCAATTCACGTTACCAGCCTCTGGCTATATTCTGCTTTTAACTCTCGTCATTTGAATTTATTCATGCCTGGAGTTTCTCATCCTCTATGCAATGCCAAGAATGTGAGAACTTACTCTCTGATTACTTAGATCACGCGATTGAACCTCACCTCAGAACAGAGATTGAAGTTCACCTCGCTACCTGCCCTGGATGCACGGCCCTGCACAATGAACTATGTCAACTTCTGGCCGCCAGTGAATTATTACTCCCCCAGGTCAGTGGACCAACCATCCGCGCTCATCGTGTGCCTCAACCAGGTCACCTGGGTGCAATTCCAGCCTCACCAAATCAGCAAGTCTTCTTGCGGATCAAACAACTTCTGTTTGAACGCTATGTGGAAATTAAGCTAACCATTCCACAATTTTCAGCGTTGGTCGGTATTCTCGGAGGACTGGTTCTGTTTGGAGTCTGGTCGCTTCAAAACCCAGCGCTGCTCAACAGCCAGGGAGAATCACGCCCAGGGCTCGCCAGCCCAGCCTCGCCCGGCACTTCAAACACCGTGTTGATACCCACAACACAACTGGTATCACATTCTCGGAATTATCAGGCTGAGCGGGTGGTGCTCACTGAATCAATCACCCGGTTGAGCAAAGCACTTGAAACCAGGAAGGTAGAGTGGGATCCTGAGTTGAGACGGGTATTTGAACGAAATATGGCGCTCATCGACCAATCGCTTTTGGAATGTGAAGTTGCTTTACGATCAAACCCGCACGATTTTGGAGCCGAAGAAATGCTGATTGCCGCATATCGCGAAAAATTGCGACTCCTTCAAGAATTTGCTGCAATTTGAACTGAGAGTGTGTGGAGGGATTGTGGAACATGCAGCGTGTCAACCGGTTTGCACGTCATTAAAACCAAGGTTTATCTTGTTTGGGTGGTGGTGTTTTTGCCTGTGTGTCGCTTTCTCTAGTTTTGGATTGCACGTTCCACTTCAAGGCTCAACCTCTGGGCTTATGATGCGATCCTATCGGGTTGATCCTCAATCAGCACGCTTTTCGCTGCGGGGGATGAAAGGTCCAATTACGATTACAACTGCCGTCAAAGATGAAATTAAAGTGAAAGCCGAAAGTCAGACCGGGCAGGTAAAAATTGCCGATACTCAGCTTGATAACTTTGTCCAAATTTCAGTTGCCGATGACCGGGCAGGGTTGGTGAAATTTGAAGTGGTGGTTCCGCCAACCTGTAACCTGGAGATTAAATGCCTGGATGGCGCCATCTCAATTCAGGATTCTGTAGGCTCAATCAGTGCGGAAACCACTGATGGCGATATTACCCTGAAAAATCTGCGCTGTGCTCAGGTCAACGCCTGTTCAACCAGCGGTCGAATCTTTTTTGATGGAGAAATTTTGCCGAAAGGTAATTACTCATTTCAATCATTTAACAATTTAATTGATTTGACGGTACCCGCTGCCGCTCCATTTCAACTTGATGGGACAGCATTTACGGCTGACATTGATCTCGGCGGATTTGTCGTCACCAACTTTGCCCCTGGGAGCAAGCAGATTTCTGGTATTCATCGACAAGGAAATGCTCGACTTTACCTGATGACCCACCGTGGACAAATCCGGTTTCATAAGAAATAAGTCAGTAGTCAGTAGTCAGTAGTCAGGTGTTGGAAGTTTAGAGTTTTTGTCAAGTGTACTTTATTCTAATGAAACAATTTATAGGGATTCTCCGAAAAAATACCGGATCTTTTTAAGACCTTACCTGCTGACTACGGACTACTGACTAAATTCTAGTGGCCATAAACAAAAAGAGAGCGGGTGACCTGTATCAGGGCACCCGCTCTTTGCTTTGAGGTAAGGACCAATCAGCAACTAGGTTGTAATTGACAGGCTCAGGGTCGTGCTACGCTGAACATTGTTTCCATCTTTTCCAATGATCGTCACAGTCGCCGAACCAGTTGGAGCGGTGGTTGAAACTCTGAAGGTCATCACACTGCTGGTTCCAGTGGCGGGCACCGGGTTGACTGATGCGGTCACACTTGAGAACAAACCAGTTTTTGAGGCACTGTATGACAAGGTCACGGGTGATGAATGACCACCGGTGCGATTGACGTACACGGTGCGGGTATAGGTGCTGCCCCGCCGCCACGTTCCGGTCGTGGTTGCCAGCGACAGGGTAAAGTCGCCAGTCGTCCCGCCGCCACCAGCCGCTGTTCCCGTGATGGAAAGGTTCCAGTTATTTAAAGTTCCAGTATCGGCTGACGCCAGATCTTTCACCCGCAAGGTCCAGTTTCCGGCTGAATTCTGCCCGGTAAAGGTTGTTGGCGCGTAGGTGGCAATGATATTTGCCGCACTATCACTTGAGCTGGTGCTCTTCAGTGTTGTCGTTGTTCCAGCCGGGCTAATCAATTCGATTTGAACATCTCCCCGGTAGGAGTGTGTGATGTTGACGGAAGCACTGACACTTTGAATTGTCAGGCCGGTTGGAATATTGATCACGCTGGTAATGCCAGTCGTGTTGTTATCTGGAATAGCAACCGCCGTGGTATTGCTACCAGTTACCGTTTGCGTTCCACCACCGCCACCGCTCGCGGTGACATTCAAGGTGTAGCTCGCTGTGCGAGTGGTCGTTCCACTCGTCCCAGTGATCGTTACGGGATAAGCACCAGCAACCGTTGCGGATGTTGTACTAATCGTCATCGTTGAAGTACCAGCCCCAGAGCTGATCGAAGCCGGGCTAAATGCAGCCGAAGCCCCGCTTGGCAACCCAGAAGCAGTCAAATTCACGGTGCCGGTAAACCCATTCACACTCCCCACCGTCACGGTTGAAGTTGTTGAGCTTCCAGCAGTGACCGTTCCACTGGTTGGAGAAGTCGAAACCGTGTAATCCGGAGTTGGCGTTCCACCGGTTGTCGCGTTGTAAATCACCAGGGCAAAATCCTGATCGGTGGTGTCAGTGTTGCCTGGAACACCATCACCGGCGATGTTGGTTGCAACAACACGCACACTCACGTTCCCACTGGTTCCGGCTGGAAGGAAAACTGATTCCATGTTGTTGCGAAGGTCGGCACTTCCACCCGTGGTTGAATTGGCACCAGCAAACACATTGCCTTTGTAAGTAACCGTACCAACTGTCACTTCGAGATCAAGGTTATTCACCCAGGCATTTCCAGTCGTTGGACCAGCCGCATCGGTCCAGGCCAGCGTTACCCGGAAGGGTTTCGAGGTATTGGCGATGGTGCCGGAAGTTGAGTAGGTTTCACCTGTTGCGGCAAACACGCGGGTTTGATCCAGGTTCACGCGCTGCACCCCGTCAAAACCCGTTCCCAAATTCACACTGCCCATTCCTTGATTGTTTGATGGCAGGGTGTCATTGGCGCCAACACCATTCATATAGCGGGTTGAGTTGGCCAGATACGCTTTCACCATGGCCGGGCTTGGAGTTCCCCAGCCCTGGTTGATGAAATATTGACGAACCAGTGCGGCGGCACCAGCGACGCCAGGTGCTGAGTGAGATGTTCCGGATGACCAGGCGTACAACGTCTGCCCGGTTGGCCAATATTTATTGCAAACCCCACCGCCAGAATATACGGTTGACCGTGACGCCGCACCTTGAATGTGCGTTCCAGGTGCTCCCAGGTCTGGTTTTACACGACCGTCTGAACAAGGGCCACGGCTTGAAAAGCCAATCACATCGTTGACGTTGTTGGCGCCGGTGTTGTCAGTGGCACATCCATCAGTTCCAGTCTGGCGATCATTTTCAAAAGCCGCCACAGTGATGACGTTTTTAGCGGTTGCGGGTGGGCGCACCGTATTGGCGCCGGAGCCAGAGTTTCCAGCCGCAAACACAACCGTCAATTCCTGGTTACCAGTCGCTGCGGAATCAGCATCGCGCACAATCCGGTCGTGCTCCTGTGAATCCGTGTTATATGAGTTTCCAGAGGTGTACCCCCAGCTATTGTTGCTGATACGAGCACCACCCGTGTAGGCAGCTTTCAACCGAACCGTGGCTGACTGTGTAAAGGTCGCCGCGCTACCGTTGCTAAACACTTTGGTGTTTCCAACTTTCACCCACGGCGCAATACCAAGGCCATAATTGTGACCAGTGGCGTCTTCATAGGCCGTCCCAGTCAAATTATTGTAGCCAAAAATAACCGAGGCATTCAGGTTTCCATGGCCACCACCGCCATCGGCGGAAGCATCGCCAGTATAGTTATTGTTGTAGACCAGACGGCTGGCGCCGGAGGCGGAGCCATCCACTTTGTATTCCTGATTGACATCCGTATTTGACCCACGATCAATACCGTCATCAGTGACGTCCACAACAAAGTTGAACTGACCGGTTCCAGAAAAACCTTTTGACTGCAACCAGGTCAGGTAGCCCGGACCATTGACGGTCGAACCGGTGATGTTGCCGGCCATAATCTGGCCCTGACGTTCATCAAGCAATCGCGGTTCATAAAAAGGTTCAACCCCAAACACGTTATCAATCTGACTGATTTCAGCCAGTTGGGAAGCTGGTACAGTCAATGTGATGTTTTGATATCCCAGCACCGGATGGGCCTGACGAATCACGTGACTGGCCATTTCGGTGAGCTGGGTAATGGTTTCATCAGCGCGGTGGTTGTTCACAACCTGGACCGTGATATCAACCGAACCGATCATGCCCTTGGTGTATGCATTGCGGAGCACTGACGTGGTGCGGAAGGCAGGTTCATAAAACCCAACATATTGCACTCCGTTTTTGGCATCCTGACGCATGGCATCCAGCTTCTCGATCTGTCCGTTGGTCGCCTCCACAATGTATCCATTGGTGGCCACATAGCTCACAACCCGAGCCCCCGTCTTGACCAGCTTTTTGTACCAGTTGTCCTGAATTGGACCTGAGAACTGGACGATGAATAGCTTGGTGCGGCTGCCTTTGTCGCTTTGCACCGCTCTGGTTTCAGCATCTTTGGTGCGCACAAATTCAACTGGCAGGCTTGACAACGTCGCTTCAGGCGCCGTGGTGTCTAACTGGTAGCCGTTGAGCGTGATGACGTTCATGTCATCGCGGATTTCAGCCCGCCCTTGAACGCTTTCCAGCGTTTTGGAATTGATGGTCAGAAGGCGAAAGCTGCCATAGTTTTCTTCGGCCAGAACACCGCCGGAGGCGGTCAATTCGCCATACAGAGCCGCGTCATCGGCGGAAACCATCACTTTGTGACGGTCGCTGGCACTGATATAGCCATCAGGCAAAACCATAGGCTGTTCTTCTTCAAGCTGTGTCACCACGGGACGGCTGTTTGCGGGTGACTGAAAGGTGCTTCCTGATTGCATGCGTCCAATACTGGTATAAATGACGCTCGCCGCAAACAGGACCAGACTTAATAGGGCAAGGTAGCGCTTCATTGGATGAATTCCCTCTCTCAGAGATTGCGTTGTGAGTTGTTGTAATGATTTTGAAAGGTAAGAAACTGACGTAATCCCTTACGCAATTATCGCGCCAGAGCTTGATCCTTTCCCTTCACAACATTTCCAAATCAGGTAAACCATTGAAATAGAAGCCAGTTACCCGCCAAATATTTTAAAGTTGAATTCAAATTGAAGGTTCAAGCAGGAAAAATAAACTGTATATCTACTACACATTATTTTGGTTACAATTTTTGTCACACGACCTAACCTTCTTTTTTTCAATATTTTGAATTAAACGTAAAGTTCATCAAGCTACTGTCAATTGATTTGACAGAACTCTCTCTTAAAAGCACAAAAACCACCTGAGACAGGTTTTCTGCTGTCTCAGGTGGCTTTTGGCGACGGCTTACAAACTGGCGTCACTCAAATTATTCAGCAAGTTTGGCTTTCAAAATATCGTTGACCAGTTGGGGATTCGCTTTTCCTTTCGTGACCTTCATCACCTGACCAACAAAGAAAGCCAGCAGTGCCTGTTTCCCGGCCCGGTAATCTGCGGCCTGTTTTGGATTGGCAGTGATGGCGTCGGCAATGATGGTTTCAAGTTGCGACGCATCTGAAATCTGGCCGCCACCCATTTCTTTAACCAGAACGGCGGCTGATTTTCCAGTTTTCAACATCTGGTCGAAAATTTCTTTTGCCATCTTGCCGCTAATAGTGCCGTCATCAATCAGTTTGATCATTTCTCCCAACGCAGCCGGGGAGACCGGGGAGTTTTGTAAATCATCAACTTTCATTCGAGCGAGCAATTCACTGGTGATCCAGTTGGCCGCCGCCCGGGTATTTTCAGCGGCTTTCGCCGTAGCTTCATAAAAATCAGCAATTTCGCGAGTGCTGGTCAGCAACATACTATCGTCAAACGACAAACTGTACTCGCTGATAAACCGACGCCGACGGGCTTCTGGTAATTCCGGCATTCGGGTATCAACTTCGGCAATCCATTCAGGGTGCAGGTGAAGCGGTGGCAAATCAGGTTCAGGAAAATACCGATAGTCGTGGGCTTCTTCCTTGCTGCGCATGGTGTAGGTGCGGCCCTCTTTTTCATTCCACAACCGGGTTTCCTGAATCACGCGCCCGCCGTTCTCTAAAAGCTCCATCTGGCGATCAATTTCATAATCAATCGCCCGCTGAATAAATCGGAATGAATTCAGGTTCTTAATTTCCGTTCGGGTGCCAAACGCTTCAGTTCCTCGTAAGCGAACCGATACGTTGGCATCACAGCGCAGGCTGCCCTCCTCCATATTCCCGTCGCAGGCATCCACATAGAGCAGGCTCCGGCGCAAATACTGTACATAGTCATAGGCTTCCCAACTGCTGCGGAAATCGGCTTCACTGACAATTTCAGCCAGCGGCATACCGCTCCGATTGAGATTGACATAGGAGGTATGGGCTGAATCGGGCATGCCTTCGTGCAGGCTTTTGCCGGCGTCTTCTTCAAGGTGGAGACGCTGAATGCGAAATCGCTTGAGCTGCCACTCAATCGGGCGTCCGTGATGATCGCGCTCAGTGGTGGGAATCTCGACAAATCCATTGATTGAAAATGGTCGGTCAAATTGTGAGATTTGGTAGCCCTTGGGTAAGTCAGGATAAAAGTAATTCTTTCGGGCAAAAATTGAAGTGGGCGTAATCTGCAAGTTCAGGGCCCGTGCTGCCCGCGCCGCTTTTTCCACCACTTCGCGGTTGAGCACCGGAAGGGCTCCAGGCAGGCCAAGACAGACCGGACAGGTATTGGCGTTTGGCAGTGCATCGAAATGGGTCGCACAACCACAAAAAATCTTCGAATTGGTCTTTAACTGGGCATGGATTTCAAGCCCAATGACAGGTTCGTACTTCTCTCTCAGGTTCATCTCGCAACCGCTTCCTCACTCTAAAGATATGGGCGTTTAGACGCTAAGTTGAATAATTTCTGGTGGTGGCCGTAATCACTGACAGGAGTTGTGATGGTGAAAACGGCTTGCGAAAGTAGGTCACCACCCCTTCTCTCAACGCACTGCTTTGGGTTCGAATATCCGTCACGCCAGTTAAAATAATCACTGGAATATGGTGTAACTTTGGATTTCCTTTCGCAAATCGTAAAACTTCCAGCCCATTTTTGTTGGGCATTTCAATATCAAGCAACAGGCAATCCCACCCGGTATCCTGCTGCAGGCATTGGATGGCCTGTTCGCCATCGCCAACCACAGTTAACTCAAATTTGCCACGCAGAATATTTTGAATCAAAAATCGAATTGCCGGATCATCATCGGCAGCCAAAATGCGTTTCATAGTACTCCTTTAGACAGGATCAATGATCTAAAGCTGATTGAATGCCTGAGTATCTGGTTTCAATCAACAGATATTAGTGGATATGTTTGCTCTGGTTGTCCCGATTCATTCGATCTTCAAGATCATCCCATAATTCTTTCATCTCGGCATCAACGACCTTGAAATTGCGGTACTTGCGCCGGATTCGCCAGAGTCGAATGCGTTCCTGTATTTCGCCGGTCACTGTTTGGTACCAGCGGGATTGATCTTTACGGACTGCCGCCACACCAACCCACACGCCGCTCAGGGTTCCGGCCCACCAGAAATCACCACGCAACAGCATAAAGATCGCCACTCCAGTCATAATCCAGACCAGGGTTTTTCCTCGGAGGGGAACAAAGTTAAAATTCACCTGTTGCTCCCAAAATAGAGCCCCAAAACTTCCAAGGAACGTTCCAAACACCACGGCTGTGGCGCTTGAAACAGGGAACCGGGTATGAACCTGGCCAATCAACGCCATGAAGAGAAAGGCAATCAGGTGTGTGGTCACACCGGCCCGCACGTAGTACCAGAGAAAGCGGCGGGTGCCCCACGTTCCTTCCAGTAAAGTTCCAACAAAATAAAACCCAAGCAATCCAAAAATGAGACTCACCAGGTTGCTGGTGGCATCCGGCGAGATCGCATAGGCAATCAGGGCGGTGATGAACTGCCAGACGGCCCCCTGAATGATTCGCTCGGGGACCAGTGCCAGAAACCAGGGATCAATCAGACCCTGCTTCAGAGCATAGACCTGTCCAAGATAGGCCACCCCCGTGAAGATCATCAAATATTTCACGCCAGGTGTCAGCGGTCGTCGCCATCCTCCCTGACCACCAGTTGAGCGATTCCAATCATTGAGGTTGCCCGTTCGCCGCATACACAACTCCTTTGCCGAAGTCTTGCTGGAGCACTATCTCACGCACCTGCATCTTTTGGCAAACCTCCGCTGAAATTTTTGCGTCTAAACCAGGAAAAGGACTTGACCCATTCCATGTTTCGTGGATAATGGCCTGTTCCATACATTTTTTAGAAAGGTTGCCTGGAGGCACTATGTCAGCAAGCAGTAGTAGCAACATACCTGAACCAACTGAAAACTCTCAGCAGTTTTCATCGCTGGTTGCGTTGTATTTTGCGAATAGCACGTTCTGTTCATTGGCTCAGAACGGCTGTGTGTTGTATCCAGGTACCCATCTGTACAGCAGCACATCTGGAGGCGGTCAGTAGACCACGTTCAGATAAACGGGCTTCACCTCGTGAGGGCCAACCTGCTGTATAGAAGCGGGTTGGCCCTTTCGCTTTTTGATCGTTGTAAAAAATAATCAAAGGAGGGATACATCCAATGAAGCTCTTTGCCTTTTTTCGTGGTCAGGGCATTCATAATGCCCGTTTGGTCCGTGTTGAAACCATCAATTCCCTGGCCCAGCTTTCGCCGCTGGCACGCACTGAAATGCGTGAACGGTTGCGAGATCTGGTCACCAAGGCTGAGCAAAAGCGACGATTGCGCAACCTGCAGCCACTCTCGGCAGCACTGGTGAGCTCAATCACCGCTGGACGTGAGCAATCAGACGAGGGGGACAGTAGATGTCTAGCAGCATAGGGATAGGCAAGTGATTCGGGAACGTGAATGGATACACTTCTTTCTCGTTCTCGAATCACTTCCTGAAACTCCACCCCCCATTTCATCTCTCTCCGCTTTCTACCACACCTCCGATCATTCCTACTTTTTCCCCAGCAATCGCACCTGAGTCGGCGTCAATAACCACCGTAAGCTTCCACCAGCTTTCACCACGCGCAGACTATCAATCCGACATAAACTTCCCTTCTTCATCTGCAACGCCGCATCCCCGCGTGAACTAATCAGATACGCCCCCAAGAGACTCAAATCCGGTTCATGTCCGACCAGCAACACAGCACCAGCCGACGCAAACTGATCTCTTAAGAGGGTACATACCTTTTCTGGATCCGCCCCAAGTGCCAAAACCTGGCAAATTTCAAGTTTCTCTGACTGCCGTAATACTTCAGCCACAATATCAGCCGTTTCACGTGCCCGAATCAGGGGGCTGGTGAGAATTGCATCAAATTTCAGATCAAGCTGACGCATACCTTCAGCCTGCTGGTACATTTTGATTTTCCCATCCGGGCTCAGTGCCCGTTCTGCATCTGTTCGCGATCCTCCATCACCCAGATCATATGCAATGCCGTGGCGGAGCAGATAAATCTCCATGATCAACGTCCTCCGTGATGAGTGTTTTTCCACAAAAACAACAAAGGCGAGGTCAGGCAACCTCGCCTTTATATGTACCACTGAATCGCTTGATCACTCAATTCAGTTCATTGAATCTTTTGAAAGCACGGCTGGATCGGTGTTTTTCACTACAATTTCGCCATTTTCAGCCTCAACGACGAAGATGTTTCCGTTCTCCCACTGGGCAGTCAATGGGATTTTTACCTTTTCATCAATCGTCCGTTTCAAGAACCGCGCACCATATGCCGGGCTAAACCCTTTCTCAACCAGTAAGTTGCGAGCATCTTCGGCTATTTCTACGGTTTTCCCACGGCGAGCCATCTGGTTTTCAATTTTGGACAGATACAGATCACAAACCTGGCGAACTTCATCGCGGGTCAGCGGTGAAAACACCACAATTTCGTCAATTCGGTTGCGGAATTCAGGGGAAAATCGCTGTTCGGCAACCTTGAGGACTTCATTCTTGATCTCTCGCATATCGCCGAGGGTTTTGGTGCCAAACCCAAGCGGCTTCATATACTTCTTAAAGTTTTCGCTGCCCAGATTCGAGGTCATGATGATAATGGCATCTGAAAGATAAACCTTTTTGCCACGGCCATCGGTTAACCAGCCTTCATCAAATGCCTGCAGGAACAGATTGAGCAAATACGGGGAGGCTTTTTCAACTTCATCAAGCAGTAAGACGGTGTAGGGATTATCCCGAAGCTTCTCGGTTAAAACCCCACCGCGTTCTGATCCAACAATACCGCGCGGCATACCAATCAGTTTTTCAACCGCAACCGTGCCGTCCTGGTATTCAGACATGTCAATGCGAATCATCTTGCCTTCGTCACCAAACATGAATTCTGCCACCGCTTTGGCCAGTTCGGTTTTGCCAACCCCGGTTGGGCCAAGGAAGAGTAAGACACCATCGGGCTTGTAGAAATTTTCTTTCAAGGGACCTTTGTTGAGGCGCAATCGCCGGGCAACGGCTTTGATGGCTTCGTGTTGACCAATCACTCGCTGGCCAATTCCGGCTTCCATATCGCCAAACCGCCGATTGGTTTCCCGGAAGATCATATCGCGTGGAATTTGCGATTCCTGCGAAATAACCTCGATGACATCCGCCGATGTCACGACCGGGTGTTCAGGATGATCCATTTCGACTTTCACCGATGCGGTATCCAGCCATCCGATCACCTTATCGGGCATATGCAGATTTCGCATATAGCGCGGCGCCATTTCAAGCGAAGTTTCAAGCGCTTCGTCAGTAATTTGAACCGAGTAATTGCGCTCCAGTCGTGAGCGGACACCGGTCAGGATTCGCCGGGTATCATCCAGGTTGGGTTCATTGATTTTCACCATCCGGAAGCGTCGCGCCAGGGCTTCATCTTCAGCAATATATTCTTTGTATTCAGTAATCGTGGTGGCTCCAATAATCCGCAATTCACCGCGCCCCAGAGCCGACTTAAACATATTTGCCGCATCTGACGAGGCGCCCAGGGCATTTCCGGCTCCAATTAAAGTGTGGGCTTCGTCAATAAACAAAATAATGTTTTCACGCTCTTTGACTTCATTGATGAGCCCTTGGATCCGCTCTTCAAACATACCGCGCAACATGGTGCCTGCCACCACACCCGAAATCTGAAGGTGGACCACGTGTGAATTGCGCAGCCGTTGTGGGACCTTCTCTGGTTCGAGTTCAATCATTCGGGCCAGACCTTCGACCACGGCGGTTTTTCCAACCCCAGGATCACCCACCAGCATCGGGGAATTGGCTCGTTCCCGATGACACAGGATTTCCATCACCTGACGGATTTCCTGCTCACGCCCAATCACTGGCGGCAGCTTATCCTGACGGGCCAGCTTGTTGAGGCTGACGCCAAAATGCTTCAGGTAGGGTGGCAACTCAAACTTGCGGCTGATTTTGGCCTCTTTTTCTTCGCGTGTTTTTACTCGTGATGTAATTTTTTCGACGACTTCCTGAGCCTCAGCACCAAACTGTTTCAGCACACTCACCGAGGCACTTTCCTGGTCTTCAAACATCGAGGCAAACAGGTCAACCGATTCAATGGTTTGCCGGCCACCTTTTCGAGCACGCATCATCGCAGCAGAGAGGAGGTTACGGGTTGAATCATGGAGCTTCATCCGCCGACCGACATACTGGCGTTGATGACCCAAACGACCGTTGAATTCATTGAGAACCGCCTGCGGATCGAGGTTTAAGCTCTGCATCACGTCGTTGAAAAGGTTTTTCTCAACTTCGGTTAAAGCCAGAAAAATGTGCTCAGGCGCCAGGAAGTTGTGATCGCGGCGCTTGGATTCTTCAAAGGCTCGCTTCATTACTCGTTGTCCGCTGTCTGCGAATCTATCTGCAAAATCTCCAAGATCAATCATAAAAACCCTCTTTCGAAAGACTGAGAGTTTATCTTTCCCTTACAGCCCAATGCTGCCGACAGGCTTGAGAAAAACCCCTGGTCAATTTGACTCAACTGGATGCCTGACGCGATTGTTTAGCACACTTCCACAAGTGTCAAGCACATCTTGAAGAATGCCGGCGATGCGCACCAGAGGCATCATTGCTCTCTTTTTTCTACCCTTCATTCAGCCCGAATCAGGCGTTTTCCGACTGGGCTTTGGCTTTCCCAACCCGGACCATTGCCGGGCGTAACAATTGTTTGGCTGACCGATATCCAGCCCGCAACTGGCTTACAACCAGACCGGCCTGGGATCCAACTACTTCAACAACTTCGATAGCTTCGTGGACCATCGGATCAAATGGCTGGCCAACAGCTTCGATGCGTTCAAACCCATGACGTTGCAGCGCCTGCAGCAGCAACCGTTTGGTGGCAGCCACACCACCAGCCAGATTCTCAGCGGGTTGGCCCTGATTGGCTGCTTCCAATGTCAAATCAAGGTTATCAAAAACCGCGAGCAAATCCCGAACCAGATCTTCCTTCCGGGCTTCGCTCCGCTGGGCAAAATCGCGTTCAAGTCGGGCACGAGATTCCTGAAATTCAGCTCGCATTCGGCGTTCCAGATCCTCAACTCGTGATTGGATTTGTTTGACAAACAGTTCCCGTTCGCGCAACTGGGCTTGCAATTCAGCCACCGTCGGCTGAACCTGAGGTGGATCATCCATAATGAGCTCCCCTTCAACACTGATCACGGTCTCTTCGGCTGGCTCTCCTTGAGTGGTTGCTGATTTAGATTGGGCCGGTACTGGCTCACGGGTTGGGACAGGTTCTTTTTCGCTCATGGCGTCAGATGCTCCTCAGCGCTGGATGGTGAGTGACGGTACACAGGTACCGCCACTTCAGAAAAGGCTTGTTACTGGCTCTATTCAACATCAACCGCAATTTGACGGACGTGTCCGATTTCACGTTTTGGCAACGTGATTTTCAACACGCCGTTACGGCTGTAATCGGCTCGAATGCGTTCCAGGTCAACGTTTGGCGGCAGGGTAAAGACGCGGGCAAAGGCACCGTATGCGCGTTCAATCCGGTGATAATGTTCCCGTTTGACATCGGCTGGCAGCGTGCGCTCTCCGCGCAGTAACAACCGGTCACGATCAACACTGACCTGGATATCTTCCTGCTTTAAATCCGGCAAATCGGCCAGCATGACAATTTCCTGGGGTGTTTCATAAATATCCACCGCCGGAGACCAGGTCGCTGTGGCCAGTTCACCGTCAGCCGCCGGTGATTGGGCGCCAAGATCTCCGAATAATCGGTTCATGCGTTCTTGAATGTTCATCAATTCACGAAATGGTTCAAATCGTTGGATTGACATACTTTTCCTCCACACTTTGTTTTTTTGACTGAGGAAGCCTGGGCTGAGGTGAACGGCCAATGCGTTTGAAAACCCTCAGCCCTCAGCCCACCTTCTCAACTCTGGGAACTAAAAGCCTTTTGAAGCCGCCGCCTGGGTATCAGCCCCGGTGGCAGTGACAGCCGTAAAGGTTAACTTCTCTTCCCGGCTGTCATAATCAACCTTGACGGTTTGCCCAGGTCCAATCTCGCCACGCAACAACCGCACCGCCAGTTGATTTTGCAACAGATTTTGAATTGACCGTTTGAGCGGACGCGCACCATAGGTTGGGTTAAATCCATCAGAAGCAAGGTATTCCGTCGCTTCAGGGGTTAACACCAGAGTGACGTTGCGTTCGGCCAGCATTTTTCGCAATTTCTCAAGCTGCACTTCGACAATCCGATACAATTCCTGACGCCCAAGTGAGTGGAAAATCACGATATCATCAATTCGGTTCAGAAATTCCGGCTTAAAGGCATTGCGCAAGTGGGAAAGGACCGCTTCGCGCATCTGCGTTTCAGTTTCTTTTCTTCCGCTAAATTCAAGGATTTCACGGCTGCCGATATTCGAAGTCATAATGATGACGACGTTTTTGAAATCCACCGCGCGGCCTTTTCCATCGGTGAGCCGCCCGTCGTCCAGGATTTGCAGCAATACATTGAACACATCCGGATGGGCCTTCTCGATTTCGTCAAAGAGAATGACCGAGTAGGGACGTCGCCGAACGGCTTCAGTCAATTGACCGCCTTCCTCGTAGCCAATATATCCCGGAGGCGCACCAATCAGACGGGCGACCGAATGCTTCTCCATATATTCCGACATATCGAGGCGCACCATCGCGTGTTCGTCATCAAATAGAAACTCAGCCAGTCCCCGGGCGGTCTCAGTCTTTCCAACCCCGGTTGGCCCAAGGAAGATAAATGACCCGATTGGCCGGTTTGGATCCTGCAGTCCGGCACGCGAACGGCGAACAGCATTGGCCACGGCTTCCAGGGCTTCATTTTGACCAATGACCCGTTGCTGCATCCGCTCTTCCATATGCAGCAGTTTTTGCATTTCGCTCTCCAGCATTTTTGAAACTGGAATCCCGGTCCATTTGGCAATGACCAGTGCGACATCTTCTTCATCAACTTCTTCTTTGAGCATACGCCCGGTCTTTTGCAACTCAACCAGCCGTGCCCGGTTGGCTTCAACCTGCCGCTGGAGTTCAGCCATCTTGCCGTATCGGATTTCAGCCACTTTGGCGTAATCGCCAGCCCGTTCAAAGCGGTCAGCTTCGATTTTGAGTTCTTCCAGTTTTTCTTTGTTTTCGCGCAGACGCTGAATGACTTCTTTTTCAGATTGCCACCGGGCTTTCAACCCGGAGCTTTTTTCCTTCATCTCTGAAATTTCCAGCTCAATTCGCTTTAACCGCTCGCGGGCATCCACATCTTCTTCACGCTGAAGAGCCTGGCGCTCAATCTCACGTTGCGTGATTTCGCGTTCAACTTCATCAATTTCAGTTGGCAGGCTGTCAATTTCAATCCGTAACCGCGACGCAGCCTCGTCAATCAGGTCAATCGCCTTGTCAGGCAAGAACCGGTCGGCAATATAACGATTTGAGAGGTGCGCGGCAGCAACAATCGCCGCATCCTTGATGCGCACGCCGTGATGGATTTCATAGCGTTCTTTTAAGCCGCGCAAAATGGAAATCGTATCCTGCACATCGGGTTCGGCCACAAACACCGGCTGGAATCGCCGTTCCAGCGCCGCATCTTTTTCAACGTGCTTTTTGTATTCATTCAGGGTTGTGGCGCCGACGCACCGCAATTCGCCACGGGCCAGGGCTGGCTTGAGCATATTGGAAGCATCCAGTGCGCCTTCCCCGGCGCCGGCACCAACCAGCGTGTGTAACTCGTCAATAAAGAGCACAATCTGCCCTTCAGCCCGGATGACTTCTTTCAACACCGCTTTGAGACGGTCTTCAAATTCGCCCCGGTATTTGGCACCCGCCAGCATGGCGCCGAGATCCAGCGTAATCAGACGCTTGTTTTTGAGGGATTCCGGAACGTCACCTGAGACAATCCGCATAGCCAGTCCTTCAACAATCGCGGTTTTCCCAACGCCTGGCTCACCAATCAGCACCGGGTTGTTTTTTGTCCGTCGTGACAGAACCTGTACCACGCGCCGGATTTCATCGTCGCGGCCAATCACCGGGTCCAGCTTTCCAATGCGGGCCAGTTCGGTGAGGTCGCGCCCGTACTTTTTCAGCGATTCATATTTTGATTCAGGATCCTGATCGGTAATCCGCTCGCCACCGCGCAATTGCTGCAACACCTTGAGCAAATCTTCACGGTTGACGCCCCGCTGACGAAGAATTCGCCCGGCAGTGCTGTCTTTGTCACCAGCAATCGCCAGCAACAAGTGTTCGGTACTCAGATAGGCATCTTGAAATTGATCGGCTTCTTTTTGAGCGGCGGTAAAAATGGCGCTGACTTTGGGAGAAAAATAGCGCTGAGCACCACTGACTTTCGGTAACTTGCCAATGACTTCACGGGCATCCTGCACAATCGACGGAACACTGGCGCCGATTTTTTCCAGGATTGATCTGGCAATGCCTTCGTTTTGTTCGAGCATGGCCACTAACAGGTGTTCGGGTTCAACCTGAGGATGTTGTGCCTGTTCGGCCATGGCGACGGCATCCTGAATGGCTTCCTGAGCGCGCAGTGTAAAGCGATCTAATCTCATAAATATCTCCAAAGTGTCGAAATCAGGTTCCTGATGTCTCGGTAGGTGTAAGCAAACCAGTTGAGCCAGTAAATCTTAGCGTGGCGATAATATAAATATCTGAGTGAATCATTGTCAAGTTTTATTCACCGGCTTTTGAGGTCACCGGATCCAGACACGTCTGCGCCCGGGGACCGTCGCTCACCAGAGCCGAAGGAAGATTGCAGGTGTTGCAAAGCGTTTGGTAGAGTCACTCAAACTTTATCTTTATTTCTCCCCTTCTTGCTTTCTTTTTTATGACCACACATCTCATCAAACGTGCACTCTTAAGCGTCTCTGACAAAACCGGGCTGGTTGAATTTGCCCGCGGGTTACAATCACTTGGCATTGAACTGATTTCGACTGGTGGAACGGCAGAAAGCCTTCAGAAAGAAGGCCTTCCAGTCAAAGATGTCTCAAGTATAACCGGCTTTCCGGAGATTCTGGATGGTCGAGTCAAAACCCTTCACCCCAATGTCCACGGAGGAATCCTGGCCCGCCGTGACCTCGCAACGCATTGTGCTCAACTCGAAGAGCACCGGATCGAACCAATTGATCTGGTTGTCGTCAATCTCTATCCTTTTACCCAAACCATTGCTCAACCAGGAGTTACTCTGGAAGCAGCCATCGAGAAAATTGACGTAGGCGGACCCACCATGGTTCGGGCGGCAGCTAAAAACTTTCGCCATGTCGCAGTGGTCACCGATCCGCACCGATATTCAGCCATTCTGGAAGAACTCCAGACTCAGAACGGCGCACTCACCCTGGCTACCCGATTTGCGCTGGCCACGGCGGCCTTTGAACATACCGCCAGCTATGATCTTGCAATTTCGGAGTTTCTCGCCAATCGGGCTCAGTTTGATGCCGGGTCCAACCAGTTCCAGGTATCAGAAACGGAACTCTTTCCCGCACAGCTTTCGTTCCAGATTGAACGTCGTCAGGCGCTCCGCTACGGAGAAAACCCACACCAGCAGGCAGCGCTGTACCAGTTGACCACCACAGATCGAAGTGGAATCGCCTTTGCCGACCAGTTACAAGGAAAAGAACTCTCCTTTAATAATCTGATTGATCTCGATGCCGCCTGGAACCTGGTCTGTGAATTTGATCACCCGGCCTGTGCCATCATCAAACACACCAATCCCTGCGGGGTAGGCGTGGCATCAGTGCCACTCGAAGCCTATCGCCAGGCCCTGGCCACCGACCCGGTATCAGCTTTTGGGGGAATCATTGCTTTTAATTCCCAGGTTGACGCAGGAACGGCGACCGAAGTCACCAGCATGTTTGTCGAAGCGGTGATTGCACCCGATTTTGACGAAGCCAGTTTAGAGATTTTTGCCGCCAGGAAAAATGTGCGGGTCATGCGGGCCCGGCCTGGACATTCAGCCACCGGGTGGAACGTGCGCAGCGTTTCAGGCGGAATTCTGGTCCAAACTCAAGACACGCTCCGGATCACACCTGACCAGCTCCGCATCGTCACCGAGCGTCAGCCAACCGAAACCGAACTTCAGGACCTGTTATTTGCCTGGACCGTGTGTAAGCATGTGAAATCAAATGCCATTGTGTATGCACGCAACTTGCAACTGGTCGGAGTTGGCGCTGGCCAGATGAGCCGGGTTGATTCCGTGAAAATTGGTGCGATGAAAGCCAAATTACCCATCGAAGGCGGAGTGCTGGCCTCTGACGCCTTTTTCCCGTTCCGTGATGGCCTCGATGCCGCCGCCGAACATAAAATCACAGCCGTTATCCAGCCTGGCGGCTCTGTCCGCGACGCAGAAGTCATTGCGGCTGCCAACGAACATGGTCTGGCAATGGTCTTTACCGGCGTCAGGCATTTTAGACATTAGTCAGTAGTCAGTAGTCAGTAGTCAGTAGTCAGTAGTCAGTAGTCAGTAATGCCAATTAAGAGTTGGAAAAGCCTTCAACAA
>CAZXCE010000053.1:0-23514 GCA_964639175.1 uncultured Clostridia bacterium
TGACTACTGACTACTGACTTATCAACTACTGACTACTGACTTATCAACTACTGACCAATCACAAAAATTTGATAACTGAGGGCGCCGAGAGAGATCTCAATGCCAGTGGTACCGACCTCAAGTGTCTGGCCTGGCGTTGCAATGGGGATGAGTTTACTTCCCTTGGGAAGTTGGGGGGAGAGAGAAAGCTGCAAGCGGTCGTCGGCTGATTTCCCATTGATGACGATCAACAATTTTTCTTTTGCGTCTGAGCGGATATAGGCCAGTGAGCGACCTTTGACCAGAACGTTGGTATGCTGGCCGGTCTGAAGCGTCGGGTGACTGCGCCGAAGAGCGAGCAAGTGCTGGAGATCATTCCAGATGGCAGCCTGTTCGGCTGTCCGTTGTGCCGGGTCAAAGGCATTGATGGTTCCACCAAAGCCACCTGGGAAATCGCGTCGGTTATCGGGGTCATTTCCTCCCATCATGCCAATTTCATCGCCGTAATAAAGCTGGGGTACCCCGCGCAAGGTCAACAAAATGGCATGGGCCAGACGCAGGCGGCGACTGTCGCCTTTGGCGTCCTGGATCAACCGGGAGACATCGTGGTTATTGATGAGTGTGACCAGCGATGAAGCATCGCCATAGAGGGCATCCTGGGCCAAAATGTCGGTAATCCGTGAACTGTCTTTGGTGTCGTCAGCGCAAAACTCACGAATGGCAAACGCCAGGGGAAAATCAAAAACAGACTTGAGACCAGTATCAATGCCATCCCATCCAGTTTTTCCTCCTTTGAAGAAAGAAACAACTTTGGGGTCGCCGACCAGAATTTCGCCAAAATCAGTTATGGTGGGAAATTCGGCATCCAGTCCCTTTTGCCAGTCGCGCCAGAAGGCCCGCTCCACATAGGGATAGGTGTCAATTCTCAGGGCATCCTGCCCGGTCATATTCAACCACCAGAGGGTATTTTGAAGTGAATAGGTTCGGTACCTGGCATCAAGCGTGTTGAGGTCCGGTAAGGTACCGGCAAACCAGCCCTCTGTGACCAGTCGGCGTGTTTTCTTTGGGGTTTTCGGGTCAAGTAACACTGGAGTATCAAACGAGCAATCAAGGTGTTTCTGAAGGGTTCCGTTATACCAGGTTTTGGAGGGAGGGTTTTTGACCCAGTCGTGGTCAGGGCCGGAATGGTTGGGGACAATATCCTGAATCAGTTTCATGCCCCGCTTGTGAACTTCACGGGTTAATTCCTGATACAGCGCAAGCGTTCCAAAATGCTCTTCGACATCAAAAAAGTCAGTCATGTGATAGCCATGATAGACATCGCCTTTGGTGTCGGTATTGTCATAGACTGGGGTGAGCCAGATCGCGGTGACGCCCAGTTCTTTTAAATAATCGAGGTGTTGAATCACGCCCCGCAGGTCTCCGCCATGGTACATGCGAGACTCCTTGGGGTTATAGGTTTGGCCAGGACCGGCTGGCTCGTTATTGGAGGTGTCTCCGTCGGCAAACCGGTCCGGCATAATTAAATACACAACATCAGATGGCAAAAGACCTTGATAATTTCCCTCACGCGGGAGGGGCGAGAATAATGGCCAGGATTTTTGAATCGTTGTTGAATCAGCCGTGATTTCCAGCTCGACCATCCCGGCGGTTGCTTCGGGCGTGAGCAAGAGATCACAGAACAGGTAATTTCCATTAGGGGAAGCCGAAGTTTGACCAACTGAAACCCCTTTGGTCGAAGTTTGAACTTTTGCTTTTTTGAGATTTGTTCCGGTCAAAAGGACCTGAACTGTGGTTGGTCTGGAAACTGTCCACCAGTTTGGTGGCTCAGCTTTCAGGATGTGAGGCGTTGCTTTTTGGAAATGAGGAGATGCTGCGGAAACCAACCTGAGCGGAGCTTTGAAGAACGTCAGCGGAAAAAAAATCAAGCCAAAGCACAGGATTGAAAGGCACCATCGGGAGCGCTGGGGTGCCGACTTCGTTCTGATGTGTGTGCCGTGTGACATGGTGGGATCCCCTGACTTGAGAGCTGGGTAAAGTGGACGGGGTGGGAGGAGCGGGTGCAAGGCCCAGTTCCTCCCAGGACTCCCCATCCTTTCAGTTAAAACACCACGCGCAAGGCGAACTGAATTTGTCGGTTGGTACCCAGGCGGGTGCCCAGGATGCGACCGAAGTTTCCATCGCTGACGTTGGTATTGGGTTGTGAGAACTGTGGTGTGTTGGTCAGGTTATAGAACTCAGTGCGGAATTCGGTGCGAATCCGCTCAGTGATTGCAAAGCTCTTGAAGAGCGACAGATCAAAGTTCTTGGTCCCTGGGCCAACCAGGAAGTTACGACCGGCGCCACCGGGACGCAGGAACACACCGTCACCATTCTTTTCAACTTCGCGGAACTGTCCACGGACGAGGTACCGGTCCACGGTATCGGAATTCACACTTGGGCTTCCGACGAGGTCTGGTCGGACCTGACCTGGGTTGCCGTTGGTGTTGAGGTCAAATGGGAATCCGCTTTGCAGCGTCAAAATCCCGTTCACCTGCCAGCCACCGACAAACAAATCAGCAATTCGGTTCATGTTTGAGCCAAACTGGCGGCCACGACCGAAGGGCAGTTCATAGAGTGAGCTGAAGACAAACCGATGCCGTGAATCAACATCGGCGCTTCCACGTTCGAGGCGGAAGTTCGAAATATCCTGTGGCTGGTTGCTGGCGGAAAATCCGCTCCGGGAATCGTCAATGGCATGGCCCCAGGTGTAGGACATCAAATACTGCCAGCCTTTGGTCAAGCGACGTTCCAACTGCACTTGCAAGGAGTGGTAAATCGAATTTCCGCGTGATTCGGCCACGTTCACATCACCCAGGGTTGGGAACCGACGTGCGCCGCCTGGAGCATTGAAGAAGTTGCGGTTGGCATTGTAATAGGTCACCAGTTTTTTGCCCTGGGTACCAACATAGCCAATGCTCAACGCCGTTTCGGAATTCAACTGGCGTTGGACCTGCATGCTCCACTGTTGAACGTAAGAATTGACATTGGTATCAAGCTGGGCAAACACCGTCACGCCGCTTGGATTGTTGAGGTCCAGATTGGTGAAATTCCCCAATGGCAGCGGCCCGGTGGCATTGCGGGAATCAAGTGATCCAGTGCGGCCATTGCCGTTGGGTCCACGCCCGCCCAGGGTGATACGGACACCATCATTAAAGTTGAACTGGGCAAACCCTGAGAACGGTGGGTTTTGAGCCAACTGGTTGTCAATCCCGCCGCGATCCAGGAAGTAAAACAACCCATATCCGCCGCGCAATACGGTTTTGCCGTCTCCGGCAAAGTCGTAGGCAAAGCCAACGCGGGGGGCAAAGTTGTTTTTATCGGTTGGAACCAGGCTCCGGGAGTTGCCATTGGCACCCGCCACCAGCAACCGACCGGTCGCAAGGTCAAAATTGGCCTGACGATCAGCCACTTCAACCGGGAAGGTATAGAGGTCATACCGCAACCCGGCGTTGACGGTCAATTTGCGGTTGACCCGCCAGTCGTCCTGAATAAAGTAGCCAGTTTCCCAGTTGCGGGTGCCAACCATACCAAACGGGGTGCCGATGGTGTAGTTGTCAATAAACCCGGCCAGCAATTCAGAGACTTCATATCCGGTGGTATTGCCAGTGCCTGGGCCGATGAAGAAGAACCCTTTTCCACGGTTCGGACGGAACAGGTTGACCTGACGCCGGATGATGTTAAACCCGAAGCGCACATTGTGGTTGCCCCGGATGTAGGTCATGGTGTCAGTAAACTGGAAGGTGTTTTGCGGTACCAGGTAGGGACCGAAATCACCAGTGTATTCGATCTGGCCATTGAACCCACCAATCAGCGCCCCGCCACCCAGCAATGAGCTGGTGTTGGCATTCGGGATTCCGAGATCGGCTGAAACTGTCTGATCACTGAATGGAGGCTGATAGCCATAAAAGACACGAATGAACCCAAACCGAAATTCATTGATCAGGTTTGGCGAAAAGGTATGGGTTTCACCCAGGGTGAAGCCACGAGCATTATTAAACTGTGTTCCAGACCCGAATCCGGCTGGCAACGCTGGCAGGCGGGACGTGGTAATGGAGTCAGTTTCGCCAAAGCTGAAGCGGCCAAACAATTGATCTTTCTCGCTGAGAAACCAGTCCATGCGAACGTCAAAGTTGTCGTCGTTCTGGCTCTGAACCCGCTGGGCAATGTAATTGCCCTGGACCTGCGAACCGTTGTTTGGCAATGGAAAGGCGTTCAGGTAGTTTTGGCCGACCCGGTTGATCCGGGTTGAAGGAATGACGTTCCCTGGGAACGGATTTCCAGTCAGCGGATCACGGATGATGACCGCGCTTGGAAGACCAGAGGAAGCTGGGTTCAGCAATTGTGAGAAATCGCCGTTGCGCATGGCTGCGGTTGGCACCGAAGCAAAGTCAACGTTGAGCGGCAGCGACTGGCGCAGCCCTTGATAGTCACCAAACACAAAAAGTTTGTCTTTGATGATTGGCCCACCGATGGTGAACCCAAACTGGTTGCGCTTAAATTCAGCCTTTTGCTGAGCAAAGGTTGGACGCGCATCCAGGTTATCGTTACGCAGGAACTCAAACACGCTGCCGTGCAGTTCGTTGGTACCAGACTTAATGGTGGCACCCACAATTGCACCGCCGGCGCGTCCGAATTCAGCCGGCGCCACACTGGTCTGCACACGAAATTCCTGCACGGCTTCTGCCGGCGGGAAGAAGATGATGGTATTGACCAGTGATTCGTTGTTGTCAGTTCCATCAAGGGTGAAGTTATTGGCTTGCTCGCGAAGACCATTGACTGACAGCGCCGCGCCGCCAGTATTTCCGTTCCGGAAGGTTTCGGCCTGGTTCCCAGCCCCGGAGGCCGCACCATCTGGAATCCCACGGTTGACACCAGGGACGAGGGTTGCCAGTTGGGTAAAGTTCCGACCATTGAGCGGTAATTCCGTGACCTGACGGCCCTGAATAACTTCGCCGACAGCGGAGCTTCCGGTTTCAACCAGTGGAGCATCGGACGAAACAATCACCACGTCGCTCACTCCGCCTGGTTCGAGGGTAAAGTTCACGCCGGCAACCTGTGAGATTTCAAGCGTGATTTCCTGATTAATGGTTTTAAAATCGGCCAATTTGACTTCGACTTTGTACCGGCCAGGTGCCAGCGCCGGAACGATATAGTCTCCGCTTTCATTGGATTGAACCGAAACTTCACGGTTTGTCCCTAAATTGGTCACCGTGACGGTTGCGCCTGACAACACGCCGCCATTCTGGTCAGCGACCGTTCCTTGCAAACGGGCAGTGTCAGTTTGGGCAAACGCGGTTGTCAGACAAAACAGAATCATCGCAGGCACACAGAATGCCACTGACATTCTGCGGACCCACGCGAGTGCTGTCCGGGAAAGACTAGGTTGATTTGTCATTTCCAAATCTCCTCACACGTGAGTTGGTATTACACATACCAAAGTGGATGCTTGACGTTCTTGAAATTTCAATGGGGCAGTCCCAACAGGGGGGGGTTGGCTGAATGACGCAGTATAAGAAGGGGCACTTCCGCGTCAGAACACAAGCGCTCTGGTTACCAGCCGAGGTGTTGGTAGAGGGGGAAGGGCTGGCAACAAGATTTGGACTTGATCTTTCGTGAAACATTCTTCCAACGCAGGAATCCTCGTTACACCAAAACATTCTGGCTAAGATTCGTTCCTGCCACCAACAGTCGCTGGCTAGTGACGACCGGGTGCTTAGAATTTGCCTGAAGTTGAAGGGAATTTGAGGGCAATGGAAGAACGTCTAAAGCAAGAGCAAATGTTGGGTTACGTTACCTAAATGTTACGGATACCGTCAAGTCAACTTTGTGCAGCGAGATGGCTATAACGTCGGATCATTTGAATTTTTTGACGCAGGAAATGAAACGAGTTAGCCAGGAAAAAATGACCCGTATCAAACTGATTTTTCTAGGGTTTGGCTGCACTGATAAATGTTGTTCTAAGTTTATATCAACTTATGTGATTACGCAGCGCGTCTTGGAATCTGAGGTGGGTGGGAATTGTAAAAATCAGAGGGAACTGGAGGTGGCAGATCAGGCTATGAATCGGTGAACGGTTGAAGGGCATCCTGGTATGCCTGGTAAACTGGTAATTCAAAACAGGCAAAAATCACTTTCGTCGGATATGAGTGAGTCATGAGAAACTGACAGGTCTCAGCCACTGCAATGGCTGTCGCCTGTTTGATCGGATAACCATAAATTCCACAACTGATTGCCGGGAAGGCCAGTGTCTCTATCGTGTGAGTTGCTGCCAGTGACAGGCTGTTTCGATAACACTGGGCTAACGCTTCTGGTTCACCGTGCTGCCCGTCATTCCAGACTGGGCCAACCGTGTGAATGATAAATTTTGCCGGGAGCCGATAGCCTTTGGTGAGTCTGGCCTGTCCGGTTGGGCATCCACCCAGCAACCGGCACTCAAAAACCAGTTCTGGACCTGCGGCCCGATGAATTGCGCTATCCACACCGCCCCCACCCAGCAGGGAGCTGTTGGCTGCATTGACGATTGCATCCACTGCAAGTTTGGTGATGTCACCACGATAGATTTCAATTCGATTCATTATAGGTGACAGGTGAAAGAATGACAGACTGCCGTAGTGTGGTTGAATTGAGGCCAGCCGTTTAGAGCCTGCCTCAAGGATCTGTTCCACGCACCTCGGAACCGGGATCAATTGATCTGAACAAACGAGTATTGGACTTTGCTGATACTGTCAACGCGCTGACCATTGCGTTCAGCCGGTTGGAATCTGAGGCGTTTGGCCGTTTGGATGGCGCTGTCATCGAGGCCAAACCCCAGACCTTTGACAACTTCGATATCACCAATGGTGCCGTCGGCTTTAAACTCGACATTCAAAACAATATCCCCGGCCACTTTATGACGAGCGGCAAGCTCGGTATAGCGTGGTTTGTCGCTTGAAAGGATGCGAACTGGCCGGATGATAGTAACGGAAGGTGATTCGGCACTTGAGGTGTTAGTGTTGCTGGTGCGTAGCGAATCTTCCTTTGGTCGGGTTGGGCGATAGTCTTCGTCAAGTACCGCACTGGCTTTACTTGGTTTGACAGGAGTTGTGACGGGGGCGGCTGGTTTCGGGACGGGTCTGGATTGGGCGATGGTGGTTGAACTCGTCAGAGTCCGGCCTTGACGGGTCAGTTCCTGTTCAATGCGGGTGACTGCCATTTCAGCATCACGTCGGATTTGCTTATTTGGATTTGAGGCCAGGTCCCGCAGGGCGGGCAAGGCGGCTTCTGCCGGGTATCCGATTCGCCCGAGGGCAATGACAGCGCTGTGACAAACGGCTGGGTCTGCATCCTGGGTGAGTTCAATCAGGTCTGGGATGGCTGGTGAGGCTGACTGGCCAAGGGCCCCAAGCGCCAGGGCTGCTGCGCTACAGACCTGACTCGATTCATGGTGCAGGGCCCGGGTCAAAACACTGACCGTGTCTGAATCAGAGACCCCAATCAAACCAATTGCAGCAATGGCAGCCGTTTGAACTTTAGCTGGATGCGAAGCGCCAATTACATTTTTCAGATGAGGAATTGCTGACTCAGCTTCCTTTCCAATAAACCCCAGGGCCCAGGCGGCATTTTCGATCACATCGTCATTGGTATCAGAGAGCGCCCGGGTCAGGTGAGCCAGTGCCGGGCGAGCATTGATCCCCATCCGTCGGAGCGAATCTGCTGCTGTTGCCCGAATACTCGGGCTGGCATCAGTCAACAGGGACCCCCATTCGACAGCCGTGCGCCCCTGGTACAGTGGATACGAGTAGGACTGGGCGGTTGCCAGACTGACCCACAGGAAAGTCAACACAAACACCCCAACCATGGTCTGGGCAAAAAATCGAGTGCGATTCATAAATTTGGTAGGATTGCTGATGAGTGAAATGATTTTTTCGAGAACTATGCCGCCACACCGTTGATTCAGCGCCTGGAAGATACGTTGCACTAAACCGCACTGTCCTGGTGAAAGTCAAGATAATTGATCTGGAAAAGAAAAAGGCAAGAACTGTATTGAGAAACAGTGCTTGCCCTTTTTTTCTATTGAGTGAACCCAGAATAAACCTAAGGTCGAACCTGTTTTCGTTCGCGATAGAGCATCAGTCCGATAAAAGACATCAGTCCGAGAACGGTGATGACCCCACCAACTTTCATGGCATTGCGGGTAATGAGGGTATATTTGCCGGTGGCTGAGTCATATTGAAAACAATAGAGCAACACCGGGTCAGCCGGTTTTCCAATCTGGCTTTTGCCTGCCTCAGTAAGACTGGCTTGCAATTCATTGGCAGGGTATTGAACGCCATAAAAGTACTTTGAGACCTTCCCTTGCGGGGTGAGCAAAATCACACCGCTGGCGTGGGCATACTGCTTAATTGATTCATCCCAGGCATAGCGGAACCCAACGGAATCCATTAACTGCTTAATGGACGACTCAGGGCCAGTTAGAAAGTGCCAGCCGGCTTCACTCCCTGGCCGATTATACATTTGCAGGTAGTTTTCCTTCTTTTTCATGGCCAGTTCTGGAGTTTCAAGTGGGTTGAAACTGACCGCCACCACCAGAAAATCTTTTCCCGCAATGGTTTTGAGCTGGTCCAGCGATTGAACCACGCCATTGATGGTGAGGGTACACAGCATCGGGCATTCATAATACACGGGTGCCAGAATAACCGGTTTGGTTCCAAAGTATTCTTGCAGGGAAATATCACGCCCAGTTTCATCTTTAAAAGGCAGGGTAAGTGGAATTTGAGCGTTTAGTTTTTGATCAATTCCAATTTTTTTCAGGATTTCAGGTGAGCCTTGCATCGGAGGCGGTTCTTCAAGTTGCCGATACTGGGCCTGAACCGGGGTATGCTCAGCGAGGAGAAAACCGAGACTGATAATAAAGAGGAAGGAGAAAACCCAATGACGAAACATAATTTTGAACTTCTTTCGGGAAATGGATTGGGAGCGGAGCGGAAGAACATCGAAGTATACTCTAAAAAACAACCGGAAAAATTGTGTTCCCCGGAATCCCAGCCATCACAGAACGTGGGGAATTAAATCAGCTTACGTCTGATAACAGATGAAACAATTTCACCTTCTAACCTTAATGAAAATTTTTCCTGCAATCAATAATTTTTTCCTGTTTTTCAGTATTGTTCTCCGCCCATTTCCCAACCACCCTCTTAGATTTCTTGACGGAACCTTCCCTCAAAGACTATGGATATGCTTTCACTCCAACTACTATCGAACCAACTCCAGGCCATTTATGAAAAACCAACTCAGCCACTTATTCTGTAGCTTACTATCAATCCTCTCCATCTTTCCCCAACCAATATTCAGCCAGACACCACTAAAAACCGCCCCTGAACCAAACAAAATTGCAATCACCTTTGACGACCTGCCGCTCAATGGACGACAAACCAGTGTGGGGCTCCAGCACAAAATGACCAGCCGGCTCATTCACACCATCTGTGCCAACCAGATTGCCGCCGTTGGGTTTGTCAACGAAGCCCAGCTTTTCCAGTATGGGGAAATTGACCGCCGGGTTGAGTTGCTCAAACTCTGGGTTGATGCTGGATTAGAACTGGGAAACCACACTTATTCGCATCCGTCTTTGCATGAAACACCGGTTGACGTCTTTACCGAAGACATTATTCGGGGGGAAACTGTTACCAAAATGCTCTTAAAGCCAAAGAAGCTTCCGCTCCGGTACTTTCGTCATCCGTACCTGCGGGTTGGGCAATCTATGGAAACCAGAACTCAGATTGAATCTTTTCTCAAACACCACGGATACACGATTGCCCCAGTCACAATTGAAAATTCAGACTGGATGTTTAACGCCCTGTACACCCCGGCCAAACTTGCCGGAAACAAGTCGGAAATGAAGTCAGTGAGTGAGGCCTACCTGACCTATACCGAAACCATGTTTGAATATTATGAAAAGCTTTCGCAGGATATTCTGGGCCGACAGGTTCGTCACATCTTGTTGTTGCACGCAAACGAGTTAAATGCCGACTATTTTGATGAACTGGTCAGCTTGATGAAAAAGCGCGGATATTCTTTTGTCTCACTTGAGGAAGCACTGGCTGACCCAGGCTATTTACAGACTGATACCTATGTCGGAAAGGGAGGGATTTCCTGGCTTCACCGGTGGGCTATTTCAAAGGGATTGAAACCGGGTCTGCTGGGAAAGCCAGAACCACCAGCCGATATCCAGAAGTCATTTGATCAACTTGGATATTAAATGCCTGATTCAACCCGGAACCGCCGGCACTTCAATCCGCACATCAGGCTCAGTATGGATGAATGTGAGATGGATTGAGCCTTTTATCTCGCTGTCGGGAACCCTGTGCGCAGACAGATGCTTCATCTCAGCCAGACTTTCCTCGGTCCAGCAAACCGGAACTTTCAGGAATTCAAGTTCGAGCGCCTCCGCATTGTGGCCTTCAGTTTCAAAGAAAATCACGCCGGCCTGGTTGGAAAATTGCCGAAAATCCACAATCCACCCGCCGCTGTGCTGGATGGCCTGTTGCAGAAGGTGAACCATTTCAAAGCGATTTTGCCGGGTTGAGGCTAATAACCAGAGAAATTGAATGCGGGCCATTGGATTTCGAACCAGTTAAAGTTTATGTAAATCAAAGAGCTAAGAGGGAATCGGGAAAAATTGGATTTCTTTTCGAAAAAAGTTTTCTTCAGGGTGTAATTTTTTTCCCTTGATTTCATCAGCCACTGAACCTGAGAAGTGTTAATGATGAGAATTGGGTTGTGGCCCGAGTTGAAACATCAAAATGCGGCGTGTTTCTCGTCTCCACAACTCAATTCTCATTTTTTTTCGTGGGTGATCAGATGTTATTTCTTGACCGGAGCCGGGAGTTCACGGGCTTCGCAAACCGATTCAAAGCCATTTCGGCCATGGGCGCCGTCACAAAAGGGTTTGTTGACTGAGTGCCCACACCGACATAATCCAATGACGGTGCGACCGGCCAGCCCAAATTGACGTCCCTGGGCATCGAAAATTTCAAAATCGCCTTCGATCCGGAGCGATCCATTTGGGTTAATTGTAATTTTGGTGGCTGCCATAGTGCGAGTTCTCCTGATGAACTGAAATTGAGGTTGAACTGCCATTCAACCCTGTCGAATGGTTATTTGAAGGCATGCATCACCCGTACGACCGGGTACACATCTTTGTCGGCTTCAAAGTAGGGTGAGCGTTGATAAAAAAAGTACAGACGGGCCTGGGGGTCGGCGGCAAATTGTGCATCATTCTTGAGTCGCCGCTCAAACTCTTCGCGCAGTTTGGGGTTTAACTCCAACATTTTGCGGGCAATCGGCTCCATGACATAGTCAGAGAAGTATTCTTTTTGCTCAAAGATCGAGTCAAACCGGCCCCACCGCAGCGCGGAATCAGGTCCCTCTGGTTCCAGGATGTTAAACGCCACCCGGGCCATTCGCTGATTCATCGGAACAAACATCGTTCCAGCCGGAAATGTCAGTGTTCTCGTTCGGGGCTTTAATTCAAAACTTGAAATCAAATGCCGCCCTTCAAAAGGACGATCAGCCCATTTGACCATCTGAAAAGTATACTCTTCAACTTCAAGAGTCACGTCCTGTGACACGGGTTTAAGCTGAATGCCATGTGCCTTCAGCAAGTCAATTACCTCTGTCCACTCAGCCGGAATGAAATATCCATAGGGAACCACAGGTGAAGCCGTGGGGATGGTCTGATCATAAAAAAGTGAATCCACTGTGACGGGCTGACTGCCATACCGTGGGAGGGTGCTGCCTGTAATTGGGCTGGGCTCAAACGTGGTGGTCACGCCGCGAAAAGCATATGGCTCGCTGGCGGTCCCAAGCTTGCCTGATAAATACAACTGACTCCCCGGAGTTTTTTGCGAGAGGGCCGCAATCTGTTCATCTGCCTGGGTCACGGCCTGCTTGAGAGAGGATGGATTTTCAGCAATGAACTGGAGCGTTTGAACAATCACGTCATAGTGTGACCAGACCTGAGTCCGATAGGGTTTGAGACTATGCGTTTCGACCAGTAACCCTGGGCGACTGCAAATGGCCGCATACCCGGTCGAGAACCTTGGGGTTGAGGGGCCACCTTGAAACCCTTTTTTGACGTCCTGTTCGTCAATTGGTTCGATATAGGGCCCAACGACGTGCCCCTCTTGTTCAAGTCCAGCCTGAAATTTCGGCAAAAAGGAATTTCGAATCCAGGTGCCAACCGTTGGCCAGACTTCGGCGCCACTGGGAATACTGATGGTGACGTCATATTGATAATCCATGCCATCGGTCACGTGGTTATCCATCAAGAAGTCGGGGTTCCAACTGGTCCACATTCGGAGCCAGGCTCGCATCTCCGGTGTATCAGCCTTGAGATAATCACGATTGAGGTTTTTGCGCTGCGCGGTGACGCGAAAGCCCATTTCACGCGGGCCAGCCTGGTTAATGCGGTTATATGGCGAAACACGTTCGTGACCGTCAATATTAAACACCGGCATTACAAGCAAGATGACGTGATCTAACAGAGCGGCATATTTTTTGGTGACGACGACATCCCGCAAAAACATCAGTGAGGCATCTTTGCCACCAATCTCACCTGAATGAATTCCATTTTGAATAAAGATGACAGGTTTGCCGGTTTTCGCTGCGGCTTCAGGGGTAAACGCCCGGTCCCTGGAAACGATAACCACCACCAGGTCACGGCCCTGGGGGGTGGTGCCGATGGTCTGGACTTTGACGAGCGGGGATCGTTTTTCAAGTTTCCGACACAGTTCCAGGGCCTCAGCGTAGCGTCCGGTCTCAACATAGTTGGATTTTTCAAAATGGGTCAGCAAATCAGGCGGCGAGGCGTTTGTGCTCTCTGTGATTGAACGGGCCGGCCCGGCTGCGGCTGGTTGCCAGCCCGTCAAGGGTGGCGAAGGCGGAACCGAATAGGTTGGATGGGTTTGACCCATGGCTGGGAAAACAAAAATGACGGCAATGAGGCTGACCAGCGCAAACTGGAGGCTGGTGCTATTTTTTTTACGTGACATAGGCTTTTCTAAAATGCTTGAATCAAAATGAAGGTCGTTGTGAAGGGCACATCCTAAAGAGAGCGTTGTTCAGAAGCAATTCCGAACCGCTGATCATTTGATTCAAAGTTGAGAAAACAAAATGATGAAGTTACAACGCTCCCCTGAAACGCTTCAGTACTCATTTTTAAGCATCTGGTGGTTGTTGGTGGTGTGGATGAGTACGTTTGGCGTGACTGCCCAAACTGAAAAACAGCCAGACCGAATTGACCAGCCGACTGAAATCCAAAATTACAAATTTCAAAAAGGGGATGATCTCCGATGGGCAGCGCCTGACTTTGATGATTCTGGCTGGTCTTCAATCACCATAACCAAAGCATTGACGGCTGAACGGTTAACTGACTGGCAAGGATATGTCTGGTTTCGGACCGAGGTAACCATCCCACCAGCCATGATTGGTCAGAATATTGCCTTCTCGTATCAAAAAAATTATGCCCATCAGACGGCGGAAGTTTTTTTAAATGGGGTCAAGGTTGGAAGCTGCGGTCAGTTTCCACCAGCACCTGGTTTTGAAAACCCAACCACCATTGTCATCCCGATTCCTCCCCAGGCAGTCAACACTCAGGGAAAAGTGTCACTGGCTTTTCGAATGTGGGCCCCGGATGATCCGTCTTTTGGGACCGCACGGCTCCAGTTCCCAGTCAAAGTATGGTGGACCAGCGCCATGGAAAACCAGGTCTTAGCCTGGAAACGGGGCGCGATGATGCGTCACATCGTCCAGTTTTTCCTTTCCCTGATGTTTACGCTGGTTGGTATCTATCATTATGTTCTGTACCGCCGGCGGCAGGAACTGACTGAATATTTCTGGTTTTCACTGACGGCCCTTGGATTTGCCGGTAACACGTTTATTACTTCCTTTTGGGCTAACTTTTGGGTCAATTCCCCCCGTTTGGAAATGCGGTTGATGACTTTGAGCCAAACGCTCACGATTTTGATGGGGTTACAATTCATACTGGTCTTCTTTCAGTATCCCACATCCCGGTTGATTCGCTGGTATCAGGTGGCTTTGATCGGAGTCTCAGGTCTGGTGATCATCCTTCCAGATAGGTGGTTTCATGCCAACTTACTCTTTCTATTTTATTTTTCAGTGATTGGCCTGATCCTGATCGGAAGTATCATTTATCAAAAGGTGATGCAGCGATATGTTGATTCGATTCCGTTGGGAATCGGAATTGTCTTTGTGGTGATGAGTGAAGTACTGGAGGTTTTCAAGCTATCACATTTTCGGTCCTACCTCCCTGACGTTGACAACTATGCCCAGTATGGCTTTGCAATCTTTATCTTTATGATGGCGTTTTCGCTTTCAAATCGGTTTAGCCGGGTTTATTCAGAACTCGATGCCTTAAATCAAGATCTGGAGCAAAAGGTTCTGGAACGAACCGAGCAAATCACCCGTCAGCGCGATGAAATCACGAGCCAAAAGGAAGAACTGGAGCAGAGAAAAACCGAGGTTGAAGCAAAGAACCAGGAACTGGATGAAAAAGTGGCCGAACTCATCGCGGCCCAAAAACAGGCGAATCGAATCTTCTCGGCTCTGGCTGAGGCGCTTCCTGGAACCATTCTGGACGGGAAATATCAGCTTGCGGAAAAGATTGGAACCGGGGGCTTTGGGGCTGTCTTCCGCGCAACCCAGCTCAATCTCAACCGCCTGGTGGCCGTCAAAGTGTTTCGGCCAGCCGCAGGAAATGATTCTGAGGATGCCATTGAGCGATTTCGCCGCGAAGGCGTCTCAGCCTCACGTGTCAACCATCCAAATGCGATTTCGATTGTTGATTCCGGAGTTTCAAGTGATGGAATTGCCTATCTCGTCATGGAATTACTCCAGGGGCATACCTTAACCGACGAACTTCGGTCCACTTCACGGGTTTCGTTGTTCCGAACGCTGAAAATCCTGATTCCGGTGTGCGATGCGCTCAGTTATGCCCATTCCGTCGGGATCATCCATCGGGATATCAAACCTGACAATATTTTTATCAATCAATCCCCTGAAGGAGAAGTGGTCAAGGTGCTTGATTTTGGGATTGCAAAGTTGATCGGGGCCGAATCAGGGGTCATTGCGGGCGAGCAACTGACCGGCACCGGTTTGATTGTCGGCACTCCGGCCTATATGCCGCCTGAGCGATTGAGTGGGAAACCCTATGATGGACGTGCTGATGTCTATAGTGTCGGGATCATCCTGTTTCAAATGATTACCGGGCAACTTCCCTTTGTCGAAGCTCAAAACAGTCTCTGGGAGTTGATTCTGGCCCATACAACACGTGAGATCCCATCCCTTCGAGCCTATACCCAAAACATCCCGGAAGAACTTGAAGCCCTGGTATGTGCCGCCCTGGCCAAAGCTCCCGAATCCCGACCATCAGCCCGCGAACTGGCGCATCAACTCAGTATCGTGCTGGGTAATTTGGACGATAGTCAGGTGCATCAGATCACGGCACCTCGGGAACTGCGGCGTATTTCAACCTTTGAAACCACTGCCTTGACCACAGGGCATCAAGCTGAGCCTCGATCAACCAGTACCGAAGAGATGTCAGATGCCATTACTGTTCTGGCTGAAAAACCAGGTGCCCCTACGGTTGAAATCCAGGAAAGGGTAGACCAGACTCAAGCGTTTGCGAGCCTGGAGCCACGCCACATTGCGAATATGGAAACCGTTGTCACTGAACGGCCAGCTCCAACTGAAGAATAGCGTATACCTTTAACTCCCAACAGGTTAAACCATTCTTCATTCTTCATTCTTCATTCTTCATTTCACTAAATTGTGCTCGCATTGATGGTTATTTCCGTGTATAACCAGGGCGACTGAGGGTGCCCCACGGAGATTGTTTCCTTTCATCCTCGTCATGGATCTTCCGCCGGCACCCCATTCATTTTCTGGCACTGAAACACGATGTTTCTTTCCTGTAAATTTTTTTGGGAAAAACTATTGCCAGTTTGGACTTCATAGCGTTTAATGACGTGTTGCGTCACAGCCGCTTGACCAATGTGGCGTAACTCGACCTTCCCCCTCGCCTTTCGGCAATCGAGTTTTCCCTGATAACAATCAAAATGGGTTCCCGTGGTGGCACTTCTGGCATCGACGGGACGGTAGTTGTTTATCCCCAGGCTGTTTGTGCCAGTCGGTGACGGAAGGCACCGTGCAGGACAAATTGCCGCTCAACGACATGTGCGCGCATACCGCACAGGAGTTTCTTTTATGTACACTGTTTTTCTTGGATTGTTTTTGTTAAATCCTGGAACCATTAACCACTTACCAACAACCAACACCACAACCGACAAGCTCCCTTTGATTGGAAAACAAAATGAGGGAGACACCCGGTTTACCCTGGGGAACTCGCCTGATACGGCAGCTCGCATTCAGTTGAATAAACTCTATCAGGGGGTCTTGTTTGCTGATGGTGATGAAGGTGACTTTTTCCGATTTTCGGTTGGTACAGGGTCACCGCTGGCGTTGGAAGTAACCCATGGGAAGTCCACTGGCTCGCCGATCAAGTTCGCACTCCGTCGGGCTGATCAAGGGTTGTTTGGCAACCGGGCCGAAGTCTTTGCGTACGTCAATCCAGGTGAAGCGAAAACAATTTCGCTGGCCGAAGCCCCAGCCTGTGACCTGATTTTTTCGGTCACCAATGACGGGCAGGACCACAGTTATTCGTTCAAAGTAATCGGAGAAGCCTGAAGTCAAGCGACTGGTGTTGAGGGAACTGAGCCTTTGCTTGTAATTGGTTCCAGACACCAGTCGCCACTTTTCAAGGCAATGGGTCGTCGGCTATGACCTGCAATCCAGCCAAAACAATTGGCTACATGGCGTACATTCCCGATGGAACCGACTTTCAAATTGAAGGTTCCAGCGTTATCGCCCGGTCGAAAGACCTTATGGCAGCATATCTGGCTGAGCACCAGCCCGAGCAAGATGTACTTTTTCAGATCATTAAAGTCACTTTTTTTGAAATTACGGCCATGAGCATCATCAAAAAGTGTGCCTTTATGATTGACCAGCCGGCATACGAACGCTTTCGGAAGGAAGCGCTCAAGGATGATATTGTTTTTCCTTCCTGGCGTGATGTCCAGACGCCTGAGGCCAGTGGGAAATGGGTCAAGCTGCAATTTTGGGGGAATTCATACGAGCTTTCGGCAAAGACCAAATTCCAGGTAACCGCAGTCTAATGCCAGTTTGGGCTGAAGGTATCGGGCGAAGGGGTAAGAAAATACAATACTCTCAATATTTTAGCTTTTTTCTCATACAAAGACCCGAATGTAAAATCATAAAAACGGCATTTATTACCAGGCAGTGGTTACAACAATTTTCCTCGCAAAATCAGTAAGGCGACGGTGAAGTACATCACCAGGCCTGCCACATCCACGATAGTCGCCACAAATGGGGCGGATGAGGTGGCCGGGTCAGCCCCAATGCGCTTGAGAATGAAGGGAAGCATTGACCCGCAGAGCGTACCCAGCAATACCACGCCAAGCAGCGAAATCCCCACGGTGACGCCAACCAGGGCCCAATGAGGGCCGTAGATCGGTGAGAAAAGACTCCATACCGCAATTCGCAAAAAACCAATCACGCCTAAAATCCCACCCAGCAACAGCCCTGAAATCAACTCGCGCTGCATTACAATCCACCAGTCATCAAGCCGGGCATCGTTAAGCGCCAGGGCTCGAATAATCAGCGTGGCGGCCTGGGATCCAGAGTTACCTCCACTGGAAATGATCAAGGGGACAAACAGCGCCAGCACCACAGCCTTCTGGATTTCGTCTTCAAAGTATGACATAGCGGTTGCCGTCAGCATTTCCCCAAGTAACAAAACCACCAGCCAGCCGGCACGTTTCTGGGCAAGTTGCCAGAGCGGCGTATTCATATAGCCATCTTCGAGTGCCTGCATTCCACCGAGTTTTTGTAAGTCTTCGGTTTGTTCTTCAACCATCACATCCAGCGCATCGTCAACCGTCACAAACCCCAGGATCCGTTGTGAATCATCCACGACTGGGACCGCCAGCAAATTATATTTGGCCAGTTTTCGGGCCACCAGTTCCTGATCTTCTTTGAAATGAACGCTGATCGGGTACTTGCGCATGATTTGGGAAACCAGTTGTTCCGGATCAGACACAACCAGATCACGCAGTGAAATGGCGCCCAATAAGCGGTCCTGAGGATCCAAAACATAGGCCGAATAGACGTGGAGTCGGTTTTTACTAATGGACCGAACAAACTCAAGGGCCTGAGCTACGGTTTGTGATGGATCCAGCCGAACATATTCAGTGGACATAATTCCACCAGCGGTTGCCGGGTCAAACTCAAGCAAAAGATTGGTTTCCCGCTGAATTTTGTCCGGGAGATATGGCATTAACCGCGCCCGGAACTCAGACGCCAGCTTTTGAATAATATCCACCCGTTCATCAGAAGAAAGACCCGCAATGATCCTGGCCGCCTGTTCGATATGCAGTAACTGGATCAAAGCTGGACGTCGCTCGAAACTGGGTTCATTAAAGACTGCCACAATTTCGTCTGGATCAAGCGTCATGATGGCCAGTATCGCATCGTCGAGCGAGAAATCGTTTAAGACTTCAGCCACATCCGGCGCCTTGAGACGGTCAATCACAGCGCTTACGGCCTGCGGGTTTGATCGTAGTTCATCCCGGAGTTTGGCCAGTCGTTCCGGAGTCATTGTGTTCTTGGTTTTTGTAGACACAGGTCTGGGCTCCTCACTCAAAAAAGACAGGGTTGGGGTTCAAGAAGAGAAAGACGGCTGAACCAGTGTGGGTTGAGTAAACAAAGGACAGGTTGTTGGATAGAGCGGGATGTGTGGTTGCTTTTACTCTTGATTCAGAGTGGTGTCTACAGGAAGGTGCTGTAATGCAGTCAATTACATAATCAATCTTATCAGACTCGACTTATCAATTCAATTTAACTTATCTCTGGCACAAAGCTTGCCCTTCCTGACCAAAAGCTTACGCCCATTTGCATTCTCAGGAGGATTGACCTGTTATGTCGCGCCGAATTTTTATTTACCTGTGCCTGATCATCACCGTTTTGGTTGGGACGTTGCGGGTACTGGCAACCCCACAACAAAATCGAGGCCTGGAACCATTCAATCTTCAAGTCAAAGAACCGATCACTGTTTTACTCAAACAAGGCGGGACGTTTATCCCTGTCGCTCAGGACTATCCATTTCAACCGGGAGACCAGATTAAATTCAAAATTCAATCAAAATTGAATGGTTTTGTTTCAATTTTGAATATCACGCCAACTGGCCAGGCCCGGCTGTTATCTGATCAGTCCCAGCTTTCGATTCCAGTATTTTCTGATCGAAGTTGTGAAATACCGACTGGTCAACAAGCGTTCCGATTTGATGAGGAACGTGGAGTCGAATTGATCCGGTTTTATTTGAGCCCGTCGCCAATTCCAAACCTCAATACCTGGATTGAGAGTCTCAATCCTCGCCAGACAGATTCCCAGCCAATGATCGCCTCGGGTGCGACTTCACGGAGTGTAACGTTTCAACCGAAAGTGGTCAAAACACCGCCACCATCCAGCAATACCCTTCCTTCAAATACCAGTCCAACTCCGCTTCGGATGATCAACCGGACCCAACTCCAGGTTGAAGTCATCGAACTTCAACTCAAGCACGCAGGTCGGTAACGGTCTCTTCTCGCGGCTGAACCTGATCCTTTCAAACGTTTGATGTTACCCAAAATGGCAAAGCTCATTGTCTACGGCATTCAACCGCAGCCGGTGGTGATCCCTCTTCGAGGACGATTCACCATCGGCAGAGACCGCAATTGCACCTTGCGGCTTGAAGACGCCTGTATTTCACGACTCCAGGCTGTCATTGAGACCAGTTGTGGTGAAGCGGTGATTTGCGACGGTGGAAGCAGGAATGGAACCTTGTTAAATGGACAGCCGATTCAACTCGAAGAAAGATTATCAGACGGAGATGAAATCATTTTTGGCGGCGGAATCCGCGCTACATTCACTCATTCAGCACTACCTCATCTTTCTCCGTCTCAAACCAGTCTGGCACAGTCGAAACCCGAGGTCACATCGTCACTGGTACCGAAACCAAACCAAACCGTGAGTCAATCAGATACCTCAGATTCGTCACAACCCGTTGCGAAAATCTGGCTGGCTGGCTTTGGAGTCCTGCTGTGTCTTATCAGCTTCCCCATCATCTGGGTTGTCACTCAACGGCCACAAAATTCTGCACCTTTGAGCCATAATCAATCATCTGTTTCACCGGAATCACCACGTCCACCTGCCCGTTCAAACCCAATCAACGAGGTCCGCCAGAACTCCAAATCAACACCAACCTCACCAGTATCAGCCAGTTCTCCTGACCTACATCAGCAACTCAAATCGGTATCAGCGGTGGTGACTCACTCTCACCTGATTACATTCTCACCTCAACTCGTCACAGACGTACAGGCCTGTCTTCCTTCAGTCCTGCCATCTCTCACTGAACTCAATGCAGAAGAGAAACACCTGATCCAGATGACATTTACGCATCGAGGGATTCAACCGCTAGTGGGGGGATTTATCCTGGTTTCCCGGCAACCGGCTTCAGGGTCTTCTCCTCAATCTCGCTGGGGGCTTCCGCCAGAAATTCTTCGATCATACGGTGTTGCCACAGCAGGATCACAGACCTCAGAAACAGACATGGTGGCACTCTATATTCGAGATGTATGTGTGGTTTTTGACGCTCAAGATATCTGGCTGGCGCTGGCCTGTTATGGTCAGCCACTCTGGCGCGTGGCCACCGTACGTGCCCTGCTCGAAACCAAAGATCCAGACCGGCAGCTTCGAACTGACCTTTGGAAGTGTTATCAGGCTGAGATCATCAATCAGGAAGAATGGCGACAACTCTGCTGGATTCTGGCGGCCAGCACCATTGCCGAACATCCAGCAGCCTATGGCCTGGCCGGGAAATCGTTATCAGCACAATTTCAGGACTGAACACTGTGGGCTGAAGAAAATGGAATTTGAGATCCAGGCCCTGAGCCCGACCTCTTCCGCCCAAATTCTTCAGCCCACAATTTCTTTGCGTTGAGTAATCAGGACTTGCGCAGTAACCCCATGAGAACCTCCCGAATGCGGTCATTTGGCGCCACGTCAATCGGGGTTTTCCCTTCCTGATTCTTCACTGTCAGCTCTGCGCCATTCACAAACAGATATTCGGCAATCTCCACCTGCCCGCTCATGGCGGCCCAATGCAGGGGCGTTTCTTCATCCTCGTCATGAGCCATCACATCGGCACCATGAATAATCAGGAGTTCCACGACGTCCCGGAAGCCACACCCAGCCGCAAAAAAGAGTGGCGTGTTCCCATAATTGTCAGGCTCGTTCACTCTGGCCCCGCGGTGAAGAAAAACACTGACCAGTGATCCGCTCCGTCCAAATCTGGCGGCTTCGTGCAGCGGGATGCGGCCTTCGTTGTTGCGGGCATTGACGTCAGCCCCCTGCGAAATCAACAAGTCAGCAATATTTTTTCGTTTTCCGCGTGCCACCCAGTGTAATGGCGTATTTCCGTCCTTATTCTTGATATTGACGCTGGCACCCCGTGCGACCAGATATTGAGCCACCGCATAATGCCCATTATAAGAAACCAGATGCAGCGGTGTATCACCGTCATTATCCCGCACATTGGGATCAGCCCCACTGGTAATCAATAATTCAACCAGGTTGCGGTAATCCCAATAGGCAGCCGAATGTAATGGTGTGCTGCCCTTCAGATTGCGGACATTGACATCTGCGCCTTTTTTAATCAGCAACTCCGGGATGGTTTTTTGATCGTTCCAGTTATCCCAGGCCGTGATATGCAGGGCTGTGTTTCCATCCTTATCCCGAGCATTGATATCAGCTCCATGAGTAATCAACAGCTCAGCGATTTCACGTTTCCAGGCTGAATAATGAAGCGGCGTCTTCCCAAACTCATCACAGGCGTTGACGTCCGCTCCCATTTGAATCAGCAGGCTGGCAATTTCACGGTATTTGGTGGCAGCATCATCGTCATCAGAGTTGAGCACATTTGATTTTGTCGTTTCCGAGATTTCACGATTCCAGGCCCAGTGCAGTGGGGTCTCGCCCAGCTCACCTTTGGCATTGACAAGATTGGGATTGTTTTGCAGTAACTCACGAACTTTTGCCACATCACCTAACTGAGTTGCCTCTAAAATCACGCTGTCCAACATTATGATAAACCCTTGCCTAACTTGATTTTATAAAGATTCGCCGAACAATTGAGAAGCTATGAATCGTACCAGCCTTGCACCCTCTCCACACAATCCACAGATTGAACCGGCTGGAAAGAAGCGTCAGGCAAGAAAGATCGCTGAATTCGAAATCTTGTCTCAGAATAGTTACAAATAATTTTCAGGATATTCAAGGCATGAACGACAGTGTTTGGCTAGAAAATTTGCATAAATCATTTGTTTTGGCAAAAGGCTGGGCTTTTCGCCGGACGCACACCGAAATCCTGGCCGTTGATCACATCAGCCTTGCCGTTCCGGAAGGCCAGTCAGTGGCGTTTATCGGCCCCAATGGCGCTGGAAAATCAACCACCATCAAGATGCTGACCGGGATTTTGCGTCCGACTTCAGGAACCGCCCGGGTCCTGGGAGTTGTGCCCTGGGAACAGCGGCAAAAGCTGGCGTTTCAGATTGGCGTGGTTTTTGGGCAGCGATCTCAGCTCTGGTATCACCTGCCCCCTTCGCACACGCTTGACCTGCTGGCCAAAATTTACAACCTCACGCCGACTGAGTATCAGGCCCGTCGCGGTATGCTGATTGACCGGTTTGGACTGGGGGCCTTTCTGGACACTCCGGTGCGAAAATTGTCCCTTGGCCAGCGAATGCGCGCTGAAGTCGCCGCCAGTCTGCTGCATCAGCCAAAAGTCCTGTTTCTTGACGAGCCAACCATTGGCCTCGATGTCATTGCACGGCAGGAATTGCGGGATGTCATTCGTGAGTGGAACCAAAAAGAAGGCGTTACGGTGTTTCTCACCAGTCACGATGCCGGAGATATCGAACAGGTCGCCAAACGGGTCATTATCATTAACCATGGGCGGGTCGTGCTGGATGATAAAGTTTCAAGCATGCGGCGTCAGTACCTGGGAGCCAAAATCCTCGACGTCAAATACCACGAGCCCCCCCAACCCTTTTTGTTACGTGGGGTTACCCAATTAAAAAGCAGTGGCTACGCGCTCAAACTGGAAATTGACACCCAACTCATCTCGATTGAGCAGGTCATCCATGAGGTTCTCAAAGCCGGGTCAGTGGCTGACATTGCGATTGAAGACCCCCCACTTGAAGAAGTCATTGCCCATATCTACAACCAGAAATAACTGAATGAAGAATGAAGAATGAAGAATGAAGAAATGGCTTGGTTCTTGGTTCTTGGTTTCGAAAACCCGGAACCCGGAACCCGGAACCCGGA
>CAZXCE010000054.1:0-23325 GCA_964639175.1 uncultured Clostridia bacterium
GAGTGGCGGGACTCGGCGCTGGAACCACCCGAGAACCCACGGCGGCGGCAGGTGGAGTACGGCTACGATGCGGCGGACAATGTGACGCTGGTCAAGGATGACGGGGTAACCTCAGTCACCTACGGTTATGACGAACAGAACTGGCTGGAGCGGGCCACGCTGGCCAACGGGGTGACGGTCAACTACGGCTGGCAGCCGAACGGGTTGGTGGAATCAGTTACCTACAGCAATGGGATGAGCCGAAGTTTCGGCTATGACCGGGCCAACCGGGCCAACCGGGTCAAACTGGTCGAGAACCGGGCGAATGGATTGAGCGAACGGTTTGAATATGACTACGACCTGAACGGCAACCGGAGTGCCGAGCGGAGGTATCGGGAAGGAACACTGCTGCGGGCACTGACGTTCGGCTACGACCTGCTCGACCGGATGCAGACGGTGACGGATGGAACCCGCTCGATCAGTTACAGTTACGATGATGTCGGCAACCGGTTGATGGAGACGGGAACGCGGCTGGATGGGACCGCGGTCAGTTACACCTACCGGTATGATGGAGCGAACCGGCTGCAGGACATCCAGGATGGAACGGGAACCATCCTGGCCAGTTATGGCCACGACGCGAATGGAAACATCACCTCGATCACGCGCGGAACCGAGAGCTGGAGTTATGACTACGACGTCCGGGAACAGATGATCCGGGCCAGCCGGACAGTGACTCAGACCCAGCCTGAAACCGAAGCCGGGTATTACAGCTATGACTTCGGAAAACGGCGAATCGGGCGTAACTGGGACAGCGACGGCTGGACGTGGTCGGTGTATGGCCAGGACAGCGTGGTTTCAGAGTACGATTCCACTGGAAATCAGCAAAACCGGTATGAATATGCCAATGGGATGGTGGTCCGGGGAGAATAGGACGGGTACTACTTCAGCGATGCCCAGGGTTCGGTGACGTTTGTCGCCGGGACTGAACCGCAAGTGACCCGAACGGAATATGATCCGTGGGGCGTGATCCTGTCGGGAGCGCGGGACGGAAGCACGATCAGCTACACCGGCCAGTGGCGGGATGATCAAACCGGGTTGATGCCACTTGGGAACGGAGAGCGGTACTATGACCCGCTCCTGGGAAGATTCATCCAGGAAGACAGCTTTGCCGGGATGGACACGCTGCCACAAAGCCTGAACCGGTATGCGTATGTTCATAACAATCCGACGCGATTTACCGATTCACAGGGACGGTTTATTGATACCCTGGCTGACATTGGTTTTGTGACCTATGACCTGATTGATTTAGGTGTGTCCCTGGCCATGGGAGATACCGACGCGGCTTGGTCAGCCGCCAAAAACCTGGTCATGGACGCGGTAGCAACGGCGGTACCTTTTGTGCCGGCGGGAACAACCCGACTGATGAAAGCCTTTGAATTTTCAGCCCACGCAGCCCACACCGGCATCATGACCTACAATGTGGTCCAGGGAGCGAAGGGAACGTATGAAGCCTATCAGCAGGGCCAAACAGGAATGATGCTGCTGATGGGAGCGTTGACAGTCCTGGGTGGAGCCGGGATGGCGGTCCAGGCCGGGAAACTGGGACGGCTGGCTGGGGGAGAGACCGTGGCGCAACGGGCCACCTCGCTGGTGGAGGACGTACACGCGATTGGCACACTGGCGAAAGGGCTGAGGGAAGGAGCGGGGAATTTCCTGCGCCGATTGAGTGGGAGAGCGGATGAGATCGAGGAGGGACTGAGCCGTCATGCCGATGATTTGTCACATGGGCATCCCACCGCACCCAAACAGGGCGAATCCCAACCAGGTGGATGGATCTGTCCGTCGAAGAGGCGCTGTTTTGCAGCCGGAACGCCAGTCCAAACCCGAGATGGTCAGCGGAACATCGAGGACCTGCGGGTTGGGGATGAAGTGCTGAGCTACAACGAGCAAACCGGCCAGACCGAATACCAGCCGATTACAGCCCTCTATGCCCATCAAAATGCCCTGGTGCTGAATGTGACGGTGGAAGGCGAACCCGAACCATTGAAAGTGACGCCGGAGCATCCGTTCCTGGCCTATCGTGCCAGAAATGACCTGTGGGAGGGGACACGATAATTTACTCCGACGAACACGATAATGCTTGCGGAACCTGTGTCGGGACACCGGCTTGTGACTCTGGCCGACTTGACTGGGTCAAGTTGGCGTCCGCAGGCGGAAGGTAGGAATTTTATGCTTGAGTCGGGGTCATCTAAACACAAAAGCCGTAGGCAAATCCTACGGCTTTTGGCTTTTTGGAGGGTAATTTCAGGTTAAGACTCCATCCGCATGAAAAAGAGCGATAGCCTGGGCAGGTCAAAATGCTCCAAGACCGCTTTGAATTTGGCCTGGGTGATTGTGTCGTTGTAGCCGTCTTTGGGCATTGTTTTCTTGAACCGGCTATAGTCGGTTTCAAGCTTCAGGTTGATGAGCATGTGCTGTTGATCAGTCAGACACTGGCTGGCGGCTTCATACATTTCGGCTTCCATTTCAGTGAGAAGGGTTTCCAAGACTTCGTAGTTTGTGGCTTTGCCGGAGACGATCAGTTCTTTCTGGCACATTAACCGCCAACCCAACGATTCAACCATGGTGGCCAGTTCGGCTGGAAGATGCGGCCAGAGTTCTTCAAGGTGGGCATTTACGCGGGCCAGGTGATCGGCGAATTGGTTGGATGGCTGGGGCTGTTCGGCTGGTGGTGATGGGCGGGATTCTCCGACCCGCATTTGAGCCAGGCGCTCCATTTCCTTGCGGATCACTGGATCAAAATACCGGATCGACCCGATATCTGGGTTTTTCTCAAACGATTCTTTCATAACTCGGAGAATCAGCCCGAGCGGAACCCCCTGCTCATACCAGGAATTGAGCAACGGGTAATCCCGCGTTGGTAAGGCGACGCCTTTGCCCCGTAACTGAATAAAAGTCTGTTCTATATCCTGGTGAAACGTATCTGTTTGTACGGCTTCCATAATTCCTCACAAAAACAGCGGGCCGAAGCCCGCTGTCACGGTTCGTTTCGGTTGGGGAGCGATTCCTGCTCTCTAAATTTGGCGTCGTACAAGCGGCGTTGGATTTTGCGCAAGCATTGCAGTTCCCGCTCTAATTGGGCTTTGGTCCGTTTATTCTTGCGGACTTGTGCCCGTAAGTAGCGTTTTTCTTTCCTCAGTATCCGCTCAAAAACGCCAATTTCTTCTTCGATCTGGATTTCTTCCGCCATAGATCCCCCTTTAAGCTGTCTTTCGGGCGGTCCGGATGACGGTGGCTTCTCCGACTTCTCCAAAATACCCCAGGCTTTGGAGCAACATCATTGAGGCGCATTTTTCTCCCTTGCTGACGGCCAGTTGCAGTGCCCCATTGACGGAATTCCCGATGGACAGGGCCGTCTGGTTTGATTGGGCAATGCGGATGACGGCTGATCGGTCAATCAGGGTTTCAGCCTTGCCTCCGGCCCGGTGGACGCGGTGGGCGACGTACTCCCACGCCTGGACTTCACTTAACCGTGGCACAAGCGTGAACTCCAACCGCTGGAAAATCTCCGTGAGTTTGGGTTCGTTTTTCAACCGCGTGAACAGTTGAGTCTGCCCAAACATGAGCAACCCGACATACTGGTAAAAACCGGAGCCCAGCTCGTAGAAATCTTTCAGCTTTAACAGTGTTCGGTCCGTCAGGTCGTGGGCTTCGTCAAAGGCCAGCGTGATGCGCTGGCCGTTTTTGTGTTCGCGGGCGATGACTCGCTCCATCTTCTTTCGGCGGAGAGCGGCATTTGACGGCACACTTTCGCCAAAATGTTCCAGGATGATGGATTCGATCCCCGTTACATTGAGATTCCTCATGTCCGTCGCGGCGGGCCAAATCACCTGGGCACGCCAGTCCGAATTGCGGGCAACCATGTCTTGCAAATATTGCCGAAGGACTGACTTGCCACATCCGACTGGGCCGACAACTGCCCGGAAATCCAAATAATCAACGCTGTCAATGACGTCCTCATAGACATCTCGCAATTGAGGCGTGAGGTAAACGTCTTCGGCGCACCGTGGCGCGGCAAATGGGTCGCGCTTGAGACCAAAAAACTGCTGAGCTGGGACATTTAAAACAGTTCTCATACGGACTCCTTTACTTCAGCCGCAGGGCGACACGAGTGGATTGTTCGGTGGTGGTGATGGTGCTGATGTCCACCCCTGCAAATTTCTCGGCTTTGCTTTCGTGGATTGACACACATGCCCAAAAGTCCGGTGTTCGCTTGGATTGTTTGACCAGGTCAAAGAATTTGTCTGGCAGAATTTTGCGCTTGGTGACAACCGACACGATGACCGTTGCCTGGGTGGCTTCTAGCTGTTGTGAAATGGGTTGGCCTGATTCGTCGGTAGCGATTTTCGTGGCCAGGGCGCGGATTGACGACTCCAATTCAGCCTGTTGTTTTCTGATCGGCGTTAGTTTTTTTTCTAACGCTGCCCATTCATCCAGTTGTTTGGCGAGGGTTAGTTGCAGATTTTGTTCAGTTTCGCGTGCTTTTTTGGTTTTGCTCATAAAATCCTCAAAGGTTAGAGCCTGGCCAGTCGGAGCTGTGGCTTCCCATACTGCTCCAGGGCGGAATCAAATTCAGGTTGCTCAATGAGGGCGCGGCTATCAAACAGAGCCTGCACCCAGGCTTTTTGTTCGGGAGTGATTGGGTTGGAGAAAGTCCCCGCGGCCTGGCCACGGTCCATTGCCTGGAAAACGTTAATCAGTTTGACCGTGACAAACTGGGGTTCCTGGGCAACTGGCATTTCCAGGACTGGGGCGGGTTCGGGATTAAAATTTGGTAAGAGGCCCACGGCAGCCAGCATTTCAGGTGTGGCTTCAATTCTTGGCTTCGGAAACACTTTTGGTGATTGGGCCGATTCATTGGCATCAAAAGCTTCAATTTCCTCAATTGAGATCTTCGGCAACTGGACCTGATCCAGCTCTTTGCGTACCCGTTGCGATTTGGTTTCAGGGATGGCTTTGAATGCCCCAACCACATCAGGCCGGGCCAGAACCCGATTGATTTGCAGGCAGTCTTCCCCATTGATGAGCCAGAAGTAATCCACCTGGGGCGGCCACAGGATAGCGACTTTTACCCCTTGCTCTGCCCAATCAATAAATGGGGATTGCCGGGGTAATTGCCATGCCTGGCCGTCAATTCGGATCGTGATATCCGGTCGAATTTCGCATTCGTGTTCGGTGGCCTGGAATATCGCATTGAGGGACTGATCAGGTGGAATTCGGATGGCATCGTTATTTTCCCGCCATCGGATCAACGGAGCCACTCCTGTTTCCCGATGGGGGCGACGGTTCTTGCGGCTGCAAATGACCTGGGCATACCGGTTGAGGGTTTCCAGGTTTGCATCCTGTAAAAGCGCGATTGATCGTTCACACTCTTCAATGTACTGGTGGGAATTCTCAACTTTTCCTGTCGCTTGCGGAGCGCCAGGCCGGTGCTGGGCCAGTTCAAATCCGCCGCTTTCGGCAAACAACTGATTCAGTAACCGTTCGGCCCGGCGCATCCGGGAACCAGTGATAACCCGGTCATTGTCGGTATACAGGACTCGGGGAACCCCCATTTCGCGGAAGGCTTCCAGAATAAAATCAATGACCTGGGTTTGGGTCGGCTTTTCCACGGCATAAAACCGGGAAAAGATTCGGCGGCTGTAATCATCCACCATAGTGAACGCCCAGACAGGGACACGTCGTGGTGATTCATTGGGGTGGTTTTTTGAGATTTCCAGCTCCGATACCTTAAAGAGCTTTCGGGTTTTGGTGTCCATCCACCGTTGTTTCAATCCTGTGATATCAAATTGAAACAGCCAGCACGGTTGATCAGCTTCAAAACGGCGGTGGGGTTGCCGTCTGGTTTCTATTTGCTGGCGGGAAATCCCTTCTTCCCGCAGCCTTCGACGAAGTGCCCCGGTGGAGTACGGGATAGAATGGCCTTTGATTCGGGCATTCAGGATGGCTTCATCCGTGGCCATCTTAAACCTCGCCACCTGGGCCGCCACAAACTGCAACCCTGGATCGGACAGATCAGCCTGGCGCTTTCCACGATCAGAGCGGGGTTTGCGGCGTGGGCGGACATCCTGGCTGACCGCATAAATTTGCTGCACACATACGCCATAGCGACTGGCCAGGCTGGCGGCAACTTCTTTGGCGCGTTTGCCTTTGAGTCCTTCTAAATTGGCGCAGATTTCTTCAATTGCAGCTTGATCCAGAGTGACTTTCATAGCATCCAGTGTGTGCAGCATAGGTTCCCCGTTTTAGGCGGTCTGGAGTTTCCCGGTTCGTTGCAGGGCAGCGTGCAACGATGTCAGGGCATGGAGTGCCGAAGCCCGTTCGGTTTCGGTGAGTTCTTCGGGCTTCTTTCGGTAAAAGCGGTTCACGGTGTCGCTCCCGCGCAGGCTGGCGCGAGAAATTTCCTTGTTCAGCCGTTTGATTTCCTGGAGTTGTTGTTTCTTCGTCATTGGGTGAATTCCCCTTTCGTCAGCATGTCGTTGAGCATCAGTTCCTGATCATCAATCAGGCCCAGGGCGTGGTGCAGCCGGTTCTCAATCCGGTTAAATTCGCGCATGATCTGGGGCTGCAACGTCTCTTTTTCGTTCTGAGTTAATAATTTGGCCGCCTGTTCAACCCGCCCACAAACCACGAACAACAGCCCCAGTTCGCGTTCAATGGTAGATACCGACTGGACGGGTGACGCCACATCGGGGTCATACAATTGGTTTGATAATTCCGTGATTTGTTCATTCAGGCGGTTGGTTTCTTTGATTGTTTCGGTGAACTGTTGTTTTAGTTCTTTGATTTCTTTTTCTTTCACCGTCATCTGCCGCCGGCCTTCATCGAGGTCACGAGTCAACCGGACGTTGGCATCAGCCTGGTCTTTCAGCATTTGTTTGATTCGTTCGGCGTCGGTAATCGGAATGCGTTCGTTGCCGATCAGCACGTCATTGCCGTCCACTTCAATTGTTCCACTTCCCAACTGGCGACGGGTTGAGAGAGGGATTCCCAACCGGTTCAGAGCGTCAAAGGTGTTTTCACCTTCTGCCTGGAGCAATTGTTTCTGGCGATAGTATTTGTCTGAACCCATCGGACTCAGCGGGGACTTGTCGAGGAAAAGGTCAAATCGCGAGTATCCACACTGGATGTGGATATTTTGCTCTTTCATCGCATCAATGGCCCGAATTGCGCTGGCGGTCAAAAACCGTCCAGCCGTCATCAGCGCCTGAATCCCACCAAAAGCATATGCGGCTTCCTGCTTTGCGACCTGAGCTTGCTGGGACTCAGTCAGTTCAATGGCGGTTTCAGCCAATTCGGTTCGTTCGTCAAAAGGTTTTTTGAGCAGTTTCATAGAGTTCCTTTTCTTGGTATCCATTCTTCAAGTTCTTCAGCGACCTGGTCACTGAGGCCAACGGCTTTTTGACCCAATTTCCAGCCGCCGTTTCGGAGTCGTACCCATTCGTCATCGGCTAAGGTGTGAAGGGCGCGGAGGCAGAAATCGTAAGAAAGCCCAGTTTGGGCAGCTACTTCCTTAATCTGAAGTCCCTGACCGGGGGCATCCGCCACCGCTTTCAGCACTTTTAACCCACGGGCCAACACATCAATTTGTTTAGGCGGCATCGGCGCTGTCCTTCCCGTCTTGTTCAAAGACAAAGTCAAAGAACTCCTGCCCGGCAAATTCCGGGAAGTTGGCTTTTCTGACTTTCCAGGACAATTTGAGGGTAGTCAGGGCCTGGTTGCGGAACGGGCGTTCGTTTTCCTCAAACTCAACCAGCGTTTGAGCGAGCCAGTACCCATTGGGTTCTTTCCGACGGGAAACAATCGGCAGCCGCCAATCTTGTTTCAGCAAGGCAATCAATCGGGCCACGGTGCGCCGATCCACGCTCAGCAACTCCTCAATGTAGGCGCTGGTGATGGGCATCTGGCTGGTGCCGTGGATCAAGAACCGCATCACCTCAAAGCTTTGCCAGTCCCATTCAACCTGGCGCAGGTTGAATCGATCCACTGCCCGACGTACTTGCTGTGTGGTGTTTGGGAACTGATCAAACATGGTTTTGTTTTTCCAGCATCGGCAATCAGTCAACCCTCCTGGCCGCTGGAGAAGGGTTGAATCCAAGCAGATGTCGCATTTGGGCTTTAAAACTACGGTACCCATAGTCCATCTCTCCTGTTCAGGGCTTTGAGCCCTTCAATACAGCGTGAAATTTGTTGACTGGTTCGCGGGATATCGTGCCCGCATACTCGGTGACAAAAGGCCCACAACGCTTCATGGGTCTGCATTTGCGGGCGTTGACTGGCCAGGGTGGCCAGCAGGATTTTTTGTTGTTCAGTCGCCAGTCGGGTGACATCGGGAGGAAGCCGGCGACTGCGGCGGTTGCCGCGTGTGGCAGATTGGTTCGGATTTTTCAGGTGATCAATCACCCGTCTGGCTTCGGTTTTGGTTAAATCCTTCAGGGATTGTTTTTTGGTCACTGCCTTGACGGCGGCGTGAAGTAAGTCGTTATCCATCCCTTGCTCTCGGGCAATGGCAAAAATCGCACGGCGTTGAGGCGCAGTGATGGGGGTGGACATTTCACACCTCCCACGGTTCGTATGGATAATCGTTGGAATACCCGCCTTCCTGGTCGGCAACGAAACACCGGGCGTCTTTGAGGGCGGTAGCGCAGTCACGCAACGCGCCTTCAACGGTGAAAAACCCGTATCCACCCCGGATCTGGATGGCGGCCTTTCGGGCGGTGGCTTCCAGCTCAATCGCGATGCGTTCGCGTTGGCGTTGCTGGATCAATTGATCGGTCTGAGTACTGACCTTTGACATAAATCCCCCTTATCCAACCTGGCGTAACCCGGTGGGCTGGTTGCGTGAATCACGGGCCGTCAAGAATTTCTCGACCTGGGCCACCACATCAGCCAGTTCCTTGCGGACAACCGCCGATGGGGAGTTCAGAGCGATTGATCCCTGGAATTCACCGGTTTCAGTGAAGATCTCCAGGATGTTTTCCTCAAGTTCGGCCTGGCTGGCCGGTGGGCGATTGGTGAGTTTGTTGAGGTGGGCTTCCAGCTTTTGGGCATACCGATCAGCGAGCAAATGGGCAATTTCCGGCTGGTGCATCAGGCACCAATCAAAAAAGCGGTCCACCAGGATGATCGGGTTGACCACGTTTGTCCCGCCGATCATTCCATCAGCGGCGGGTTCATACATTACTTTTTCGCAATAGGATCGGGACATTCCCATTGAACGGGCAAAGTCATCCATCTCATGGGTGTCCACAGCTTCGTTGAACAATTGAGGCCCGGTCAGGTGTGGGCCGGTTGCTGGTTTGCGTCTGCGTGGCATTGGGTGCCCCTCCATGTGAGTTTGGGCGCATTCCGCACACCGCATTGTGTGCGGAATGCGAAGGGTCTATTGTTGAGTCTGGTCTGAATTGAGTTGGGCTGCTTCCTGCCGGATATTGAATAAGAGATAGCCATGCACCTGGCTAAAAAATTCCACGGCAGATTTGATGTATTCGTTGTGCATTGCCTGCAACGCTTGCAGGTTTTCAACCACCAGGTCGGTATCCCGCCGGATATCGTCCCATTTCACCGTCAGCAAAATTGACTGGTTAAGCGCCTGATCCTGGGCTTTGGCCAGGTTGAGCATCCGTTGGTTTTGTTCTTCAATCGGGGTCATCGCTCACCTCCCATCAACTCAGCCAGTGCCCGGCTGACCGGGGTTAGTTGGGACTGGTTGCTTTTTAACTGGTTCTTGAGCGAATCAACCCGCCGTCGAAGGTCTTTCTGAGTGTCTTTGAATAAATGGTCGCCACGATTGAGTTGCTTCTCCAGTTGGGCAATTTCCTGTTCGCAATCGGCTTTCTGGGTTTTGGCAACCTCAGCCGTGAACTTCAAATGTTTGATGGTGGCCGCGTAGTTCTCTGCCGGAGTCATTACGCCACCGTCCTTTCAACCAGTGGCTCTGGTGACGCGAGGGCCTGAGCTGCTTGTTCAATTTGGTCTACCTCTTGATTGATCCAGGTCAGGATATCGAGAACTTCAGCCTGCGACTCAAATCCGTCCGCCTGGAAAATCCCAGCAGTTATTGCAACCACGGCAGCCAGCCGCATAAACAGGCATAGAAGGTCAGTTTTTACCTGGTCATGGTTGGTCAATTGCTCCTGCGCTGATTTGAACTCAGTTATAACCCGAGTTATCTCGGGCTTGAGTCGTTGCAGGGTTTTCATTAAAGCATCGAGATCTTTCTCCGTTTTTTTGAGTTCTGCCATCAGAGCCACCATTGTCATTACCAGGGATGCCAATTTTGCCTGAAGGTAAGGGGGAAGGTTGGACTTGAACATACAGACACACATATCCTTTCCAGCCTGACGGCTGTTTGTTTGAATTGATTGTTTGGGTTCGGTTGCGATTCACGCCCGGCAGCCGGGCGCATTTTCAACTAATGACCGCCATCCCTGCGCGGTCAACAAGGACTTTTTACCCAAAAGAGATGGCGGCCCCCGCGAGGGGGAATTCAATCGTCTTCTTCAACCATTGACGCCAGGCAATAGGGGCAAATTTCCAGGTTGAATTGGTTGATCCGACGATATTCGTCTTGAATGAATTTTTCGTACTTATTCACATCCATCCTGCCGATGGGATGGACGTTGCTGGTGACGTTGCCCTTCGTTCGGACGGCCAGTATTACATCATCGTCAGTTTCGGTGACCTGAATTTTTACAATCGGAAGATGCAGGGGGAGTTTCATATTGTCACCATGTGACCAGGTTATCTTCTGGCTGGCTGGCTTCGGAGTTCGGGTTTTGGGGTTCGGGGGTTGGGGCTTCAACCTGGTCGGGGTTGAGGGTGTCGTCGTCGGATTCGTCATCCAGAGCCGGAACCAGCCATGCGGTTCCATCCGGGACGTCCTGGGCATTGCGCACGGTTACGACGGGGATGGGTTCGGTATCCGCCGGGGCATCCGGGAAATATTCATTGAGAAAGCCTCTTATCATATTTACCCCAGCGACCTCATCCGGAGACACTCTTGAAATGGTGGCTTTGAACTTTTGCCCAGGCGTGTCTGATAGAAATGTTCGCCCAAACTCCTGAACCTGGCGATGGAATTCCTCGATTGAGAATGACTTTGGAGGGCGAATTCTTTCCAGATATGGGGCTGGGTTCTCTCCATCCGGGATGGAACTAATGAGAGCATTCCAGAAGGCATTCAGCTTCTGGTGGTAATCCTGCTGGACCGTCATTACGGCCAAGCAGTTCGCTTCGGTGGGGTTGCGATCAAACTCCCGCCAGGCATTGGCGAGGCCGACTGTTGCCGCTTTGCACGATTTTCGTTCGGTCTCGAAAGCTTTGAAAAATTCGGGTTGTGTTTCCATTTTTTACCTCGGTTCGGTTCGGTTCATCCCCACTCGCGTGGGGAATTCGAGTTCGACTTCCATTTCCCGGAACGCCTGTTCGGTTCATCCCCACTCGCATGGGGAATTCAATCGGTTGGGGGCGATTCCATTCGTCAATCGCGGTTCATCCCCACTCGCATGGGGAAAAGCGGCCACCCATCGCCCGTTCTGGTCTTTGAACCCGGTTCATCCCCACTCGCATGGGGAATTCCTCAATGGATTTTGACAGGAGAAGGCCCAAAGCGGTTCATCCCCACTCGCATGGGGAATTCTCATTATGCGGCTGAGCGATTTTCGAGCCAATGGCACAACGAGTCTTCAAACACAAACCAGCGGTTGTTTTTGAACCCTTCCAGTTTGCCGTTCTTGATCAATCGCAACAGGTCGGTTGCGGTTGGGGCGGGGATAATCACTCGCTGGAGTTGCAAATGTAGGGCTGCCGCGTGACAGGTCATTGCCCGGCGGGTCGTGCCCAGGGTGGTTTTGAATTCGGGGAACAGTTCCAGATGGCGTTCGGCCCGCTTGATGATCCCGTCCCTGGCCCGTTCGCGGCGAACTTCGGCTTCCAGTTCACGAAAGGCTTGTTCGTATCGAATTTTCCAAAACAATGCTTTGGAACCCTGAAACCCCATAGCCAAAATCGTAAATCCAGAGCGGGTCATGTTGATTGCTCGTTGCTCTCGGCCATAGGTATCTAAAACGACGGTCTCAACAAAATTCACAGAGCCAAAGGTCTGCATTTGTTCAAAGATCGGCGTAAATTTGCGCCGATCTATCCTATTTTCATCCATTGATTGGAGAACTGATGTTTCATCAAATTTGACAGATCGTAAGTGGTCAATTGCCCGGAGTACATCTTTGTGTTGTTTCCCAAAATGGACAGCTACATCTAATGATGATGCGTAGCATTCATCGTGGAGTACCTGGATTTTAGGGGTTAATTGCTGTGGTTTTTGAATTGTCATAAATCTCCCATCTATGCCGCTTTCTTGGTCGGCAATTTTGAAGGGCGAATTCCCAAAACCTCGCACAGCCGTTGCTCAAGGTCAGGTCCTGGTGACTCGTTTCCATTTAACACTTTGGAAAGCCACTCCCTGGTAACCCCTAATTTTTTGGCCAAGCTGGTGATTGATTCGCCCCGCCGGTAAACCCGGAACTTGAGTTGTAGTGGACTTAATGGCATGCTATTGCCTCCTTCACGAATGTGAATCCAATAATGCAGTACCACTAAATTCCTGTCAAGAGAAATTAAATGTCACTAAGTAGCACTGAGATAGTTCAACGAATGATGGTAGCCATGGGGAATCTCAACCAAAAAGAATTGGCTGAGGCTCTTGGGGTTACAACAGGGGCGGTGTCTCAGTGGAACAAAGGTCGGTCTAAAATTGACTTAGAGCACTTAGTCACAGTTTCAAAACTTAGTGGGACTTCACTTCACTGGCTAGCATTCGGAGAAGGCCCTCAGAAATTGGATTCAAAAGTTGAAGACAAGAGAATCTCGCTTGAGGAAGTTTTTGACCAAAAAATTGAAGAAATTGTCGAGCGGAAACTAAGAAGGATGATTATGGAAATTCAGTTTGAGTCTCTGGTTCCGACTGATGTTCCCATCGTTCGGATACCTGTACCCATTCTTGATGCAGTCGCAGGAGGTGCAGCCGATGAACCATTTAGAATTAAGTCCAGTGATGATGATACCAGTTCCAGTGATCGCCGAAGTGAACGCCGGAAAACCGGGTGATTGGATACCGATCAAAGGTCTCCGATGGATACGTCCGCTTCGGGATGATCCTCAAGGACGATTTACAATAGCCATTCGGATAAGTGGTGAGTCTATGAATCCCGATGGTTTGGCAGATGGATCTTGGGCGATTGTCTATCGGCGGTTTGAGCCCGAACAAATAAACGGGTGTATTTCGCTAGTCCAAACCCCACATGGACTATGTGTTAAACGAATTGATCTACGGGATGAAGATACCGTAGCCCTGGTCTCTTCAAACCCTAAATTTAAAGAGCAGGTTTGGCCCGCCAATGAGATCCAAGTCATTGGAATCATCAAACGTGCCGAAATTGATTTCGAGTAGTATCCTATTTTTGGCCACCCGCACCGGGGAAATATTTCATTTGTGAGGTGTCACAATGCAACGCAAGCTGACCTCTTTCATAGGGGTGTGTCTATTAGTGTCTATGATCGCGTGCTCTAAGCCCCAGGAGATAAAGGGACAGGTGTTTATCGTCACCAAAGGCGGTTTTAACTTTAAGCTTGGGTCTGTGGGTGTGATGGCTTTTACGGAAGAAGATTTTAAAAGCCATATTGAGCGCAGGAAGCAGCTTTTTCTAACCGAAAAAAAACAACTCCAAAAGGATGTTGATCTTGCAAAGGCTGAGTTTGACCAAAGTGTAGTTGAATTTGAGGAAGCAAGCGGGAAAGTGAATAAGCTTAAGCCAGCGGGCCCTGGTTACCCTTACCTTTTATCAAATGAAGAAGAGGAGAAGAAGAAAAACAAAGAAGAAAAGGAAAGGCTGTATCTTGAGAAGCAAAGCCAGGTGGATGCGAAGCGGCCTGAACCGATTTACTTTGCCGATCTGCCCAAACCGCTTTCAAGCTCGACAACCGATGCGGATGGGAATTTCCAGTTGAGTCTGCCATCCGGGAAATATGTGATCGTCGCCACCAGCCAGCGCGAGGCAGCCGGAGAGACCGAAGCCTATTACTGGGCGGTGAAGCTGGAAGTGCCGCGCCAGGCAACCGGGCCGGTGATCCTGTCAAACAGCAACCTGACCAGCGCCCGGTCGCCGGAGGGTTTTGGGATGCCGCAATGACCAAAGCAGGGTTCAGGGTTCAGGGTTCAGGGTTCAGGGTTTGGGGTGGGAGACACTGTAACGCCTCAGACGCTAATTCTTCCTGGTTGACATGAAACGTGAGGGATTTAATCTCTTCAATGGCTTGTTCATTACCAACTGCGGCAGAACGCAAGGTTTGAGTTAATTCGTGCAGTACAGGAACATAATTTTTTTTCATGGAGGTAACTCAAATGGGAGATCGTGTTGAACACAAATCAAGGGAATACGCTTGCCCAAAGTACCAGCAACTGGTTCAGTTGCGGTATGTAGTCAGAACCTTCGGGGGCAATGAAGCTGACGGGGAGGTTCTCAAAACCTGGGCAATGACAAAATGCAGTGGTCAAAACCAATGCGGAATCAAAGTCGGAGATATTGACGATCTCCCTGTTTATGACTGGGCATCCTGCCCGGCATACTGCAATCTGAACTCAAAGGGTTCTTTGTAGCCTAAATCCCTGAGTCTTTGGCGATCCAGGTGGATTCCAAGACAAGCTCGGAACCCGAATGGGTCTGGGAGTTTGCAAAAAATCTCAAGGTGGTCGTGCTTCTCTGGAGGGATAATTGTTGGGCTAACGACTTCAATTTGGTCAACCGAAACCTCTTGGGCGAAGTTAAGATCAACCAGATCAAGGAATTCCTGGCAATTGACCAACGGGTGACCAAGCGGGTCTCTGAAATCATACTTTTGAAACAGATTGAGCAATTCTGCTTTGGTTGATAATCGTATTGTTTGCAAAGGCTTTTTCGTCATATGATCTTTCCCCCTGGAGTGCAGGCCAGGTTGGGAAACCTGGCCTGCGGATGTCCTCCAAGCTTAGGCAGCTTCGCTTGAAGTCCGCCCCCTCACTGTTGATCCATCCGGGTATGAGTATGTATATGGATGGCAGGGCCACCCTGGGGGCATCAATATCGTTAATCCTTCAACAATTCCCCAATCTCTCTCACCTTCAACAAACTGAAGAGGTTCTCGATGATGGACTTCGGGACACGCTTCTCTTTGTTATCCTTGAACCAGATAACGTACCCTCCTGAACCGGGGTCCAGGTAGATCAACCGAATATCAGCCAAATCAATGAGCATTTCGTTGCCGACCATTAGAGGCTGTTTCATACAATCTCCTTACAATCAACCCCATGCGTGTTCAGTGACGGTGCCATGATTTCCTAAGAAGTGCGCACGAATACCTTCGGCGTCCTCGCGGCGGGCCATACGGGTCGCGTCAATTGCATTTTTAGTCCACAGAACCTTTCCGTGCCCTAAAACTTGCAGCCACATGATTTCACCTTCTACGTCGAGTTCAATGAGCCATCCAGTTTCTTCAGTTTGTTCAGTTTTCGTCATACATTCTCCGATTTGGTTCCGCACATTTGCGGAACGGTTTGGGTTTGCTTTTACCTGAAATCAACAGGTTAGCGGCGAAAGTTGCGGTTTTCGTTCCGCAAATGTGCGGAACCGGTTCAGGGAATTTCGGGTTGCTGAATGTCTTGCAGCCATTTCAGGTAGGAATCCTCATACACGTACCACTTCCCCGCCAGTTTCTTGCCCTCCAAAGATCCGTCTTGAATCAGATTGTACAAAAAGTGACGGCTGATCGGTGGATTGAGAATGCCCTGGAGTTGTTTCTCCATGACATTGAGCGCCATCATCGGTCGGATATTTGCCGTGTCCATTCCACCTCCTGACTGAAATTTGCACGCCCCGCACGCCCCGCGCACCCCGCGCACCCGGCATAGTTTTGCTTCGGAGCGGATTCTGCAATTCTTGCGGCTATGAATTCAAGCTCTAAGTTGACGACCATCAAAGTTAAGGGAATCTACAAAACAAAGGACGGCCTGTTGCCGGACCATATGGCCAAACTGACGCCCGATGCCGCCGAAGCACTGGCAAAAGTTCAAGCTGAAATTGAAGCACGGGGAGGGTGTTTCCGGCTGAGCGATTGCTACCGAAGTTCGGAGATGCAGCGGCAGGCACACCAGGATTACAAAGCGGGCCGCAAACGCGCCTACAGCCCACCGGCGGGCAACTCAATGCACGAAGCGGGCCGGGCCATTGACCTGGATCTGGCGGCGTTAATCCATCCCCAAAGCGTGCCGAAAGGCTGTCAGGTTTTTGATGAGAAGGACGTCCGGGCCATTTTTGAACAGCACGGCTGGACGTTTATCACGTCGGATGTCGGCAACCCGCACCGGGTGGACACCTCCGAAGCCTGGCACATCGAGTTTCGGGGGAAATTCCAGGACATTTACGACCAGTCCATGCGGGTCTGGTCACGGTCCAAGCTGGCCTATCAGAGCATGGTCAAAGAGGCTATTGCCGATTTGAGCCGATAAGGGTTCAGGGTTCAGGGTTTGGGAGAAAAGTATGAAAGATTTGAAAACCACCGTTACCGCCATTGTCGGAGTTGCCGCCGTTCTGGCCGCCAAGTTTGGCGTCCACGCCGGGCCGGATGTGCAGCTTTCGATCATCACGCTGACCATGTTTTTGATCGGCCTTTTTGCTAAAGATGCCGACGGGAAGGATGAATAGGAATGAAGCTCTCTTCAATGTTGCTGGTTGTCGGCCTGGTGCTGGTGGGGTTCTCCACGACAGGCTGTGACTCAAAGAAGTTTGACCAGGCAAAGCGGGCGGCCACGACGATTCAAAAAACGCTGCCGGTTGCCAAGAAACTGGTGGACCAGCTCCAGGCGGAACTGGTGCTGGAATCCACCGAAGCGGACAAACTCAGAAACGGTATTTCGGAAGTCGAACGGATCTTTGACGAGTTTAACGACCGGGCCAAAGGGTACCAGGACTGGTCTCCGCAAAGCAGGCAGGACATGTTGAAGCTGGTGAAGGATGTCTCCCAAAGCCTGGATACCTTAAACCAGGAAGGGGTGCTCCACATCAAGAACCCAGATGCCAAACTCAGGGTGGGCCGGGTGCTCCGGACCATCTCAATTTTTGCCGACGTCCTCCAGATTGCGCTGGAAGATCAGACATAATGATAATGAAAGGGGGCCGAATGAGTCGAGATCCACACGGCAACATCACGCTGTCGCCCAAAGCTCTGGCGGGATTGATCCTGGCACTGGTCGTGGCCAGCGGGACGGGCGGGGCATTGTCTACAACCGGCTACCATTCGGCAGCCCAACCAGTTCAGTCCTACAACACCCGTGACGTGGAACGCCTGGAATCGCGATTGGAGCAGATGGATCAGCGGCTTCAGGGGGTTCAGGAACGGTTGCAGCGGGTGGAAACCCAGCTTGATTTTCTGATTGCGAATCAGTCGTCATCAACCCCGAAACGCCGATAGCTTATGCCAAAACCGTACCCACCCGACGCCGTAGACTTCTGCCTGTCATTGTATTTGAAATACAACGGCGAGCAGTTTGACCGCATTCAGGCTGAAATGCGGCAGAGGTACCCAGGCTGGTGCAAAACCAACTTGTTTGACTACGGCGGGCGGCACGGGTGGATTACCAAATACAACTGGGAACACGCGCTCCGGCTCAAGTTGCAGGCGACGGCCCAGGCGGCGCTGACCAGTGCCGAAACGCTCTATCTCGACATCAAAAACCAGCGGGAAGCCCTGTCACTTAAAATCACCAAAGGGGCTGCCACAAATTTTGAGTTGGGGCTGCATCGGGATTATTGCAAGCTGGAAATGGAAGCCATGGTCAAGCTCCAGGAAAACCGCAGCCGGATGCAGGACTTTGCGGTGTTTTGGGAGTACTTGCTTGGAGTGCTGAACAAGATTGATAAACCTGCCTGGCGCACCTTGTTAGGGGTTTCGGATGATGTCTTAAAGTTCGTCCAGGAGGAGTATGGCAAAGAAACAACCTGATGACCCGCTGGCCCGTGCCCGTGCCGCCAGTGAACGCGCCCGCAAGGAACTGGAGGCGGAAAAAGTCGTCAGGCCGCCGACCTTTCAAGAGTGGTGCGCGACCGTCTCGCCCCGCTGGACCTGGGACTGGCCGCACCAGTTGTATTTGTATCCATACCTGGAACGGGTGGCGGCGGGCGAATGCAAACGGCTGATGGTGTTTATGCCACCGCGTCACGGCAAATCCGAAACCTGCACCACGCATTTTTCTTCCTTCTGGCTGGAACGCAACCCGGACAAAAAAGTGATTTTGGCCGCGCACACCCAAAAGCTGGCCAACAAATTTTCCCGAACAGCCCGCCGGATCGTCAGTGAACGGCTGCCGTTGAGTGATGAGCGAAAAGCCGCCGCTGAATGGGAAACACTGAGCGGCGGGGCGTTTGTGGCCACTGGCATCGGCGGTGGTTTGCCGGGGTTCGGGGGCGACCTGATCATAATTGACGACCCGATCCGGGAACCCGAAGAAGCTGAATCCGAAGGCCATCGGGACAAGGTCTGGGAGTGGTACACCGGGGTTTTGAGCAACCGGCAAGAACCGGACGCCGCCATTTTTCTGATTCAAACCCGGTGGCACTGGGATGACCTGGCCGGGCGATTGCTGGCCGCCCAGGAGACCGGCGGCGACACCTGGGAGGTGGTTGTCCTTCCAGCCCTGGCTGAGGATGATGATCCTCTGGGGCGGCGCAAAGGTGAGGCACTCTGTCCGGCCAGGTACAAACGGGACTGGTTATTGAAGGAACAATCAAAGGATGCCTACCGCTTTGCGGCGCTCTATCAGCAGCAACCAACTCCGAAAACAGGGGGTGTCTTTCAGCGCGAATGGTTTGCCGTGGTGCCGGTCGCTCCGGATGGGTTGCGCTGGGTGCGCTATTGGGATCTGGCCCAAAGCATCAAGAAGACCGGGAAGTACACGGCCAGCGCGGCGGTGGCGTTCGGGCCGGATGGGACGCTCTACATCCGGGACATGATCCATTACAAGAAGGAATGGCCCGACTCCCGGCGGATCATCAAGGCATGTATGCAGGTTGAACCCGATGTGGTTCACGGGATTGAAGAAAAGCTCCACGGGCTGACGGCAATCCAGGAATTTCGGCGAATGCCGGACATTGCCCACATCGCGTTTTTGGGTGTGCCGGTGGATGGCGATAAAATGGTTCGGGCCATGGCCTGGTCTCCCCGTGCCCGCGAAGGCAAGGTCAAGTTTGTCTACGGCACGAAAACCATTGAGAACATTAACGAACGGCTGCTCAAGGACAAAGAGAATGACGGCATGGTCATGGACGTCAACCGGGCCTGGATCGAGGCGGCCATCACGGAAATCGTTCAGTTCCCACGGGGGTTGTTCAACGACCAGGTGGACACCATTTCCGGCGGGTGCGTGATGGTGGCCACCGGATGGGCACTCAACGTGGAGCACGGCGGATCACTCGACAGCTTATTTTACCGGAGATAGTTATGGGCTTTGTGGAACATAGCGTGAAGATGGCGGACAATTACCGGGATGATTTCCGGCTGGAGCGGCAGGATGAAGCCCTGGCGGCGTATGACGGCAACCTTCCAAAGCCGATGGAAGTTCGGGAGGGTGAACCCGATGATACGGTTCAGGCCAACTATGTTGATCCAATTATTGAGGAAATCTCCTTTTCCCTTTTTGGAGAAGAGGTTGGAATCCAGATCGGGACAGAGAAAGTTGAGGATGCCGATACCTACCTGGAAATGGTGTGGCCCAAAGATCAACGTGAGGTAGACTTGTTAAACCTGGCAACCAATGGGGCACTGTTTGGGCACGCCTGGCTCAAGATAATGATCACAGAGCAATTGCTGCCACGCGTTGTAGTGCAAGACCCGATGAATTGGAAGGCAGAATATTCACCCGATGATATTCGGAAGATCACAAAATACATTTGCCAATACCGGTGTGAGGATGATCAAGGCAGACCAATGGTCAAACGGGAGGAAATTGAGCCGGACGGAAACACCTGGAAGATTGTTTATTTGGAATCACGGACCGAATCCGGCGACCGTCCCCGATGGAGAAAAACCGGTGAACAAGCCTGGCCCTATTCGTTTCCTCCAGTGTTTGAATGCCAGAATCTGCCCAAAGCCTGTGAGTTTTATGGCAAACCAGACGTGAGGCACGATGCCATTCAAATCCTGAAAGCGATTCACAGACTTGATACTTTCATCAACAAAACAGTCCGCAACTATTCCGACCCTAAACCAATTGCCAAAGGTATGCGCCCACAGGATCTGAAAATTGGACAAGGACGCATTTTGTTTTTGCCCGATCCGACACAAACAGTCGAATACCTGGAAATGAAAGGTAATGTGGGAGACGCGATTTCGTTCCGGGATAAACTTGAAACGGTTATTGAAATAATGAGCGGTGTGCGGCTGATCACGAAGGAAAAAGTTGAAAGCCTTGGGCCGTTGTCCGCCAAAGCCATGCGCACTTTAAGTCGGACAATGCTACGACGGGTCAAAGCTAAACAAAAGCTCTATGGCCCAATGTTGATCCGGCTGGTCAGAGGACTTTTGTTGATCGGGAAAAAAGGCGATCATCTGGTTTCCCTCTTGTGGCCGGAGCTTATACCCGACGATCCGAAGGAAACGACAGAAATCCTGACTGTCCACCAGTCGCTGGGGATCGTTTCAAAAAAGACGATTGCGAAAAAATTGGGCTACAATTGGGAAAAAGAACAGGACCAGATGCGGCTGGAAGCCGATGAAGGCAAACAGCAGGCAGCGATGGATCAGAATTATGGTTTGTAATGACGTTACTTTTGATTTTAAGCAATGCAAATCACGAAGGGTACCTTTGACATTATCACCTTGTTTTTAAACTCTAAAATCGTCTTTAAGCCAAATGGACATTTTTCAGATTGCCGCGCAATTCCGAAAGCGACTGATTGCGCTTGACCAGGCTGCCACTGACAAAGTGCTGGCGGCGTATCAGGCGGCAATGGGCCGATTGCTGGCCGATGTCCAAAAAGTGCTGGATCGGATCAATACCGTTCCGGATGCCGGGCTGACCATCGGGGCGTTTTATCAGTTTGGGCGACTGCGCGAGTTACAGGCCCAGCTTGGGGAAGAAATCCAGAAGCTGGGCGGCAAAGCGGCTCAACTGGCATTGAAGGAACAGCAACAGGCCCTGATCCTGGCCGAACGCCAGGCACACCTGGTCATCAACCAGATCGGTTTGGATTTTAAGCGGCTGCCCAAAGGGGCACTCAATGAATTTTTGGGGTTGGCGGCTGACGGTTCGGAATTAAAAGCATCATTTGAACGGCTGGCCCTCGACATCGGCAAGAACGGTGGCGAGACGCTGGAACGAGCGATCATCCAGGGTATCGCGCTTGGGTACAATCCGGAAAAGATCGTGTCGCAACTCCGGAAAGAACTCGACGCCCAAAACAATCCTTACAAAAACCCTGAAATCGTCCGACGATTACGCCTGGCGGCCCATACCGGCGTGATGGCGGCCTATCGGGAAAGCACGCGGCAAATCTATGCCGAGAATGGACTTGAGGAATATGTCTGGAGTGCTTCTAAGGATTCCAGGACATGTTTCCCCAAAGGTACAATTATCGAAACAACGGACGGCAGAAAGCCAATTGAACAAATAAAGATTGGGGATCTGGTCCTTACTCATACAGGCAAATATCAAAAGGTTAAAGCCCTATCAAGACGTAAATTTTCAGGTGAGCTTGTCGAAATAAAAGCTGGCGGGAAAACAGTAATCGCCACTGCTGAACATCCTTTCTTGGTAAAAGATGCACAAGGAATGCAGTGGCGAGAAGCAAAAGTAATTTCCAAAGGTGACAACGTTGTTTTAGTAAGAGATCGAGACTTTGATCAAATCACGCATGGTGTCGGATATTTTCCCATAGAGAGGAAGGTCTGGGACTCGGACAACCTTGTACCCTTTCCCTTCAAAGAAAGCAGTTTTCCTTTTATCCTGGATTTTGGCTTTTGGGAGACTGTGCCAATAAACGCCATCCACCTCCAGGATAGTTTTAAGTTCAGGAAGGTAAAAATCAACTGGTCCTGCCCAGCCATGAAAAACAGCTTCTTGAAGAAATGGAACTTTGAGTTCTTCCAAAATCAGCCGAGTGTTTTTTTCAGGTTCAGTTTCCCCCTGATACACCCGATAGCACTTTCTGGAACAATGCCGCCGTCCCTCAATTTCCCCTGGGCAAGCACGAAAAGGTTTAGAACAATTCAAACACTTCTTTTCGTGGACAGGTCGTCTACAAAGTTCCGAACAGTGATCAGTGTTCCCTCGCTTTCCCTTTTTCAAGATGAATGGCTTTCCGCACCGTTTACATTCCCGATAAGTAATAAAACTTCGCTTACATTCGAGCGAGCAAAAGTTATACCTGTCTTGGTAAATCACCGGTACACTAAATTCTTCCGAACATCCGACACACTGTTTTTTAGTCATCTCTCGGGCACGGCTACTGTCATAGCAAGAACGCTTACAGTAGCTTCTCTCCCAAACTTTAGATGTCTTAAAACTATTGCCACATTCAGCACAAGTTTTTGTGATCCTGGGTTGGGCTGCTTGGCGGTTACCTCCATTGTGAGGGAATTTTGTTTGATGGGCGGTATAACACTCCCTGGTGCAATAAAGCCTTCCTTTCTTGATTTCAGAGGGGAATCGGCTCAGAAGATTGCCACATTCTTTGCAGGCAATTTGGATGCGGTTGCTCCGATGCTCTTGCGCCTTACCTCTGCAAATGGAGCTACAGTAGGCGGTATTGCTCTTAGAATAATTACCTTTATGGACATTTGCGATGCCGCCGCAAATTGTGCATGCCACCTGAATTTTCCGAGACATAATCTACTCTCCTTGATCAGTGGATCGATTCCGAGGAATGGATGCTCCCCGCTTGCCGCTGAATTGTGGTTTTTGTGGCTGGTGGGAAGAAGGCAAGACATGAGCAGTAATTCGGTCTCTCTCGATTTGCTCCAAAGACTCAATCGAATTAAACAAGCCTTCGGCAATAGCAGTACACAGATCACCGAAGTTACTCAATGTGGTTTGCACGTCCTCAGCGGGTTCGTTACGAATAAAATCAGTATCCACCCATTTCAAAAGACTCCCCAGTGCTGTCAGGTGGCTGGCCGCAAACCCGAGTTCAGCCAAATGGTCACGGGCTCTGTACAGGACAAAATTTTAGGGTCGGGGAGAGGAGGTGGAAAAACAGCCAT
>CAZXCE010000055.1:0-23221 GCA_964639175.1 uncultured Clostridia bacterium
CTTCGCTCCATCCAGACGACCCAGGTTGTGCCATTGGGTCTGGCGGGAAAAAGGTACTCAACGGCATCCACTGTGATGATTGGGAATACCGCCCCAGATCATTTGGGGAAAGCTCTCCTCGCCGCAACCTGTCGGCAATGTCAGCTTCATCAAAAGGGCCAAGTTCCTGATTATCTTTATAAATAAGGAGGGGCATTGGGGTTGAAGCTCCTTTGGAGATACGAGCGAACAAAAGTGAGTCGTGGGTAGCGAGTCGTGAGCAGAAAAACAACAGTTCGTTGTGAGGTATCAGGTTATGACTCAGTATTCAAACTTCAGGACCCAAATTCAATCTGGATCAGGCAAAATTGCCTGGGATCCAACCTGTTTTTCAGAGTTCATACTTCACAATGCGACGCTTCGGGTGTCAACTCGCTTTTTACTACTCGCGACTCCCTTTTGATTCACAATTCGCTCTTTTTGGTCTTCCGACTTGATTTGGCCCGTGGCGTTGTGGGTTCGAGCGATGTCGGATTTTTCATCAAGGATTTGAGTTCGGCCATAAATTCTGTGACATCTTTGAATTCAAGGTAAACCGAAGCAAAACGAACATAGGCCACTTTGTCGAGTTCCTTGAGTTTGCGCATAATCATTTCCCCGATTTTTTCGGTTGATCGCTCACGGTCACGTGATTCCTGAACATAGGTTTCGACGGCCACCACGATGCCTTCCAGTTTGGCCATACTGATTGGCCGCTTTTCACAGGCGCGGAGCAAGCCAGCCAGAACCTTCTGGCGATCAAAAGGTTCGCGGCGACCATCTTTTTTGACGACCATGTAGGGAATTTCATCAATCCGCTCATATGACGTAAACCGCCGTTCACACTTCAAGCATTCGCGGCGCCGACGAATCACATCGCCTTCACGACTTTCGCGGGAATCGACAACTTTATCCTCCAGGTGTCCGCAAAATGGGCACTTCATACTACAGGAATCCCTTTCTGTTCAGCAGCCTGTGCTGACAAAGGAATGGCAGGAAGACTGCTGTCTGCCGGGTGATTTCGATCAATCGTGGTGGGGTGGAAGGAACAGAGACTTGGTGAGGGAAGTGTAATCGCGGAAGAGCGGTTTGAACAGTTTTGATTTGGGGGTTGAAAACATCGGGCTGAAGAAACCAGGGATGAGGGCTGAGGGCTGAGGGCTGAGAGCTGGGGGCTGAAGAATTGGTTCTTTCATCCCTCATCCCTTCAATCGCCCCAGGCCCGATGTCTTTCGCTCTAATACAGACCGGGGTCGCCTTCAGGACGGGTTTTCCATCGGCGATGAATCCATAGCCATTGCTCAGGGTAAGCCCGCACTTTATGCTCAATGACTTTCATAAACTGGGCGGTATTTTCTTCGATATCGTGTTTAGAATCACCAGTTTCAATCAGTTCGACAGCCGGGTCAAACTGCAGTCGATATCGTTTTTGAGCCGCCTCCCAGATCAAAAACCCTGGGACAACTGGTGCCCCGGTCCGCAATGCAAGTGTTGCCAGTGCCGGAGTTGAGCAGGCAGGAAGACCAAAAAAATCACAAAAGACGCCCTGATTCCGAACCATATTCAAATCAGACAGAACCCCGACGGTTTCCCGGTTGCGCAGAGCAGTCAAAATCGCGCGGGCAGACCCATTTTTGTCAATGGTATGGTTGCCGGAACAGGTCCGGTACCGATTGACCAGCGCTTCAATCAGCGGATTGTCAATCCGGCGAACCAGAATGTTCATCGGATACCCATTCAGGGCATGGGAAAACGCACTGAGTTCCCAGCTTCCAAAGTGACCGGTTAAAACCAGAACTCCTTTTCCTTGTGCCTGAGCCGATTGAAAATGCTCCAGGCCATCATACACAACCAGAGATCGAACCGTTTCAGCCGTGAGTTTTGGAAGCTGGCTAAACTCGCCAAGCTGTCGGCCCAGGCTGCAAATGGATTGTTTGAGAATGGTTTGGCGTTCAGTAAGAGATTTTTCAGGAAAGGCGAGTTCCAGATTGCGCATCCCCACCCGCTGTAACCGGGGAATACAGAGGAAAATAAAGGCGGCAACCTGCTCTCCGAAGAAGATCGCTGCCCGACGAGGCAGGTGGGTCAGGCTTTTGAGAATCATCCAGGCAACCGCATATTGCACCCATCCAGTCATTGAAACTCTGGAGGCAGACGTCGCCGGAGTTTTTTCGGCTGGAAGCGATTTGGTCGTTAGATTGAGCTTGGGATTTTCAACATCAATCATGGAGGTGGAGTACGGCGGCGTGATGCCGCGCTTGTGCACCAGGCGGTTTCAAACAGCCGAAACCGGTCAAACAATTCAATTAGAGTTCGGTAAAAACGCCCATCCGCCGGAATTTTTCATACCGTTGGGCTAAGAGATCCTGAACTGAAAGCGTCTTGAGTTCAGAAAGCTGGCGTTCCAGGCAGGGTTGGAGCAATTTAGCCGCCCGCTGGTGATCAGTATGTGCCCCTTCTCCCGGTTCGGGGATCACTTCATCAATCAGGTTGATCGCTTTGAGTTCCTGGGCGGTGATTTTCAGACTGGCGGCGGCCCGGTCCGCCTTGGCGGCATCTTTCCACAAAATAGCGGCACAGCCTTCAGGTGTAATCACCGAATACACCGCATTTTCCAGCATATTGACTCGATCCCCGACCCCAATCGCCAGCGCCCCGCCAGATCCACCTTCACCCAAAACGGTGATAATGATTGGCACTGGCAACCGGGCCATCTCAATCAGATTACGGGCAATGGCTTCGGCCTGACCTCGCTCTTCAGCATCAATGCCAGGATAGGCCCCTGGGGTATCAATCAGGCTGAAAATTGGACGACCAAATTTGGCGGCAAATTGCATGGCCCGGAGCGCTTTGCGATAGCCTTCAGGTTTGGGCATGCCAAAGTTACGATACTTGCGGTCCTCCATCTTACGCCCGGTCAAGTTGGCTTTCTGGTGGCCAACCACCAGGACGGGGTCACCTTGAAACCGCGCAAAGCCGCAGACCAGAGCCGGATCATCCGCATAGCGGCGATCACCATGCATTTCCTGAAAATCAGTAAAAAGTTCCTGAACCATCTCCAGTGTATAGGGCCGTTCTGGGTGACGTGCCAGTCGGACCTTTTCAATCGGAGTCAGTCCTGGAGGCGTGGCCGCTGTACTCCCTAAAATTTGTGTCTGAAGCGACTGGATGCGCTCCCGCAAAGTATCAAGTTCCTGCTCGTGTGACGGAGTTGTTGGATGAGAGGCCAGATGAGCTGCCTGTTTTTCCAAATTTTGCAACTCTGCCAGCAGTTGCGATTTCTGTGTAGCCATAGCAAACATTCCCGCAGACAGTGATAATGACCGGTATGGGTGAAATTTCCCCGCCCCTTTCGCTAAAATTCGCTGCCAATCCGTCATTGACGCACCCCAGGTCCTTCCCACGGAACCAGTGTATTTTTAACCACCAGGCCGAAGGAATGTCCTGAAACTACGTCAGAGGTGATGAGATGGAGCAGCGGATGTAGCCACCGGATGTACTCAGAAGCGAAGTATCTGATTGAGGTTGTGAGTAGGTGAGACTCTACGCCGCCTTGTCAGATGCGTCAATGCTTCTGTTCGACTGCACCTGGCCAATCAATCTGATCCCCACTGGAAGGAATCCGGTTCATTTGGCACAGACAGGCCCAGGACGGGAGCTTGGGATGATCACTCGTCAACCAGGCAAAAAGTTTTGGGTGGTTGCAATTCAGAAGGGCTTGGATTACATTTTGCCCACTTTCCAGGCAATTCAAGCCACTCCAGCTATCGAAAGCTGAACGGAACTCAAGTTACAACCGCAACAGTATTCACATTTTATTTAGCGAGGTGTTTCGCATATGCCAAGAGGAAGTTGCCCTGAATGTGGGGCCGATGTTCACGTGAGTGAAGAGATTGATAAGGGAGAGTACACAGAGTGCGATGAATGTGGCGCCGAACTCGTCGTGGTCGGGCTTGACCCAGTTGAACTGGATCTGCGCGAAGACTATGAAGACGACGAAGACGACGACTATTATGATGATGATGACGAAGACGAATAAGGACGGGTAACTGATTGTCCCTGTTTACCGAAGAATAATGCGAGCCCCCCCGTCCGCATGCCCTACCTCGTTACGACCGTAAGGGCGGGGATAAATCGCATTGATTTGCTAAGTAAAACAGACTATTGTCGTCTCACTCCATGAGCCATATCTCAGGCATATTCATCCGTATAGCGTCATCGCTCGGACATGGAGTGTTGGAAGTTTCGGGTTCGGTGAGCCTTCGGACTCACCTTTGGATCAACATTCGTGTCATCGAACCTTGACACCGCACGGTTGATCCCAAGCGTGTGGAGCAAACAAAATGCGAGAGAGGGAAGTTCCTTCCCGAAACGGTACTCCACATACCGTCAGAGCGTTTCGTGCGAAAGCTGGAAAGCGCCACTTAGAGCCGTCGGCCCCAGGCCGGATCGGAAGCGGTGGCAGGGAACAGCAGGAATCCCGTTCCTCAATCGCGTAGCGATAGGGACGGGAGGGTCAAGTTGTTATTTATCAGGTCAGGATTTTAGAAGAAGGAACCCTATGCTTTACGGATATGATATGGGAAAAGCTGTTCAGATGATGCGTGAGGAATTAACCCATCACGGCGTTCGAGAACTGCGGACCCCAGCCGAAGTTGATCAGGTTCTGTCTCCTCGTCAGGGGACAGTACTGCTTGTTGTCAATTCAGTATGCGGTTGTGCGGCGGGTGCGGCTCGGCCAGGAGTGGTTCAGGCACTGCAGGCAGCCACTGCCCAACCAGATCAGGTCACAACTGTTTTTGCGGGTCAGGATCGCGACGCGACTGAGCGTGCCCGAACGTACCTTACCGGGTTTGCCCCATCATCCCCATCTGTCTGGCTTTTGAAAGATGGTCAGGTGGTGTTTAAACTCGAACGTTACCAGATTGAACAACGCAGCGCGCAGGCAATTGCCGCCGATATTGTGAAAGGACTCAACACCTTTTGCACCCCGGCTCAACAGGCAGTCAGCGGTGACTAACCAGCCTGAGCCCCTCACACTTGAAGCCATTTCGGTACGGGCGTAAAGAGCGGCGATATATATAGTTGTCGCTTGACAGCTACCGTTTCCAACCGCACTCATCTGCTATCTGATTTATCTTAAAAAAGCACTCTTTATTCGGGGAGACTCGCTTTCGATCGGGGAAAGCCGAATCTGAAAAGTGCCTGAATATCAGTTTTCACTGTTCGCCTGTTTGCCGTTACGCTCTGGGCAGACAGGCGTTCTTTCTATGGCCTGACTTTTGGTCTGGGAGTATCACCCTACAGACAGCGGATTGGCCATCTGTGATACACGTGTCTACCATCCCCCCTAATCACATTGTGGTGGCGATTGACGGTCCGGCTGGGGCTGGTAAAAGCACTGTGGGCAAGCTGCTGGCAGCTCAACTGGGCGCGCTCTATATTGATACAGGTGCGATGTATCGGACGATTGCCTGGTTGGGGTTACAGGCTGGAATACTCCACCCAGGGGACCACACCACTCCGCTTACCCCAGATCAGGAACAGGCGCTTACCAACCTGGCTGAGACCACACAGGTCCGATTAACTGGCGACCCGTTTCACCTGAGGGTTTGGGCCAATACCGAAGAGGTTACGACGGCTATTCGAACGCCGGAAGTAACCCGGTATGCCTCAGTCGGTTCGGCCATTCCTGGCGTTCGAATGGCAATGGTGGCTCAACAACGGCAAATGGGTGCCGTGGGAAGTGTCGTCATGGATGGACGCGACATTGGAACCTATGTCTTTCCAGATGCCAGATTCAAATTTTTCCTTGATGCCTCGGTCGAGCTTCGGAGTCAGCGCCGCTTTGCTGAATTACAGGCCAAAGGAGACCCAACCCCCCTGGATGTCATCCAGGCCGAAGTCATCGAGCGGGATCATCGGGATCGGACCCGAGCCATGGCGCCGCTCCTTCAGGCGGCTGACGCGATCTATATTGACACTTCTGGCCTGTCACCGGAAAAAGTTGTGGAAGAAATGATTGCAATTATTTCACAATCACCCCAACTTCCCCATGAGCTGACCTTACAGTAGGGGGCCCCTGGCACGTGCAATGCCGCACGTTCAATCAACTGGTGACCCCTGACGCATACCACACCAGAGACAGCACGCGCATAACCTTCCCTCTGATTCACGCTCACCGTTTATGTTCACTGGAATCATTGAAGAATTGGGGACAGTTCAACGACTGGAACGCCAGACATCAGGTGGCCAGGTTTTGATCGGTGCCAAACAGGTACTGGAAGGAAGCCGCTGTGGCGACAGCATCGCCGTCAATGGGGTGTGCTTAACAGTGACGGCTTTTACAGATCAATGGTTTACCGCTGACGTATCGGCTGAAACCCTGGCCAAATCCAATCTGGGTTGGCTGGCACCAGGAAGTCTCGTGAATCTGGAACGGGCACTGGCTCTTGGTCAACGACTTGGAGGCCATATCGTTCAGGGACACATTGATGCCACCGGCACATTCCTGAGTCGAAAATCTCTCGGCAATTCCGTTGTGATGCGGTTTGGCTTTCCATCAACCATCGGGCAGTACATCGCCCTCAAAGGTAGTATTGCCATCAATGGTGTCAGTTTGACAGTTGCTGAATTGAGCGAACAGTGGTTTGAAGTTGCAGTGATTCCAACCACACTGAACTGGACCAATCTACCAAAACTGCAAAGCGGGGATTCCGTCAATCTTGAGACAGATGTGCTGGCAAAGTACCTGGAGCGGCTTCTGGAGCGAAAACAATCAAAAAGCCCCTATGACGCAACCTCGCCAGCATCGTCGTTGACGCTCGATCAGTTGCGAGCACTTGGATTCTAATACCAGGTTGGGTTCCTGGCTTCAGAATTCAGGAAAATGCAGTTTCTCAATCGTTTGACTTTCTCTCATCTGATCAAATGAGTACCAAACGGTGGAATTCCAACCACCAATCAGAAAAGCTGAGGGTTCCCCTGAACCCCAAAACCCGGCTGAACCCTAAAAGGGAACTATGTCACCTTTTTCCACAATTGAAGCGGCACTCGAAGACCTCCGAGATGGCAAGCTGATTATTATTGTTGATGATGAGGATCGCGAAAACGAAGGGGATCTGGCCTGTGCTGCCGAAAAAGTCACGCCAGAGTTGATTAACTTTATGGCGCGACACGGACGCGGCCTGATTTGCCTGGCTTTGACCGAAGAGCGGTGTGATGAACTTCAATTGCCGCTTCAGGTCAGCGACAATACCTCCCGGTTTGGCACAGCGTTTACGGTCACTATCGAAGCCAGGCAGGGGGTCACCACCGGCATTTCAGCCGCTGATCGAGCCACAACCATCCTGACCGCGATTGATCCGCAGACCACACCCAGGGATCTGGCTCGACCAGGTCATACCTTTCCCCTGCGTGCCCGGCGAGGTGGTGTGCTGGTCAGACCTGGACAAACCGAAGCCAGTGTTGACCTGGCTCGATTAGCAGGATTAAAACCATCTGGAGTCATCTGTGAAATTCTCAATGACGACGGCACAATGGCACGGCTTCCGCAACTTCAGATATTTGCTGAAGAACATGAACTGAAAATAGTTTCCGTCGCGGACTTAATCCGCTATCGTCTAACGAACGAAGTTTTGGTAAAAAAGACGGCTGAAGCAACGATTGAAACCCCCTACGGCCCCTTTCAAGCCTGTTCGTTCCGCAGTGAAGTCACCAATGAAGTCCATCTGGCACTGGTGAAAGGCAATATTGCCTCCCAGGATTCAGTTCTGGTTCGAGTTCACTCACAAACAGTTTTGGGCGATGTCTTTGAAGACAGGCAGGATCCAGCCGGTGGCTGGCTCCGGTCAGCACTTAAACATATCGCAGAAGAAGGATGCGGGGTTTTATTGTACTTGCGCCAAAGCGATGGCGGTGAACATCTTGAAAACCACTTGCGTGCCCACCGTGAAGCTCAATCTGGACAGCCAGTGAACTTCACCCACGGCAACAGCAGTGATTATGGAATTGGTGCCCAGATTTTGCGCGCCCTGGGTCTTCATAAAATTCGAGTGCTCACAAACCATCCAATGCGGTTGACAGCTATTGAGGGGTTTGGATTAACATTTGTTGAAGCGGTACCAATTCATCCTTCTCACCAAACACCAGTTCAACGGTAAAACCCTTTGCTGACTGTGATTTACAGGTTTAGACCCCTGAACCAGCCTGTTTTGACAAAATACTGCACCGGGTGAAGCCAACCAAAATCTTGCCCCGATACGACAAAAATATACAATTTGGGATCCAGCAACTAAGGAGTTTTACATGGCACAGATCGACACAAGTCGTTCAGAAAAGCTTTTTCAGCGTGCACAGGCGGTTATTCCGGGCGGCGTTAATAGTCCCGTACGGGCATTCCGAGGTGTGGGCGGGACGCCATTGTTTATTCGCTCGGCTCAGGGGCCATATTTGACCGATGTCGATGGCCGGCGATTTGTGGACTATATTGGCTCCTGGGGACCGATGATCCTGGGCCATGGTCACCCTGAAGTCCTCGAAGCATTGCGGAAAGCACTGGAACGAGGGACATCATACGGGGCGCCAACTGAGATTGAAGTTGAAATGGCTGAGTTGATTTGTTCGATGGTGCCATCGCTTGAAAAAGTTCGCATGGTTAGTTCCGGCACTGAAGCCACCATGAGCGCCATTCGTTTAGCTCGCGGGTATACCGGGCGCAACAAACTGGTCAAATTTATTGGGTGCTATCACGGACATGGCGACCCGCTCCTGGTTAAAGCTGGTTCTGGAGTTGCCACCCTGGGGCTACCTGATAGCCTGGGGGTTCCACCAGAAACAGCACAACATACGATTGCGGTTCCATTTAACAATCTGGAAGCACTTCGCCAGGTGTTTGAAACCTGGTCCAATGATATTGCCTGTGTCATTGTGGAACCAGTTGTGGGCAATATGGGCTGTGTCGCCCCGCAACCCGGTTATCTGGAAGGCATGCGAGAGCTGACCCAAACCTATGGAGCGGTGCTGATTTTTGATGAAGTGATGACTGGATTCCGGCTGGCGCACGGTGGTGCACAGGAACGATATGGGGTTAAGCCGGACCTGACCACATTGGGCAAAATCATGGGCGGCGGACTGCCCGCTGCTGCCTATGGCGGGAAACGAGAAATTATGGATTATGTCGCCCCATTGGGCCCGGTGTATCAGGCGGGAACACTCTCAGGCAATCCACTGGCCATGACGGCTGGACTCACCACGCTGAAACTGCTCCAACAACCAGGGGTGTATGACAACCTGGAACGGCTTTCAAACAAACTGGTCCAGGGCCTGCGCCATGCGGCGGATAAAGCCGGGTTTAAAACAGTGATTAACTCGGTTGGCTCTATGTTTACATTGTTTTTCACCTCAACCCCGGTCACGGATTGGGAAACAGCCAAAACCAGTGATACCCAGCTTTTTGCCAAGTTCTTTCATGCCATGCTGGCTGAAGGCGTCTATTTCCCGCCTTCGCAGTTTGAAGCGGCCTTTTTTGGTCTGGCGCATACCAATGAAATCATTGACTCAACCATTGCGGCTTCTGAACGCGCATTTGGGAAGATGAAAAACTAAAGAGAACCAGGGTTGAAGAAGTTGGGCTCAGGGCGAGGGGCTGAAGACTCGCAAGCTCGGAGCAATCGGAGGGATGAAGGATGAGGGATGAAAAAAACCACTTCTTCAGCCCTCAACCCCTAGCCCAATTTCTTCAGCCCGATTTCTTCGCCCCCACCTTCTCCAACGCCACATTTATTCCCGATGAAACCCAGCCACCACTGGCACATGGTCAGAAGGTTTATCTTTCCCCCGCTCATCACGATCAATCCGTGTTAAAGCACACCGCTCCACCAGTGGTGGCGTGACCCAGATATGGTCAATGCGCCAGCCACGATTGCGTGGAAAAGCCGTCGTTCGATAATCCCACCAGGTATAGAGTTCTGGCTGGTCAGGGTGCTGTTGTCGCACCAGATCAACCAATCCCCAGGTTTCCCATCGGTTTAAAAATGCATGTTCCCGCGAATGAAACATCACCGATTCGCGGTACTTGTCCGGTTCAAAAAGGTCTAAATCTCCCGGAGCAATATTGAAATCACCGCATAGCAGGAGCGGGGTTTGTGGAGTATAAGCCGTGGAGAGATATGTCTCTAACTGCTCTAAAAACTGCATTTTATAAGTGAATTTCGGATCTTTTGGTGATTCGCCACCATTGGGGATGTACACATTGACCAGTCGGATGCCTTCAAATGTGGCTGCCAGGAGTCGTCGTTGGGCATCGGCTGGCTCGTTGGGGAACCCCCGTTGCACCTCTTCAGGTTCATCCAGGGAAAGCATCGCCACACCGTTATAGGATTTCTGCCCGTAAAAAGTCGCGATATATCCCGCTTCTTCAAACGGTTCAACGGGAAATTCAGCATCCTGAACTTTGGTTTCCTGCAGGCATAACACATCTGGCGAGTGGGCCCGTAACCAGTCAATCACGTGTGTTAAACGCGAACGAATTGAATTTACATTCCAGGTAGCAACGGTAAACGGCTTTGTCATTTTCTTTTCTCCACTGACAGGATCGTCCGGAATGGACAGGATTTGAATTGAGTTCTGCTTGTTTGAGGGCAGGTTCAAGTCCAAAAACCAAAAGAACAGAATGAACTGTTTTCTTTTGAAGGAGTTACCTAAAACGTTCTGTGAAAACTTGAAGCTGGCATATGGCTTGCACAGGCAGTTTAAGTCGAGGTTTTCTGCGAAAGCCTATGGTCAATCCCATCTCAAGGCAACCGGCTCACGGATTACCGCCTTGAAGCCATATCAGGAATTGGTGTCTATGCAGACGGTACAACCCAGATTTTGCTTTGCCTGTGGTGCTTTGATTCAAAAACAACCCCGTCAACCTGGATTTTGGAGGCACCACCTTTTTCACAGGCAGAGGTGTCATAATTGTGGGGTATCTCTTTCATTTTCCTTCTGGTATCCTTGGTTGGTTGGAGGCTGGATGGGGTTTCTGGCTGGACTCGGGATTGTGCTCTGGCAAAACTCAACTCCCCAACCGGTACAGTTTCCACAATTGACAACCGGATCAAGCAATCAGACCTTGCCTCAGACAAATACCAATTCCACCGCTCAAGCCCCCCGCGACAGCATCCATTCTTCTCAACCCACAGATGAGTCTCATGTTTGTGGAGCGAAAACCAAAAGCGGGAGGCCCTGCCGCCGTAAAGTCAGAGGCACCCAAGGCTATTGCTGGCAGCATCGGAAGTCAACCGACCAGAGATGAGCGCCTGGGGACTGGTTCTTTTGGTTTCTGATGCCTGGAAAATATGGGGAAACTGAAGCCTCTCAAGCTCTCCCCCAACCACGCATTTTGGAATCGCCCTCGGCTTGTCTTTCAGATCACTGTTTCCCTGGTTGGTAGCTTATTGAAATCTCAGAAATCATTGAAGAATTTGGGGTTCTCTCTGGTTTTTGTGGTTTCTTATTCTGAGAATGTATCAATCAAAGCCTGGTCACACTTTGAAAGAACTCTATTTCGATGAAGGCTCAATGGCCGGGCCATTTTTCATTCAGGTGGCATATATGCAGCAGAAAAACTTATTTGAGGTTGAAGAAGCCACCTCCCTGCACGTACAACCTCCTGACTCCCCTGAGTCGGAAACCTGCACCCTGCAGTGGGAAAAGGTTTTTTGGGCACAAGGGTACAAAAATCTGGCTGGAGTGGATGAGGTTGGTCGTGGTGCCTGGGCAGGTCCGGTGATTACGGCGGCAGTCATCCTGGACCCAGAAAACATTCCGACCGGACTCAATGACTCGAAAAAACTATCGGCAACTCAGCGCACGTATCTGGCAGAGTTAATTACACAATCGGCACTCAGCCTGGCATTTGGAACTCAATCAGCAACTGAAATTGACACCTTCAATATCCTTGAAGCAACACGTCGAGCCATGATGCAGGCCATTGAACAACTTGCTCCCACGCCAGACTTTCTTCTGATTGACGCCGTCCACCTTCCCAAGGTGAAGATTCCACGGCAGTCAATCATTCGCGGAGATGCTCAATCAGTGTCAATTGCAGCCGCTTCAATTGTGGCAAAAGTGTATCGCGATCAGTTGATGACGGCTTTTGACACCCAATATCCGGGGTATGGCTTTGCACGGCATAAAGGCTATGGGACTGCCGAGCATCAAGCCGCACTTGAGAAACTCGGCCCCTGTGTAATTCATCGTTTAAGTTTCCGCGGGGTGGTCAAAAAAGAGGCCGATTATGGATTATTATCACCGATTGAACCATCCCTTTGAAATCCAACTCAATGCGATTGGATTTCCCCTAACTGCTTTATAGAGTGTAATTTCCCAGGGGTTTACACACTGGCAATGCGGTTGACAACGCCCTACCAGTGTGCTAGCTTGCCATTCCGGTCTTCGACCTCCACCTCGACCATCTCTGTCCCACTGCTGCGGGAGAAGCGCCATGTCCTTTAGCAAAGCTAACGATTTAAAAAGAGCCGAAAAACTCGTTCAGCAAGGGAAAATTGCGGCTGCAATTAAAGAATACAGCAATCTGGTTGCAGCTAACCCCAGCGATATTATGTTGCTCAATACGCTGGGCGATCTGTGTGTTCGCGACGGGCGGATTGATGAGGCCATTCTCTACTTTACCAAGATTGGTGAAAACTACAGCAAAAATGGCTTTACCCTCAAAGCCATCGCCATGTACAAGAAGATTTACAAGCTGGCGCCAAATAACCCTGAAATTGCTTATAAACTGGCCGAACTGTATGCCAAGCAAGGGTTAATTGTTGATGCCCGCAAACAGTATATGGAAGTGGCGGATGCCTATACGCGGGCTGGTCGTACGCAACAGGCACTTGATGTTCTGCGCAAGATTGCTGATTTGGATCCCGAAAACGTGTCAGTGCGTCTCAAACTGGCTGAGCGATACCAGAGCGAACGCATGAATGACAAGGCTCACGAAGCCTATATTGCAGCCGGGTCGCAACTACAGCGCAAAGGAAATCTGGAAGAAAGCCAGCAGTGTTATATGAAAGCGCTGGGGGTTGACCCATCAAGCAAACCAGCGTTGAGCTCCCTGGCCAATATCTTCATCCAGTTGGGAGACCCGCAACGTGCCATCTCAATGTTGAATCGGGTGATTGATAACAACCCCAATGATCCAGATCTGGTCACCTTGATGGGCCGCACCTATTTAAGTGCGGAAATGCTGGATGATGCTGAAAAAGCCTTTCTCCGGCTTCATGACATTGATAAGACTCGATTTGAATACCTGCTCCAGCTTGGTCGAAAATTTGCTGATCAAGGACAGTTCAACCGTGCCGTGGATACGGTCAATGCCTGTCTTGATACCGTTATTACCCGGCGGCAGGAATCAAAAGCGATTGATTTGCTGGATGCCATTATTGAACTCGACCCATATCACATCCCAACCTATCGGTGTCTCAAAGCGATTTATACCCGGATGGGTGAGGACAATAACCTCAGTAATGCACTTACCGGGTTAGTTGAAGCCGCACTCCATCATCAAGATCGAGAAACAGCAGGGGAAGCGCTCCGCCAACTGGTTGAGCTTGAGCCAAATGATTCTTCCCATCGCCGACGACTGGAATCGCTTGGGCTGAGCACAGCCATCAAACCAACGCTGGTTGATCGTGACACAAGCCCATCCAGTTCGCTTACCCCCAAACTTGGTCCTGGAATCGGAAGCACAGCCGATTTCAAATTCGGTACTGACTTATATCCCGACAGCAACCAGGGATTCACTGGGCTGACCTCTGGCACCGGGTTTACCTCTGGCACCGGGTTTTCAGCAGATTCGGGTTTTTCGCCAGCCGAATTGCCATCCCAGGGATTTGGCGGATTTGGGGGACCACCACCACCGACGTTCCCAGTCCAGGAAGGGCCAACGGGGTTCAGCGGGTTTGTTTCTGGAAGTCAATTTTCAACGCCTGACCGGGGTGCAGGAAGCCCCAATTTGTTTGCGACGATTCCGCCAGTCTCGGCTGGACCAGATATCCAAAAGTTATTAATGGATGCGGAGCGGTATGCCAGTCGTGGCTATGCAGACCGGGCAGCCGAAATTCTACGTGAAGTCATTTCGATAGACCCACATCACTTTGAAGCACGGCTAAAGCTCAGGGATATTTACCTCAGTGGCGGGTTAAATACTGAAGCAGCAGAACAGTGCCTGGCGCTGGCCCATATTTATGATGCAGCGGGAAATTCAGCTCAGGCTCAAAAAATGCTCACTGAAGCCTTTTCGCTGAATCCAAATGCGACCCCAGGAACACCTCAGCCACCAGCAACGCGTCAAGCACCAGAAGATGCTATTGAAATTGATATCAGTGGCGGCTTTGATGGAGGCATCAGCGGCAGCTTTAATTCGTATGTGCAACCATCTCCACCACCGCCACCACCGCCAGTCTTTGAAGATCATTTTTATTCTGGGGCACCACACCACGTGGCGCCACCGCCCGGAGACCTCAGCTTTGCTCCATTGACCGACACCTCACACGTTCAGGATACATTGCGTGAAGAACTGGAAGGGGTGGACTTTTATCTCAGTCAGGGGTTTACCGACTTAGCTGCCGATACACTCAACCGACTCAACGCCCAGTTCCCAAATCATCCTGAAATTCAGTCTCGGATGGCTAAACTGGCCCCACCACCTGTAATTGGGGGATTACCACCAGCCCCGCCAGCCTCGTCGTTTGATTTTTCAGGCGCCATGGGCTCAGGTGGACCATCAGCCTTTGCCGCTCCTCCACCTGCTGAATATGATTTTGGTGGCTTAGGTGGCTTTGGAGCCCCACCTCCCATTGCCGCCGGACCAGTTTCAAGCCCACCACCATTTTCCAATTTTTCAGGATCAGGTGGATTTATGACTGGTGGCTCATACCCAGGTGAGATACCACCACCAGCACCGCCAATCAGTGCCTTTCAGCCTCCGGTTGCGGCACCGCCGCCAATGGAATTTCAACCTCCAGTTGCGGCACCACCGCCAATCAGTACCTTTCAACCTCCGGTTGCGGCACCGCCGCCAATGGAATTTCAACCTCCAATTGCGGCACCACCGCCAATCAGTACCTTTCAACCTCCTCCGCCCGGAGCAAATTTATTTGGGGCACCGGCTGTCACGCCGCCACCGCCACCATCTTATGATATGACTTCGGCGATGATGGCTGGTCCACCTTCGGTTGACTCGTTGATTGAAAGCCTGATTACCGACATTGGTGACAGCCTGGATGGCATTGACGATTTGGAAATGGTCAACCGGGTTACAGGTGCCCATCATCAGGCTTCACTGCCACCACCGCCACCTCCATCTGTCGCGGCACCCGCACCTGTGGCACAAGGGATGTTTCGAGGGCTTGAAGAATCTGGCCTTCAAGATATTTTCGACGAATTTAAACATAGTATTGAACAGGAAGAAGCTGAAGAAGCACCTGACTTTGAAACCCATTACAATCTGGGGTTGGCCTATAAAGATATGGAACTCTTTGACGAAGCAGTCGAAGAATTTCAGGCGGCTATCAAGGCAACCGATCCACACGCTCCCGACGGGCATTATTTCCAATCCTGCAATATGCTTGGGTTGTGCTTTATGAGCAAAGCCATGTATCCACCAGCGGCGGTTTGGTTTAAACGCGGGTTAGATGCTCCTGGCCGAAGTGAAGACGAGTATCAGGCCATGCGATTTGACCTTGGGTTAGCCCACGAAATGCAAGGCAAGCTGGAAAGCGCGCTGGAGTTATTTGAAATCGTGTATGCCATTGACATCAACTATCGTGATGTCGGAGAAAAAATTAAGGAAATAAAAGAAAAGCTTCGAAAATAGCGGGGACGAAGCTTTCCACACCAGGTCTTGTCAGATCTGGCTTCCATGTGTGAATTCCCTGCCATTGCGCCCATCAATTACCTGTGTCTGCCAAGCTCACTGTTGTTTTTTATATTCTCATCTGCTTTGAAATCGGGGCGTTATTGATCATTCTTCCCTGGTCTTCATATTGGAATGAGAACTTTTTTTTGTTTTACCTGACCAGCTACTTCCACTCTGATGTGTTCCTCCAATATATGCAAAGTGGATATGTCCGTGGGGCCGTTACTGGACTGGGGATTATCAATGTTGTGATGGGATTTCTTGAAATCCTCCACTTTCGCCAAACAGTTGATACCATTCTGCAATCGGCGCCAGCCAAAAAATAAAAAACCGGTTCAAGACTCCCCTCATCCCCAAATAACAATCTCCCTTCCCTCCCCCAATTCAGGGTGCGAGAGAAAACCGATTTTTTGTGCCTTCCCTCACTCACAACATCACAACCTCCCCTGATACCAGGACGTGCCGGGTCCTGATTTTAGAACGTAGCACCAGTGCCCTAAACGTAAATCACGATGCAAATCTATCTCATTTCTGACCGCCGGACCTTATTTACACCAACTGAAATCTTTTCTGAAGATCAGGCCAGAAAACGACTTATCACCCTGGGAGAGCAAGCAGCGGCGATGAAAGTAGATTTTTTTCAATTACGAGAAAAAGACCTTTCCCCTCGAATCTGCTTTGAAGTAGCCAGGGAACTGGCCACACTTTTTCACCAGACTGATACCCAATTGCTGATCAATGATCGGGTTGATATTGCTATCGCATCTGGCGCCAAAGGAGTTCATCTGACAACGACCTCGCTCCTGGCAACTCAGATTCGCGCCTGGGCACCAGCAGAGTTCACCATTGGTATCTCGACGCACACAGTCGCCGAGCTTCAGCGCGCATCACCTGGTGCCACCTTTGCCGTATGTGGGCCAGCATTTGAAACTCCTGGAAAACCTCGGCTTGGACTAGAGCCATTGACACAAATCATTCATACTTCACCAGTGCCAGTATTTGCGTTAGGAGGGATAACCGTAGACAATGCGGCTGAACTCAAACAAACTGGAGCGATAGGTGTGGCGGGAATCCGGCTTTTTGCCCAGGCCGCACTCCGAGGGCCCACTGAATTTTGCGATCTTATTTCTTATTTGAAGGCACTATGAAAACTATCTTATCAATTGCAGGACTTGACCCTGCCGGAGGAGCCGGACTGCTGGCAGACCTCAAAACAATTGCAGCTCACGGACATCATGGTGTGGGAGTCTTAACCGCTGCAACAGCTCAAAATACAGTTGGCGTCAAAAGTTTTTACCCACTCACGCCTGAGGCAGTGGTGGCTCAACTTGATGCACTTCACGAAGACATCGTGATTGCAGGGGTCAAAACGGGCATGCTTGGAACCGGGGCAATTGCCGAGGCGATTGCCGATTGGTTCCACCGCCATTGGACCAGCCCGGTCGTGGTGGATCCAGTGCTTGTCGCCAGCAGCGGTCATCTGTTGTTTGACCTTGAAGCAATTGACGTCATTCGCAAACGACTTCTCCCACTGGCGACGGTGATTACTCCGAACCTTCCCGAAGCCGCCACACTGACTGGGCGAACCGTTGAAACGCTGTCTCAAATGGAAGATGCGGCCCGTGAACTTTATACCTATGGTCCCCGCTATGTTCTGATGAAAGGCGGACACCTGATGACTGAAGCCATGGATGTCCTCTTTGATGGCGAGCAGTTCCATTATTTTCCGGGAACGCGGCTTGAAGTCTATACCCATGGGACGGGATGCGCTCTGTCTGCCGCCCTGGCCTCACTGTTAGGGAGTGGCTTCACTATCGTCGAAGCTGTAAAGCGAGCAAAAGCCTATGTTCGCGTTGCCATGCAGCATACGCTCTGCGTGGGAAAAGGGAAAGAATTGCTGGGTCACCTTCCGCTGGATTTACTGCGGGAACATAACACAACGATTACCTCCGATTGATCAATCAAATGGATACATTTTTGAAACTCAGCTTCTGTTTTGCCTGGGCCTAAAGGTCAAAGTTTATGTCGTTTTCGTTCCCCAAACTCTTTAAATATCTGTCACTGGCTGCTTTTCTTGGAGTCGTGGTCTACCTGGCCATCCAACTCAGCTCCAGAAATAACCCATTGCGTCCTCGGAAACCAACTGATCTGTCGGTGCAGCTTGTTGGTGTCTCAAATGATTTTCGGTATGTCCATCGAGACCAAAATGTTGATCGGCTCATTTTGACGGCGGCAAAAGATACCGCCTTTACCAATGGACAACATCAACTGGAAGAAGTGAAACTAGAAACATTTGGCCAGGATGGAAAGCCGCTTGGGGTGTTGACATCAAAAACAGCAGACTATGATAGCCAGGCCCAGGTAGCCGTTTTTAAAAAGGATGTCCTGGTCGTAACGACCGATGAACTGGTAGTGCGAACGAACGAAATGAAGTATGACCAGGCAGCCAATGTGACCTCAACTGAGGCCCCAGTGACCTTTACCCGCAGAAATATCACCGGAACCTGTGTCGGCGCCAAACTCGACTCCACGGCAGGTCGATTTGTGATGAACCAGCAGGTCAAAATTACTATCGCCCCGGAATCAACGGCTCCGGCATCGCCAGTTCCGTCAACCACTGCTTCAGCCGCTTCCCCACCTCAGTCAGCACCAGATCAGGACAAAAAAAATAAGAAGGATAAAAAAGATAAAAAGGATAAAAAAGATAAAAAGGACAAAAAAGCCAACCGGTTAAAAGAAACTGGCAATCAGCCGTCTCCGGCTTCCAAACCGGCCTCAACATCTCCGGCGCTCACCGCCGAAATACCAACCACCATCACTGGAGACCACGCTGAATACTGGAAACCTGAAAAACAGGTTTACCTGACCGGGAATGCCATTATCCTGCAGGGCGGCAATGAACTTCGGGCAGATAAAATGACTGCCTTTTTGGACGATAATCAACGGATTCAGAAACTTGAAACACGAGCCAGATCATTTCTGAAATCAGCCGAAAAACAGGGGCAAGTTGAATCCCAGGATATGGATATTCTTTTTACCAGCGACGGGGATGTCCAATCAGCACTTGCAACCGGTAACCCGGTGGTAAAATCGTTTGAAGGACCAGCTCCACGTGAGGTCACAGGTGATCGAATTGAGGTTTCATTTGCCAAAGTAAATGAAATCAACGCATTACAGCAATTTATCAGTACTGGAAATGCTCGATTGGTACTGGCAGCACCACCCGTTTCCCCTCAAGACCCTCAACCAGCTCAAAAGACGCTGACCGCCAACCAAATTGAGATGCGCATGTACCCAGATGGGCGTTTTGCAGAGAGTGCCACCGCCAAAGGACAGGCGGTCTTAACCATTTTGCCGTCAGTCACCACACCACAGGCTGATCAAAAACAACTCCAAGCACCTGAAATGAAAGCTCAGTTTTTTGAAACAGGAAATCTGATACGGACTTTTATGGCTGAAGGTGGTGTTCAACTCGCGATTACTCCACTGGAGCCAAATACCAAACGACTCAAGCGTTCCAGTCAGAGTGACCGCGCAACTGTTCAATTTGACCAGATGGCAAGCGATATTACGTCTGTCGAACAGGAAGGGAATTTCCAGTTTGAGGAAGGTAAGAAACAGGCGCGGGCACAAAACGCCACCTATCTCAAATCCAGGGAAATGGTTTATTTGCGTGGCAACCGGCCTGCGGTGTGGGATGACCTGGCTCGAACAGAAGCCCAGGAAATTGATCTATCAAATTTAAGCCCAGAACATGAAGCCCGTGGAAATGTGCGCACAACCTACTATAGCCAGGAAAGTACGGGTCAATCGACACCGTTTGGGAAAACAAAATCGCCAGTTTTTTTAACTGCACAACAAGCCCGTGTAAACACCCAAACCGGGAAGGCAATCTACCAGGGTGAAGCGCGTGCCTGGCAGGATGATAATTTTATTCGTGGCGATGTCATTGAGCTTTTTCAAACTGAGAAACGCATGACGGCAACCGGACATGTGTCATCGGCTCTTTACCAGATGGAGCGAACCAATCCAAAGGGACAAAAACAGGTGGTCCCAATTTTTGGGAGTAGCGAGTTCTTTTCTTATAACGACTCAACGCGTCAGGCTCGTTATGAGCGGAATACCCACCTGATTCAGGGAGAAGATACATTGAGTGCCAATAGTACTGATATTTATCTTGCGGCGACAACCAACCAGGTGGAACGCCTGATCGCCCAAGGAAAAGTAGTTCTCACCCAACCTCAACGTCGTGGGACTGGTGATCAAGCAGAATACACGGCATCCGATGACAAATTTGTCTTAGTTGGTAATATGGCTAGGGTTGAAGATTCGGCACAGGGTACGACAACAGGACCTCGATTGACTTTCTTAAGGTCGGATGGTAGTGTGTTGGCCACCGATCAACGACAAACCCAACGAATCCGTACAACTCACAAAATCAGCAAATAGTCAGATTGAAGTGGGCCTTGTGTCAGATACTCATCACAAAACATCATCTAACGCAACTTCCTGCGATTCTTCCGATCAAACTCCAACTCAGCATACCAATCAACCCACCCCTGGTGATTCCCTTCGGGTAGAGGGATTAAATAAAGCGTATCGTGGGCGTGAAGTTGTCCGCGACGTTTCAATCCATATTCAGCAGGGTGAAGTGGTGGGCTTGTTAGGCCCAAATGGAGCTGGAAAAACAACGACCTTCTACATGATCGTAGGTCTTGAGCAGCCAGATAAAGGGGTGATTACACTTGGTGATCAGGCAATTACATCACTGCCAATGTATCTTCGTGCACGGAAAGGCATCAGTTATCTCCCTCAAGAGCCATCCATTTTCCGAAAACTCACTGTCGAAAAAAATATCCTGGCAATTCTTGAAACCCTGCGTGTTCCAGGTCAAATCCGCGCTGAAATCCTGGAATCACTGCTCAGTGAGCTTGACATAGCCCATGTCCGGCATACACCTGGGTATGCTCTTTCTGGAGGCGAACGTAGACGAGCCGAAATTGCCCGTTGCCTTGTCATTGAACCCAAATTTATATTGCTGGATGAACCGTTTGCCGGAATTGACCCCAAAGCAGTTGTTGAAATTCAAAATATCATCTCCCGGTTGAAGGCTCGCAATATTGGAGTCCTGATTACTGACCACAATGTTCGCGAAACTCTAGCAATTACTGACCGGGCCTATATAATAAGCGAGGGCAAAATATTCCGATCTGGAACCCCCCAGAGCCTGACGTCAGATGAAGAGGTGCGTAAGATTTATCTAGGCGAAAATTTTAGGATGTAGCCTCCCTCGAACACCTCCCTTTTCATTAATCTGCTTTTCCTTTCTTTTGATCAAGTGAAGATGTCCTATGTCTATTAAGCCGATTCTTGCTCCCAAAAACGAACAACGACTTGGATTGGTCTTAACTCCTCAAATGCGGCAGCGCATTGAAATGTTAAGCATGACGTCACTTGAATTGAGCGATATGGTATCGACTGAAATGGTGGCAAACCCGGTTTTAGAGGAAGTACTCCCGAACGAGCCAGCCGAAGGGTTAACAGTGACCGATGAACAACTGGCGTTTGGGGAACGACCAATTGACGGAGCACCACAGGCACCAGACCCTGCCCTGGACTTTCCACTTGACTATCAGTCTGAATCAGCTTCGTTGTACACCGCTGAAATGCCAAATGCAGCCCCTGAACCCCAGATTGATGAAATCAACAACGCCCAGGAGCCTGAAGTCAATCCTGATCCATTCCAAGAAATTGACTTTGGCGCTGAGTTTGAGAACTATCTGGACCCAGGGTACAAAACATTTGAGCATGAAGATTCTGACCAACCATCCTTTGAAAATTTACTGACAAAGAAACCAACGCTGGCAGAGCATCTCCTCTGGCAATTAAATCTCACCCGAACACCTGAGGAAATCAGGGCTGCAGCCGAAGCGATTATCGGTAGTCTCAATACAAATGGGCATCTAGCTGACCCACTTGAGGAAATTGCGGCTTTGGGTTCCTGGCCAATGACAGTGGTTGAGAAAGCAAAACGGCTCGTCCAATCACTTGATCCAGTTGGTGTTGGATCAACAAATGTTCTTGACTGTTTTTTGGTCCAGCTTGAATTGAAAGGATTTGCCAACCACCTGGCAACACAACTGGTTCAGCACCACTTTAACCGATTGCAACAATACCGGTGGCCAGACTTAGCAAAAGAATTAGGAGTTTCAATTGACGAAATTGCCAAGGCAGTTACGCTGATTGTAAAGTTAGAGCCTTACCCTGGAAGGCAATTTGCTCATGATGAAGCATACCCAATCCAACCTGAAATTTTTATTGAAAAGATCGACGACGAATATTACATCCATTTCAATGACGATGGGATTCCACAGCTTCGCATCAATTCCCACTATCGCCGGCTCCTCGAATCAAACCAGGCTTCGAAAGAAGAACGGGAATATGTGAGAGAATGCTTTCGCTCGGCAGTTGACCTGCTGAAAAATATCGAACACCGGCGACAAACCATCTATAAAGTTTGTCAGGCTATTGTCGAACGACAAAGGGCCTTTCTTGATGGTGGAGTTGAATACCTCAAGCCCATGATGTTGAAAGATTTAGCCGAACTGATAGGGATTCATCTTTCAACCGTTAGTCGAGTTGTCAATCGCAAATATGCGCATACACCTCAAGGTGTCATTGAGCTTCGTCGCTTTTTCACAGATGGAATGACCAACGATCAAGGTGAAGAAGTATCCACCCAGTTGCTCAAGCTCCAAATAAAGAAGATGATTGAAAATGAAGACACCCACCACCCTCTAACTGATGATGAAATCATGCACCGACTTGCGAAAGAAGGGGTTAAATTATCTCGTCGAACCGTCGCTAAATACCGTGATCAAATGTCAATTCCGGGATCTCGAGAAAGGCGAATTATCATTTAACTAGATTTTCCTGGAAATTACTTCCTGGCTAAACTTCGAAAAGAGAGGAAAAAAAATGAAAGTAGATTTTACAGGAAGGCACTTTACTGTCACCCCAGCTATTAAAAAGCATGCCCGTGAACAACTCAAAAAAATCAGTAAACTCTTAGGAAGTAAAGAAATCAATTCAGCCCATTTTGTCTTAGAAGTTGAAAAGTATCGACACCGGGCAGAACTCCTTATTGACTGGCAGAACCAGTCTTTAAGTGCAGTGGCAACCACCAATGATATGTATTTAGCAATTAACCAGGTTGTCGAAAAGATGGAACGACGAGCGCAGAAAATAAAAGAAAAATGCCTGATGGCCGAAAATGTCGGCACCGGTGAA
>CAZXCE010000056.1:0-22880 GCA_964639175.1 uncultured Clostridia bacterium
GTCGTCCTGCTCGTACTCGCCCTTCTCAGTGTCCTCTTTGGCCTGATAGGCCCGTCAGAGAAGACGGCACCCGTATCCCGTTGGATGTCAAAGCTGGCGACCGGGTGTTGTTCGGCAAGTACTCCGGATCAGAAATCAAAGTTGATGGCGAAGAGTTCCTCATCATGCGCGAAGATGAAATCCTGGGCGTGATCGAAGGTGCCACGCTGGGTCAATCCGCTTAGTTTACCTGTTGCAAACGCTCCGGGCTGGCGTCGGCGCTGGTCTGAGTGGTTTCCGGGTCGTTTATTTCTTTATAAATACTTATTTGTCTTATCGTAAAAGGAGCAAGTTACAATGGCCAAGCTAGTGATTCACGGAGAAGAGTCACGTCAGGCAATTCTGCGTGGCGTCAACCAACTCGCCGATGCTGTAAAAGTGACCCTCGGTCCAAAGGGCCGCAATGTTGTCATTGAAAAGAAATTTGGCAGCCCAACCATCACCAAAGATGGTGTGACCGTGGCGAAAGAAATTGACCTCAAAGACAATATGGAAAACGCCGGCGCCCAGATGGTGCGCGAAGTGGCGTCAAAGACTTCGGATGTTGCCGGTGATGGCACCACGACTGCAACGGTGCTCGCCCAGGCAATTTTCCGCGAAGGTGCCAAACTGGTGGCGGCTGGCCACAACCCAATGTCCCTCAAGCGTGGGATTGAACGGGCGGTCGAAGTGGCCGTGGCCAAAATCAAAGACATGGCCAAGCCCGTGGTCAAAGGTGATGCAATTGCTCAGGTCGGAACGATTTCAGCCAACGGCGACAAGCTGATTGGGGAAATCATTGCTTCCGCCATGGAAAAAGTGGGCAAAGATGGTGTCATCACGGTTGAAGAATCAAAATCACTCGAAACCACCCTCGAAGTGGTTGAAGGGATGCAGTTTGATCGCGGCTATCTGTCACCATACTTTGTGACGGATCCGGAACGGATGGAAGCATCACTGGAAAACGCGATGCTTTTGCTCCATGAAAAGAAAATCAGCTCCATGAAAGATCTGCTCCCAGTCCTGGAGCAGGTGGCTCGTCAGGGCAAACCGCTGGTGATCATCGCTGAAGACGTGGACGGCGAAGCGCTGGCCACCCTGGTGGTCAACAAACTGCGTGGTACCCTCCAGGTGTGTGCCGTCAAAGCCCCAGGCTTTGGTGATCGTCGCAAAGCGATGCTCGAAGACATCGCAGTGCTGACGGGTGGCAAAGTGATCAGCGAAGACCTCGGCATCAAGCTCGAAAACGTCAAGCTGGAAGACCTGGGCCGCGCCAAGCGCGTGACGGTTGACAAAGACAACACCACCATCGTCGAAGGCGCTGGCAAAGACAAAGACATCAAAGCTCGTGTCGAGCAGATTCGGGCTCAGATCGAAAACACGACCTCTGACTATGATCGCGAAAAACTGCAAGAACGGCTCGCGAAACTGGTCGGCGGTGTGGCGGTGATCAAAGTTGGTGCCGCGACGGAAACCGAACTCAAAGAAAAGAAAGCCCGCGTTGAAGATGCCATGCACGCGACCCGTGCGGCGGTTGAAGAAGGCATTGTTCCGGGCGGCGGCGTGACCCTGCTCCGCGCTCAACAGGCCCTCGACGGCTTCAAAGTCGATGGTGACGAAGAAGAACGCTTTGGGGTGCAGATTGTGCGCCGGGCGCTCGAAGAACCACTCCGTCAAATCGTGGCCAATTCCGGCCAGGAAGGTGCGGTTGTGGTGAGCAAAGTGCTGGGCAGCGAAGTTGAGTCATTTGGCTTCAATGCGGCTACCGAACAGTATGAAGATCTGGTGCTGGCCGGAATCATCGATCCAGCCAAGGTTGTGCGCACAGCGTTGCAGAATGCCGCGTCAATCGCTGGCTTGATGCTGACGACCGAAGCGCTGATCACTGAATTGCCTGAAGATAAGAAGGCGGCTCCGGCGGGTATGCCCGGCGGCATGGGTGAATACTAAACAGCCCAGGGCTTAGGGTTTAGGGCTTGGGGCTGAAGAAATTTGGGTCAGTATCACCTGAAATCTGTCGCCCTCAGTTTTTAGCCTTTAGATATCAAAAAGGCAGCGTCTTTCTGGACGCTGCCTTTTTTCTTTGGGCGATAGTGAGATGCGACCAAAGAAAAAGCCTCCTTGCGGAGGCTTTCAAGTGAGTCGCGGTCTCAGGCGAGTTGCGACGCCAGGTGGTTTGGGCGAACCTGGAAACCGGAATGAAGAAAGCCTTCTTTTCCGGTTTTTTTCGACTCGCCGCTCGCTTTTTTTGACCAGTTTGGATCATCCCAGCCTGGAATGAAATTTTTGACTTTGCCAGGAGCTAAATGATTGAAAACTTGTCTTTCCCCAAGCTCCAAACCCCTCAGCCCAAGGCCCAAAATATTACTTATAACCTAATAACGCGACCTGTTTGGCGCGCTTGATGGCAACTGCCAGCCGACGTTGCATCGCAGCACTGACACCGGTCAGACGGCGGGGCAGGATTTTCTGGTTTTCGCTCACAAACTGCTTGAGCAATTTCACATCTTTGTAATCGATGTAATCAATTTTATCCTCCAGCAGTGGGCAGCGCTTTTTGCGGCGTGGGCCGCGCAACCGACTACCAGACGGTTTACGAAGTGACGATTGTTCTTCCATGGGGTCTCACCTTCCTCTTAATTTACAAATTGGTCAGCTTGGCGGCTGAGAATATGAATGACGTCCTGGGCTCCAGGTAATTGAACCAGCAATTTCAAATCGGTTAGCAATTCTGACAGGGCAGCCGGGTCCGGATTACCGTGGGTAATCAGTTGTTCGGCAATATCCTGGGCGTTGGTGCTGTTTCCGCTGCCCAGCTCGGCAATGATCAATTCATAGTGGGTTTCAGGAGCGTGGCCTTCTTCCTGCTCTTCTTCAAGCAGGTTTAACGCTTCCAGAAAGGCCTCACGCGCTTCTTCGGCCCGGTGTTGGAGCGTGAGGGCAATCCCAAATTTAATGTAAGCCAGCGGGGCTTCGAGTCCATCTTCCAGGCTTTGTTTGAAGGCATCAACCGCCCCGGCACTGTCGTTGGTCAAGAGCAGGGCATTGCCCAGGCCATAGCGGGCATCAACGTTATAGGTATCGAGTTCAAGGGTTTTGCGATAGTGCAGCAGGGCTTCTTCCGGACGTCCCATCGCCACCAGCAAATCAGCCATATCGTGATGGATGCGCCAGTCGTCTTTGGCCAGTGTCAGGGCATGCTGGAATTTGGCCAGCGCTTCGTCAAAACGTTCCTGATCGGCATACACGCTGCCCAATCCAAGGTGGTGAACGGCTTCGGTCGGATTGAGGGCCACGGCCTTTTCATAGCTGGAGTGGGCTTCGTCATAGCGTCCCAGTTCGAGCAACAGGTTGCCAAGATAGTGGAAGCAGAATGAATTCTGCGGATCAATTCCAATGGCCGTCCGAAAGTACAGTTCGGCTTCCTCCAGCTCATCTTCTTCCAGATAGAACTCGCCGAGCAGCAGCAATGGTCGGACATCCTGGGGGGCCAGGCGCTGAGCTTCCTGCAGGTGTTCGATGCCGATTTCAAATTCTTCTGAATCAAGCAAGAGCGCGCCAAAGTGAAAGTGAGCTTCAGCCGAGCCTGGATCCAATTCAAGTGCCGTCACAAAAGCTTCCAGGGCTTCATCCGGGCGGCCAGCTTCCAGGGCTTTCTGGCCTTGCTGGAGCATTTGGGCTACGTTCACAGGTTGTTTGGCACCTGGTTCTTTGCGTCGTGGTTTTCGGTTTTTGCCGTTTGACATACAATTCCTTCTCTTCAAATCTATCTTCTGCGATGGGAAATCAGGCTTCTGTGACTGCGGGTGGTATCGAGCGTTCAGCCAGTGACAATGACCGTCGCCCAGCCTCACAGGCGGTGAGTTCAGAAGCAATGCGTGCGTGATCCAGCATCGATCCAATGAAAACCAAATGCTCTTCGGGGGCTGGCGAGAGCTGCGCGGGTCGCAGGTAAATATCTCCGTTTACAAACATCACAACCCACAGTTGGGGGTCATTGACAAAACGAATAAATCCTTTGGCACGCAAGATTTCGGGGGGCAGATGCCGTAAAAATGTTTCAAACTTCTCGCGCTCAAGCGGGCGGACCAGCCGGCACGAGAGCGTGTGGAAATCGCGATGGGTTTGGTATTCTTCGTCGCTCAGCGCATCAGCCGAAGCCCTCATCGCAGCCCGTTTGGCGGTGAGCGTTTCACTGGCTTCTTCGGTAAACAACCAGCGATAGTCAGCATCACCTGGGACGTGTCCCTGAATGCCAGTCCACACCGGGGCATGCGGGTTGAGTCGGGCAATGGTTTGCTGGATTTCAGCGATCTGGTCCGGTGTCGCTTCATCGGTTTTGCTGATAAATACCGCATCGGCAAACTGGACCTGCCGGCGCACAATCTTTTCCAGAACCTTTGAAAGCCGGGGAAAATTTTTGGGATCTGCGACCGTCACCAGTTTGGTTACGTGGATCAGCGACAGCAAATGGGGCATGGTGGCCTGATCGAGGAGTTCAACCGGGTCGGCCAACCCGGTGGCTTCCACAAAGATCATTTCCGGAGATCGCCGGGCCACTTCGGTAAATGCCTGGATGAAATCTTCGCCAATCTGGCAGCACACACAGCCGTCGCTCAGTTCAATCACGCTAAAGCCTTCGCCGGTGAGCAACTCGCCGTCAATATTGATATCGCCAAATTCATTCATCAGGACGGCAACTTTGCGGCCATGAAAACGGGAAAACCTGAGCAATTCAATCAGCAACGTGGTTTTTCCACTGCCCAGGAATCCTGACAGGATATAGGTTGGTATTGGCTGAAGTGGGGACGCAGATGACAACATCAACAAAAAAATACCGGCACTGTCGTGGTGATCAGGGCACTTTGAACGTCTGAAAATGAATAGCGAATCCGGTCAGGAATGACCGTTTTTTACGAAAGCTATAATCGTAACATTGAATCAGGAAAATTCTCAACCCCTAAGGGCTTAGTTTTAGAATAGGTGGTTTCAGCAGGTGGGTTTGGGAAAAGACTATTTTTCCGGATTCAGATATGGTATCTGTTTTCAACCGAAAGACTTCCGTGTGATAGATCTCTGGCGTCTGTGTTTTTGCCCATCGTGGGTCACTTTTTTCAACTCAGTACTATATTTTTCGATTTTTATTCTGGCATCTGGTTGTCCATGACTGAATCTGATCCAAAATATCTTCAACAGGCCCGTGAATACTTCGAAGCCGGCGATTTTGACGCCGCCCTGGCAGAGTTGTATGCCTTGCTCTGGAGCAACATCAACGACATGGAGATTCACCTTTTGCTCTGGCAGGTCATGGAAGGCAAACTGGCTGAGCAATCACGGCTGGATCGGTTGCGGGAAGCGGTTCATGCCCCAATTGTCAAACCCAAGATCGAGCCTCCCGAGGCAGCACAACCGACGGTTTTTCCGCAGGCGGCGCCCTTTTCCCGTCCTCGCGAAGCAACGCGGTTTGTGGTTGATAAACCGATTATTCTGGTTGGTCATGACAACCGGAACCGTTTCTTTGCTGAACTGGCCACGGTTGAAAACCTCAGTTCGAAAGGTGCCACGCTCTTGACCCATCGCAGTCTTGCCTTGCGTGATCAGGTGCATTTGTTTTCACCAAGCGGGCAGGAGGAAGAGTATGTGATTGCCCTGGTTCGCAATCTTCGGAAAAGCCACGAGGATGGCCGGCATCGACTGGGGGTTGAATTCCTCCAAAAGCCAGGCAAGTGGCTGTTTTCAGATGAGTTGATCGAAGCCGCCCGAACCGCCGAAGACAAAGACGATCAAGAATCCGCACTCGACAGCGAAGCTCAGGCTGAATCAGAATCTACGGCGCCGTCGGCTTCGTCCCAGGCATAAAAATGACCCACTGACACTGTGACAGGGTGACCAGATAATGTACGGGCGCTGGTGTTTTGAATGACGCTTTCTTTCACCCTCCGAATTCTCCAATGACTGTTTTTACCTATCCGGCATTTGCCAAAATTAACCTCTTTCTCAAAGTTCTTGGACGACGCCCAGATGGCTACCATGAACTTCTCACGCTGTTTCAGACGATTTCGCTGGCTGATCGCCTTTCTTTTGAACGACTTGACAGACCTGACGTGGTGCTGACCTGTTCACGACCGGATCTGGCGGTGGACGAGAGCAATCTGGTGCTGCGGGCTGCACGGGAACTCCAGCGGGCAACCGGGTGTCGTGCCGGGGCGCGCATTCACCTGGAAAAAAATATTCCACTGGGGGCGGGGCTTGGCGGAGGAAGCAGCGATGCGGCCACGACATTGATGGCATTGCAGCACCTCTGGCAGGTGTCGCTCCCTGCCGCTGAGTTGCACACGATAGCCGCCGGGCTGGGGGCAGATGTTCCTTTTTTTCTGGTTGGTGGGACGGCTGCCGGAACCGGTCGTGGGGATCTGATCGAGCCAGTACCTGATTTTGAATGGCCTTATCTGTTACTGGCCAACCCTGGTGTTGAAGTTCCTACGGGGAAGATCTTTCGCCTTTTGAAAGTCGAGTTGACAAGCCCAGACTCAGTACGTATACTGCCCGCTTACTTTTTTCAGCCCCCATCCTTCCTGCCGTCTCTGTACAACACACTTGAGGACATCGTTTTTCAGGAGTTCCCGATTGTGGCCCGAGTCTGGCAGGAAATGAACGGTTCAGGTGCGCTCAGTGCCCGGATGTCAGGAAGCGGGGCGACTGTTTTTGGGGTTTTCCCAGATCGGGAAACTTTGGAGACAGCGCATCGACAGTTACAAGCACACCACTGGCACCTGTGGCCTTGTCAGACCATCAACCGCGCTGAGTTTCAAGCCTCTTTCTCCCATCCCCAAATTTCAGAACGCTGAAAGAAGTACTGGTTTGCCTTCTTTGCTGGCGGGTCGTCCAATGGTAGGACATGCGGCTTTGGACCGTAGAATCGGGGTTCGACTCCCTGCCCGCCAGCCAATTTATCCTGTGCGACAGCATCTGTTCCCGATCACACCGCAGGGAATCACTCTCTCGGCAAGACTGGTGGCAATGATGTCAGAGTTTTGGCGCTCCTCCCTTTAACTCGACCGCCTGTGTTGGAAGGGCACGTGTTACCGGGCCGCGGCGCCGATTTTTTTGGTGGCAACTGTTTATGCGGGTCTTCTCTGGAAACGCAAATCGACCATTAGCTGAAGAAATTTGCCGGCACCTGGGCATTCCGTTGGGCGAAGCCAATACCTCACGGTTCAGTGACGGAGAGTTTAACTATCAGATTAATGAAAACGTGCGTGGGGCTGACGTTTTCCTGGTTCAGCCAACCTGTCCGCCAGTCGATGCCAGCGTGATGGAATTGCTGATTATGATTGATGCATTCCGTCGGTCGTCGGCTGATCGAATTACGGCTGTGATTCCCTATTACGGCTATGCCCGAAAAGATCGCAAAGATCGTCCACGCGTGCCAATTTCAGCCAAACTGGTCGCGAACTTGATCACCAAAGCCGGAGCTGATCGGGTTTTGACCATGGATCTTCATGCCGGCCAGATTCAGGGTTTTTTTGATATTCCAGTCGATCATATTTTTGCGGCACCGGTGATTTTAGAGTACCTCGCCAACAAAAATATTCCAGACCTGGTCGTGGTGGCCCCGGACGCTGGCGGGGTTGAACGGGCTCGTGCCTATGCCAAACGGTTAGGCGTTGATCTGGCCCTGGCTGACAAGCGTCGTGAAAAAGAACGCGCCAATTTTGTTGAAGTGATGAACATTGTTGGCAACGTCAATGGTCGGAATGTGGTGATTGTGGACGATATGGTTGATACGGCTGGATCCCTGACTCAGGTGGCTGGGGCCCTGCGGGAAAAAGGCGCACAGGGCATTTATGCCTGCTGTACGCATGCGGTGTTGTCTGGGCCAGCGATGGACCGGATTGCCGCATCACCGATTAAGGAAGTAGTGGTCACCAACTCTATCCCCTTGCGGGTGGTGGATGAGGCGCAAAAGATCAAACCGCTGAGTGTTGCCAAGTTGCTGGCTGACGCCATTAAATCGATTCATAACTCAACTTCGGTCAGCAAATTATTTATCTAAACGACCTGTTGGACTTCGCCGGAGACAGGCCGCATGTAAGGAGTAGTTTTGTCATGATTTCTGATGTCACGCTGAGTGCTGAACCTCGAACCAAAACCGGCTCGACCGAGTCCCGCCGTATGCGGCGCGAAGGGGTTGTCCCGGTAAGTGTTTACTCTGGTGGTCAGGACGCGGTTTCCGTCCAGGTCAATGCCCGTCAGTTGGCGGCATTGCTGCGTTCGGAAGAAAAACGAAGCTCAATTTTTTACCTTGAGATTGCTGGAAAAGAAAAAACACCCGTCCGAATCAAGAACTTACAATTGCACCCGGTTCGCGGACACGTCCTCCATGCCGATTTTCTGTGGGTGGATCTGGCCGTCAGCCTGAAGGTAAAAGTGCCGATTCGGCTGGTTGGCGATGCTGAAGGGGTCAAACTTGGGGGCACCCTTGATCACGGCGTGCGCGAAATCACCGTGGAATGTTTGCCGGCTGATATTCCAGCCCACATTGATGTCACAGTGACCAAACTGAAGATTGGTGACCAGTTGCTGGCCAGTGATGTCGTGCTCCCAAGCGGAGTGCGCCTGGTGAGTGATAGCCATCAAAAGATAGCGGTGGTCAGCGCTGCCCGTGCGCAATAATTCCTTAACTTGAAATAAGCTGTGAAAATTCTGGTTGGGTTAGGAAATCCAGGAGACAAATACCTCCACACGCGCCATAACGTTGGATTCATGGTGATTGACCGACTGGCTGTCGAAGCTGGCCGTACCGTGAAACTGAACGAATGTGAGGCCCTTACCGGACGCATCACCCTGGCCGGCGAACCAGTTTTACTGGTCAAACCCCAGACCTACATGAATTTGAGCGGGCAGTCGGTGGCTCAACTCTGCACCAAATATCAGGCAGACCCGACTGACGATTTAATGGTAGTGGTTGATGATATTTCGCTTCCATTTGGCAAACTCCGACTGCGGCCAAAAGGCAGCGCCGGTGGGCACAACGGCCTGAAATCACTCATTGCGAGATTGCACACTCAAGAGTTTTCACGCTTACGGGTCGGCATTTTGCCGGAGCATCCAGTTGGGAATCTGGCTGATTTTGTTCTGGCGGCTTTTACCAGCCGCGAGCGCGAAGGGCTGGAAGACATCCTCAGTCAAAGTTGTCGGGCCGTTGAACTCTGGGTGGCTCAAGGCATCGAGCCAGCGATGGCACAGTTTAATGGGCAGGGAACCGAACCTGCTCCTCAATCAGGGAAGTGAAGCGAATGAAGAATGAAGAATGAAAAACCCCAGTGGATTTAATTCTTAATTCTTAATTCTTAATTCTTTATTCAATTTTGCTCCCTCCCTTGCTTCCGTTTTTTGCGAAAGATGTTCGTCAAACGGAGGCTTTGGCTGTTACAGCTAAATCCAGAAGGAGTCTTTGTTGTGAGTTCGAACCGAATTTTTGAAGTGATGTTTATCCTTTTCCCAGGTTTGGAAGAGGAAGAAATTGATAAAATTATAAACCAGTTGACCCACGTGATCAGTGATAAAGGTGGGAAAGTCGCCAAAACCGACAAAATGGGCCGCCGCCGGCTGGCATATGAAATTCGCAAGGGAAATCAGACCTTCCGCGAAGGCTATTACGTGCTGCTGACGATTGAAGGCAGCGGTGCCGAAATTGCGGAAACCGAACGTCGGTTGCGTGTGTTGGATCCGGTGATTCGCTACCTGACCGTTCGCATTGATGAAGACCTGAAACGAGCCAAAAAAGTTCAGGATCATCGTTCGTCAAAAACCACCCGCCGATCACAGGGTGGCGATGATGCTGACCTCGATGATGCAAATGCGTAATGCTGTGCTGCGCTGATGCGGCAAAGTTGGTTCCCGCCACAGGCCTGGGAATGAAGAATGAAAGATGAGAAGGCAATGACCTGCCTGATATTCAGCCAGGATAGCGTCTTTATCATTCACACTTCGTACTTGTAACCACGTGCTCTGGGCTGGCGGTGAATTTCCTGGTTGTCGGTCAATCTGGTTTGACCGAATTCTCTCAGAAGCGAGAAGCTCTGAACGTAAGGGTGATGTGTCATGGCTACGATGGAATTGTTACTGAAAGTCGATGTTGAAAACCTTGGAACCCGCGGTCAGATCGTGCGCGTCCGTGCCGGGTATGGGCGGAACTACCTCCTCCCTCGCAGCCTGGCAGTCGAAGCCACGCCGACCAACGTCAACCTCATTGAACGTCAACGGCAGCATTTGCTGAAACTTGCCGCTCAGGAACTGGCAACTGCCAAAACCTCAGCCGACCAGTTGACCAGCACCACGTTGACTTTTGCCCGGAAAGTCGGTGCTCATGGCCTGCTCTATGGCTCAGTGACCGCCATGGATATTGCTGAAGCGCTCAAAGCTCAGGGCACAGAAATTGAACGCCGGAAAATCCTGTTGAAAGACCCGATCAAAGAACCGGGTGAATATGAAGTAGCGGTCAAGCTCCACGCCGAAGTCAAACCGCTGCTCAAAATTGTGGTTGTTCCAGAAGAAACTTCCACAACGCCGGAAGCCGCAGCAAAATAGGTTGACGGTAACCTGTTGAAAATTCGATAGATCTTTTGAGAGCGAAATGTTGCTTGTCATGGGCAACGTCTCGCTCTTGCTGTTTCTGGCACTGCTCATTACAGTGTGTTTTGGTGGATGCTTCGAGCAAGATCGCAAACCCGTGGCACTTGCTCTTCAGGTTGCACACCCCAACGTGACCTGATACCGGTCTTCAATCCACTTTCCCCAATCATAGAGTCACAGGTAGTCTCATGGCCAAAAATGCGCCCAATCCGAATCCAATGCTTGACCGTTCTTTGCCTTCAAGTATTGAAGCCGAGCGGGGTGTACTGGCATCAATCCTGATTGATAACGCCCTGTGTTATCAGGCAATTGAACTCCTCAAACCAGACGATTTCTTTCGTGATAGCCACCGCCGCATCTATGAAAAAATGATTTTGCTGGCTGAGCAGCGAATGCCAATTGACCCGGTCACGCTCCAATCGGCACTGGCCCGGGCCGGGGAACTGGAGCAGGTTGGCGGTCTGGCCTTTCTCACCAGTTTTCTAGACGGTGTCGGGCATTCTTCCAATGTTGAATCCTATGCCCGGATTATCAAAGGCAAAGCCATGCTGCGCCGAATGATCAGTGTTTGCCAGCAGGGGATCGCTTCGTGTTTGGACCAGGAAGATGACCCTGAAAGCATTGTTGACCAAATTGAAAAGCAGATTTTTGACATTGGGGAAGATCGGATTCGTGCCGGGTTTGTCTCGGTGGCCGAGGTGGCTGGGCCTGAACTCCAGCGTATCGAAGATGCCTCGAAGCGCTCGGCTTTGTTAACCGGGCTGATGACAAATTTCGAAGAGTTTGACCGCCTGACCAATGGGTTGCAAAACTCGGATCTGGTCATCATTGCCGCCCGTCCTTCGATGGGAAAAACCAGTTTTTGTTTGAATCTGGCTGAAAACATTGCTATTCAAAGTGGCAAATCCGTCGGAATTTTCTCACTTGAAATGTCGAAAGAATCACTCGTCACGCGCATGCTGTGCTCGCAAGGGCGAGTGGATGCTCAACGTATGCGTGGCGGATATCTCAACAAAGATGAATGGAAAGCGCTCGGCGAGGCGCTCCAGGTTCTGGCGCAAGCCCGGATTTTTATTGACGATGCCCCAGGCATTACCGTCATGGAAATGCGTGCCAAAGCCCGACGGCTGATGTCCCAGCATGGACTGGATTTGTTGATTGTGGACTATTTGCAGTTGATTCGCGGCAAGGGACGGTTTGAAAATCGCCAGACGGAAGTATCGCAAATCTCCCGCGACCTCAAAGCGCTGGCCAAAGAACTCAACGTCCCGGTGATTGCTCTGTCCCAGTTGAGTCGGGCTTCGGAGACACGCTCTGATCACCGACCACAACTTTCTGACCTGCGTGAAAGCGGATCAATCGAACAGGATGCTGACGTGGTTGGCTTTATCTATCGTGACGAAGTGTACAACGCAACCGAAGAAAATGCCGGAATGGCTGAACTCATCATTGCCAAGCAGCGCAACGGCCCAACCGGAACGGCAAACATGGCTTTTATCAAAGAGTTTACCCGCTTTGATAATCTCTGGCGCGAGCGGTGAACTTTTAAGGGTTCAGGGTTCAGGGTTCAGGGTTCAGGGTTCAGGGTTTTTGAGAATTTTTTCGTCCGGTTCGCCTTTTCAGTCCTTATTTTCTGATTTCCCACCCTCATCCCTGACCTGAACCCTGAACCCTGAACCCTAAACCCTAAGTGAATCAATTATATGGCCAAAAAACTCTTCATTGTTGACGGCATGGCGCATATCTACCGCGCTTTTTTTGCAGTTCGCGGACTGGCAACCAGCACCGGCATTCCAACCAATGCTGTTTTTGGGTTTATCTCCATTCTGCGCAAAGTGATCGGTGACTATAAACCCGACTACATTATGGTCGCGATGGACTCAAAAGAGCCGTCGTTTCGCCAGGAACTCTATGCCGAATACAAGGCCAATCGCGAAGTCATGCCTGAAGATCTGCAAACGCAGATTCCCTACATTTTCAAAGCCTGCGATGTGCTGGGGGTGACGACGGCCAGGGTGTCAGGTTTTGAGGCGGATGATTTGATCGGAACCTTAGCCCGCAAAGCCACCGAACAGGGAATTGAAACGGTGATTGTGAGTAATGACAAAGACATGACCCAGCTTGTCAATGATCACGTTTCAATTCTGCGGCTAGATAACAAAAGCGGAAAAATGATCCTCTGTGGGAAAGCCGAAGTGGTTGAATGGATGGGAGTTGAACCGGAAAAGGTCGTTGATGTGCTGTCATTATGGGGCGATAGCTCTGACAACATTCCCGGAGCACCGGGCATTGGGGAAAAAGGCGCCGTTCAAATTATTCAACAGTTTGGGACACTGGACGCTGCGCTGGAAGGTTTTGCCGAGGTCAAGCGTCGTGTGTATAGCGAGTCACTTCGTGATAACCGCGACCGGATTTTGCTGGCCAAACAACTGGTGACGATCCATCAGGATGCGCCAGTGGACCTTGATCTGGCGACGGTGGCCGCGCGTCCGCCAGATACGGCGGCGGCGTATGCGCTCTTTGCAGAACTCGAATTCAAAGCCCTGATGCGCGAATTTTCCGCTGGCGCCACTGCTGCCCGGGCGGCTACACCAGTGCAAACCGTTGAAGTCAAACGGACCTATCGCCAGATTTCCAAAGCCGACGAAGCCCTGAAATTTATTGATAGCCTGTTTGCCCACGATAGCTTTGCGATTGCAGTTGATGAGCAAAACGGTGCGTTTGGCGGATGTTCGGTTTCGCTGGGGCCAGGGCAGGCGGTGAAGCTTGACCAGGAACTGATTCTCAATTCGCTTCAAGTTGGCGAAGCCCTGGCTGAAATGCTTGAAAATGGACTGGTTACCAAACAGGTTCACGATGCCAAACGTGCGCTCTATACGTTGAACCGGCCTCCACACGCCTATGGACCAGGGGACGATTTGCTTTCCCAAACCGTTGAAGGCCTGCCGTTTGGGAAAAATGTTCGGTTTGAAGGGCTCAACGATGACGTGATGCTGGCTGCATATTTGCTCAATGCCAATCTCAAACAGGAAGAGTATGCCCTGCCGGCACTGGCTTTGACTTACCTTGGCGTTGGCGAAACAGAGTTCAAAGACCATGACCCGGCTGATTTAACTTCCCGACTGGCACGGATGCTCCGTGGACGACTGGAAATGGACGAGTTGGCCAGCATTTATGAGACGATGGAATTGCCGCTGGTTGACGTGTTGTTTGATATGGAATGTGCCGGGGTGAAAATTGATCCGCAGCCGCTGACAGACCTGGAAAAGGAAATCCATGTGGCCCTGGATCGGCTGACGGGTCAGATTCATGGCCTTGCCGGACAGGAATTCAACATCAATTCGCCGCAGCAGGTTGGGGAAGTCTTTGAAAAGCTCAACTATGACGTGTCAAAGAAAACAACCACCGGAAAGATTTCGACCAGTGCTGAAGTCCTTGAAGAACTGGCTGAAACCTATGAATTGCCGCGATTGATTTTGGAATTCCGTGAATATGAGAAGCTCCTCAACACCTATGTGACCGTTCTGCCACGAATGGTCAACGGTCAGACTCACCGGCTGCATACGACGTTTAACCAGGCTGCAACCGCAACCGGTCGGCTGTCATCCACCAAACCGAACCTTCAAAATATACCGATTCGAACCGAATTTGGCCGCCGTACCCGACGGGCGTTTGTGGCCGAAGACGGAAATATCCTGATTGCGGCTGACTATTCACAGATTGAACTTCGCTTGCTGGCTCATATCACGGGTGACCTGGTGATGACCGAAGCGTTTCTCCACAACGAAGACATCCACACCAAAACTGCCCGCGCGGTATTTGGTGCGCAAACACCGGAAGAACTCAAACAGGCCCGGCGGCTGGCCAAGGCGACCAATTTTGGTATTGCCTACGGCGTCGGTGCTTTTGGGCTGGCCCGCAACGTTGGGATTAGCCGCAAGGAAGCCAAAAAAGCGATTGATAGCTACTTTGCGACCTATCCGGGCATCAAGCGGTATATGGAGGAAACACCGGAAAAAGGACGCGAAACCGGGTATGTTCGCACGATGTTTGGTCGGATGCGGCGCTTCCCAGACTTGACCAGCCGGAATTACACGGTGCGGTCACGCGCCGAACGCGAAGCGATCAATGCTCCGATTCAAGGGGCTGCGGCTGATTTGATGAAACTGGCGATGATTCGCATTGCCGAACAGTTCAAAGCCGAAGACCTGAAAACCCGGATGCTGCTGCAGGTTCACGACGAAATCCTGTTTGAAGCGCCCAAAGACGAAGCCGAACACGTGGCCACAATCGTCAAAGAAATTATGGAGACGGTTCATCAACTGAACGTCCCGCTCGTGGCTGAAGTCCACATGGGCAGCAACTGGCTGGATGCGAAATAGGGTTCCGGGGTTCCGGGTTCCGGGTTCCGGGTTCCGGGTTCCGGGTTCCGGGTTCCGGGTTCCGGGTTTTCGAATAAAAAAGTACTCTGAGTATGGCCAGTATGGGTCACAATGGGAGGGAGTACATATAATGAGGTTGCTACTGGATACTCACGCACTTTTGTGGTTCATTGGAAATGATGCTCAACTCAATCAGCGAGCGAACTCATAAAAGGGAATTAAACCTGAACTCCAACCCCTATGCTTTACACTCAAATACTCACCAAATTACTGATTTTGCTGGTTGTTGCGATAGGCATGGTGTTTGTTGCGGCAGGTGAGTCAGTGTATGCAGGGGCAGGTCCGGTTGCCGAAAAGAAAGACGAACGTGACGAGCCACAATTGACCTTGCGGCGCATTCGAGTGGAAAAACTGCGGATTCGAACGGCAGACCTGATTGCCAGTGTGGATATTCTGAATCCAAAATCAGGGGTGACCATCAAAAATCTCAAATTTAATGTCAAACTCAACGGTGTGCAGAGCGGTGTTGGGGAATATGAAGACACGCTGAAGCTTCCATCCAAATCAGTGCTTTCGATTGATTTACCGCTGACTGTTGATTTAATGGCGCTTCCAGAAGTTGGCCTCAATGGTTTGCTGGACGGTGCCCAGCTTGAATATGAAATCCGTGCGGAATTTGACGTACCTGTTTTATTCTTCAAAAAACACGTTGAGCGAAAACTCAAAGGAACGGTTCCATTAGAATCCCTGGCGCCAAAGCTCGATTTGCCGGAACTTGATCTGCCGCGCATTGAGTTGCCACGCCTGCGAATCCCCCGAATTGACTGGCCCTGATCTTTTTCAAAGGGTGGATCAATATCTCATCACCCCCCGCGCATCGCGCAAATTGTATGGCTCGAAAAAAATTTCGCATGGGTCACACCAACCGGCGTGAGCCAGAGACCGAACGCTCTTTCTTTGAACACATGTTCACCCGCGACAACCACCAGACCCTTGACCGGCGAGAGGTACTGGACCTGGTTCGTGGAGGCGAAGACAGCGAAGTTGAGTTTAAAAGCCGGTTCAGCAATCCCGAAAAAATTGCGGCTGAAATTGTGGCGCTCGCCAATACCGGCGGCGGTGCGATTTTATTTGGCGTGAGTGATACCTGCCGGATTGAGGGCCTCGACAATGCCGACCGGGTTGAGGAAGAACTCCGCGAAGTCTGTGCGCACGACATTATTCCGCCGATCCATCCCTATATGGACAAAGTGTCGTTCGACAATGGCCGGCGGGTGCTGGTGCTCGAAGTTGATGACCGGCGGGCGCCGCACACCACTCGCGACCAGAAATTCTATATCCGGGTTGGCTCCGTCAAGCGCGAAGCCGAACTCGACGAAATCCCCGAGCTTTTCCGTCGCTATCGCCCAACTCATTTCGAGCAAATTCCGTGGTTTCCGGCCTCCATTGATGATATTGACGAATCGCTGGTCTGGGCGTATGTCAAAGCCGTACAAGGAGATACCGGGAAACTCCCTGCCGGGTATCCGACGGCAATGGTATTGCAGGACATGCAACTGGCAATTACCCGAGCCGATGAATACATCCCGAATTTGATTGGGTTGTTGCTGTTTGGCAAAAGCAAAAGCGTGGCGCGGCTTTTCCCACGAAGCCGGCTGGTTGCGACACGGTTTTCAGGCGACGCAGTTACCGACCCAATTGTTGAACAGGTTGCCTTTACGGGAAACATCGGAACGCTTTCGGAATATGCCGAAGGCTTTTTGAATCGCTACGTTGATTTGACCGACCAGCCGCTCTATCGCAAAAGCGCTTCGCATCAGGGGCCAACCAGCCATCGCCGGGCCAACTATTCCCGCAAAGCCGTAATGGAAGCCGTGACCAATGCGCTGGTGCATCGGGATTACAGCGCCCGTGAAGAGTGCATCCGACTGGTGGTGTTTGACCGGCGGATCGAAGTTGCCAACCCGGCCTTTGCCAAAGGGTTACCGCGCAAAGCCGTCGAACTCTATGGCGTGAGTTTCCCGACCAATCCACGGTTGAAAGCCTTTATGAAAAACGAAGCCTACGGTGCCACGGTCCATCACGGAGGGCTGCCGATGATTCGCCGGGAAATGCACCACTTCACCCGCCGTGAACCAAAAATCTCAATTCACGCGGCTGAATTTCAGGTTGAGATCTTTGGAGCGTGAGGGGAATGAAGAAAGAGAAGTCAGTACCACCTGCGTGAGCGGGTGGGGTGAGAATGAAGAATTGAAACCAGGTGTGAGGCTATGAAAACAGAAATTCAGGTCAATGTGTTTCGTGGGGAAGCTTATTACGTGGCGGAATGTCTGGATTTACCGGTTGTCACTCAGGCAAAGACGCTGGATGAACTGACTGTCAACATCAAAGAAGCCATCGAGTTACATCTTGAGGGGGAAGACTTGCTGGCACTTGGATTTTCAGAAAGTCCAACGATTGTGATTCATTATGAACTGGAACCATTGACCTATGCCAAAGCTTAGACGTCTTTCCGGTGGTGATGTCCTCAAGATTCTTGCTTTATTTGGATTTGAAAAAATTTCTCAACGAGGGAGTCACATCAAAGTGCAGCCTGTTCTAACAGGCGGTTCGAAACAGACACTGACCGTTCCAAATCATACTGAGCTTGATGCGGGTACCTTAAAAGCTATTTACCGACAGGCGAGTGCATTCATTACTGAAGCTGATTTATTTGATCATTTCTATCACTCATAGCTGGTTGGAAAGTTTATTTTTTGCATTTTTGTGCTTGAGGAAAAGTGCTTCAATATCATCGTCATCTTCTCCCGAGCCAGTGTGGTACACCTTGCCTGTTTCTCGATCCACCAAAATCGGACCACTTCCAGCCGTTAAAACTTCCTGAAGCCCCCAAACTGTGTTTTCCCAACATTTGTGACTAAAGACAAAAAACGCTTCATATTCCAGATGCCAGGTTTCATCGAGGAGAATCAGAACTATTTGTGAACGATAAGGTTCCAGCCGTTCTCTGGCATCTGGTTGTTGTTCAATGAACCAATCCAAAGCACGGTTTTGCTCTTCGTGAAAGGTTTTTGAATACTGTTCCAGATATTTTCTGACACGTTCGTGTGCTGCTTCCAGATCAAGTTTCATCCGGGATCGCTCCAAACGACTTAGATGGGTTTGTCCTTCTGGTCCTCTTTGATGGATCTGCGCTTTTTAAACACCAGTTCAATATCTTCGTCTTCTTCCACTGTAAACGGGTAGTACACCCGGCCAGTCGCTCGATCAACGAGCATTGGTCCTCCGCCTGCCAGAAACGTTTCCTTTGGTCCATCTGGTGTTTCTTCCCAGCAGTTGAACGCCAAAAGAAAAAAATCTTCATACTCCAGATGCCAGGTTTCATCGAGAACAAAGTGAACTGGGCGCAAAGAGAGACGATCAGATTGCTGATCAGGCTTTGGACTGTGGGTCTGGAACCAGTTTGCCTCTTCAAGATTGGCAGCATAGCCCCTTTTACGGTGTTCCAGATAGTTCCTGGCACATTCGTGTGCTGCTTCCAGATCAAGTTTCATTCGCGTTTGGACTGGTGGTCTGATAGGTGGAAAATCTTTGTACTCACGACGAAGAAACTGGGAGTCATGGTCGGGTTTTGTCTGCCATGGGCAATTTCTGATGCAGTATTTTTATCTTATCCTGAGTTTGTTTGGTTTCTTCAGGCGGTGGATTGGTTTGGAGGTACGCTTGAAAGGCAGTAAGGGCTTCTGCTCTTCGTCCCTGTGCCAGATACAGGTCGCCTAAAGCTTGATAAGCAATTGGTTGGGGCGATGTTCCCTTGAGTGCTTCCTGAAAGTGACTCTCTGCTTCAACCAAATGTCCCAGTTTTTTTTGGACAAAAGCCAAACTTAAATGGATTAATGGTTCGTGAGGTTCAACTTTGAGAATCTCTTTGAACTCAAGAACGGCTTCATTTGGTTTTCCGGCTTGCACAAGTGCAATGGCCAGTCGCTTCCGGTAAGGCCACCAATCTTTTGACAATTCGACTGCCCGATAAGCAGACTGTACCGCTTTATCTGCTTCCTGCCGTGAAATATAGAGCCGGGCCAGAGTGTCGTAGGCATCATCTATCGGATAAATCTCAGTGGATTTATTCAATGCAAATACTGCCTCTTCAGATTTTCCAACCGCCGCATAATGGCAACCCACGGTATACCATTGCCAGGCACTCTTTCCCTCACTTTGTTCCAGGGTGTGGAGAATAGCGGTTTGGGTATTCACAAACACGGCATTTGACACGTGACAGTACACCATTGAAATCAGCAGAACTGATCCTGCCCCAGCCACTATGGCCAGGTGAAGCCATTTTGAGTAAATGGGAGTCAGTGGCGTTGATGGAGCATTGGAGGGTAGGGCAGGTTGGTCCAGAGGTTGTTGCGTTTTTCCCCAAAGCTGTTTCAAGAGAAAGGCACTTACCAGACAAAACCCAAACGAGGGAGTGTACATAAGCCTTTCCCCAAAAATGGTTCCAAAGGGGAGAAAGATATTTGAAAAACAAGCCATACCTGTGAGCCAGAAGACCATTCCAATCAGGCACACTGGCTGGCGGTTACGTTGCCACAATGTCCAAATACACAATCCAATCACGACCGTGGTCGAAATGAGAAACCGTCCGTCGGTAACGGATGTCACCGTTGGAATAATATTGTATGAGTAGTCTACCAGCAGAGGGGAAGGCCATATGTGCAGTTGAATGTACTTGCCAATCAAGACCATCCCGGTCATCCATCGGTCGCCAAATGGTAAGTTAAACAATGGGTTAAAGATAAATTCGACATTGACTTTCACCGTGCCGCTACTATAAACGCCAATGTATCCACCAATTGCTATATGGCGCAGGTAAGCATACAGGCCAATCGGTACAATAATCGCGAAACTGAGCCACTTTGTTTGCAGTATCCCAATCTTGAGCCGTTCCAATGAAAACGGCGTTGCCACATTGTGAAGGGTAATAAACCATATCAGCAATGCAGTCAGCCCAAAGAACAACACCCCTGTTTCTTTCGCGCAAAGGCCCAGAAACCATAAAATGCCAGCGAGTATTCCCCACCATACCTGGTGTTTCGGACTTTCAAAAAAAAAGTAAATGGCGACCAGCGCTGATGCTCCACCTGTAAAGGCCAGAAGTTCAGATCGGCCGACAAGGAGATTAACAACTTCCACATGAAGCGGGTGGACTGCAAATAACAGCCCTGTTATCCCAGCGACCGGGGTGGATCGGACCCACAATCGCACAACCCAAAATGTCAGGAGAGCATTGATGAGGTGCAAAATGATATTTACTGCATGGTGGTTTCTCTCGCTCATGCCAAAAAGTGATGACGTGAGTGCAAACGAAAAAATCGTCAAAGGACGGTAGGCAAAGACGTTTGCTTTCTCTTTGGTCGCCTGTGTATCCCCTTCAGGTGACGTAGCCCAGTAATGATTGGTAAGAATTTGCTTGATCTGAGTTATTGAAGCTGCTTTCGGATTCATTTGAACAATGGTTTCATCGTCAATAACGAACCCATTCCGTAACGAACTGCCAAACGACAACAGCACAGCACAACAAATGATCAATACCCAGCTTCGCCAGGAATGAACGGATAGGATTGAAGGAGGTACCGGGGTTGACTCACCAGACACAGACAAATTCATATGTTTCTAATATCCAAAGTTGGTGCTGCTTGCGGGGAACATAGCAAAAGAGGGAAAGTTGCTATTTCCCTCTTTCACTACCAGTGCCATTTTTGAATTTCAATTAGCAAAACAGATACATACAGTCTCAAAACGCCTCATTAAATGCCACTTCGCCGGTGACACCGACCTGATAGGCCGAGACGCGGCGTTCAAAGAAGTTCGCCAGTTCCTGAACGTCCTGCAAGTCCATAAATGGAAATGGGTTGCGGGCGTGGTAGCGGACCGGCAATTCCAGCATCGTCAACCGCTGGTCGGCAACATATTCCAGATACTGACGCATATCACCGGTTGACAACCCGGCAACACCCAGGCTCAGCAGGTCCTGGGCAAAGAGCGTTTCGCACTCAATCGCTTCGTCAATCATCCTGGCGATGCGTTCGCCGAGTTCTTCGTCAAAGAGTTCCGGCTCTTCCTGGCGCACGGTCTTGATGACCTCAAATGCAAAGTGCATATGACAGTTGCCGGTGATGCTCACTTTGTCGTCATACCGAATTACAAATGCCCCAGTTGGAACTGTGACACAGTTTACATAACCATCATACTCTTCAAGTGTATGGAGTAGGGTTCCACAACTAACCGTTTCAATCTCGTGGATGTAAGCCCGATGGACCTTGTTATATGATGCTTTTCGTTCATCCGTTTGAGTACCACGAGAAACGTGGTGACCACAGAGCACTGCTATCATTTGAATGGTATCTATATTCGCTTCCTCAATCGAGGAATAGTAGCGATAATAGGCTTCACCCTCTGGTGGAATATATCCATCCCATTGAATCAATTCATCCAGGAATTCTCTACACCATCCGCTAGTTTTATCAGAAATATCCACCCAGTCCCGCAAAAGCTTACTGGGTTTATGTTCGACTGGGACATCCACCTTGATCTGGGTTTGTCCATCAGTTCGTTGAGTTGTGGCAAAGGGCCAACCTAACTCGTCGAGGATTTGTCGAAGTCGGTTGATTTTACGTTCTTTCGTAAACGTGAATCGAACGGGAATGGTACCGCATCGTTCCCCTGTGTATCGGTCATCCATTGATCCGTCAGCTTGAAATGCAAGCTTGAAACGGTCCACCAAATCAAGCACATCTTGAGTTCCGTCCTTATAGCCAGAGACCGGGATCTGTTTCTTACCGTTCGGTACAAAGGCATCAGCTTTACACTTCGAATATTGTCTCTGATAGGCCCACTTTTGCACCATATCATGATCAGGAGTTAGCAACTGATGCATTCCTCCCTTGCGATGTTGAAATCGGTGCATAGGGCCACTATATCGTTTGCGAATAATTCGTAAGGGGCGGACGAAGGAAATGGCATTGCTTTGTAAATCAAATTGAGCGACAAGGTCAGCCTCGTTCAGATCTCGAAAACCCACCCATCCACGCGGAGTCAATACTTCAGTCCCATCAGCAACACAACTCTCATCCCGAAAGACCCAGTTGGTTCCGGCAGCCAGTCCGTGCAATAACCCCTTTGAACGCAAGAAATAAACGTAGGCAAACGCGGCAAAGAAAAAGAGCCCTTCGATGCAGGTGGCAAAGCAAATCAAGTTGAGCAGGAATTGCCGCCGCTCTTCAATCGTGTTGAGTTGATCCAGGTTTTGAACCGAATCCATCCAGCGGAAGCAGAACTGCGCCTTTTCACGAATCGAGGGAATGCTTTCAATCGCCTTGAATGCCTGGGCCCGTTCGTCGAGGTCAGGAATGTAGGTGTCGAGTAGCGTCAAATAGAACTGAACGTGCAGGGCTTCTTCATACAACTGACGCGACAGATACATGCGCGCTTCGGGCGAATTGATGTGTTTATAGAGGTTTAAGGCCAGATTGTTGGACACAATCGAGTCACCCGTGGCGAAAAACGCGACCAGCCGGTTGATGAGGTGACGTTCAGCCGGGGTCAGGCGCGAGCGCAAATCAGCCAGATCAGTCGAGAAGTCCACTTCGTCAACTGTCCAGGTGTTGCGGATCGCCTGACGGTACATTTCATAAAAAACCGGGTATTGCATTGGACGCAATGTCAAATTTAATTGCGGATCGAGAAGCATGATGAATGTCTCCGGGAAAGAGAAAAACAGAGAATGAAGAATTGAGAATGAAGAATGAAGAATGAAGAATTGAGAATGAAGAATGA
>CAZXCE010000057.1:0-22876 GCA_964639175.1 uncultured Clostridia bacterium
GGCCCGACCGAAGCCACAATCGGTGCCACTTTCCATCGTTGCGAGCCAGCTCAACCCACTGGCGTCATTCCGATTGGCCGCCCAATTGCCAATACCCAGGCGTATGTGCTCGACCGAAGCTGGGAACCAGTCCCGGCGGGCGTTCCGGGCGAGTTGTTTCTGGGTGGTGCCGGGATTGCACGCGGCTACCTCAATCATCCGGGTCGAACTGCCGAAAACTTTATTCCTGATTCATTGAGCGGTGTTCCTGGTGCGCGGCTCTATGCGACGGGAGACCGGGTCCGACGGCGAACTGATGGCACGCTGGAATTTTTGGGCCGCATGGATGAACAGGTCAAAATTCGCGGCTTCCGAATTGAACCGGGCGAAGTTGAAGCCGTGCTCAAACGTCATCCCGATGTTCGCGAAGCGGTTGTCCTGGCCCGACCGCTCAACGAAGCCAGCCCGGCGGCCAATGCCCGGCGGCTGGTGGCCTACGTCACGCGAAAAGCGGATGTCTCTGGCTTTCAACCGCCGCTGGCTGAATTTCTGAAAGCGCAGTTACCTGATTACATGGTGCCGTCGGTGTTTGTGGAACTCGACGCTTTTCCACTGACTCGAAGCGGAAAAATAGATCGCCGGGCATTGCCGATTCCGGAACGAACCGCCACCTCCAGCAAATCACCTGAATTACCACAAACCGAAGTCGAACACATTTTGAGCCAAATCTGGTCAGAAGTGCTGGGAATTAAAACCATTGGCGTCAACGACAACTTCTTTGACCTGGGCGGAGACTCGATTTTGAGCATCCAAATTGTCGCGCGTGCCAATCGCGCCGGGGTTCGGATGACGCCCAAACAATTGTTTCAACACCCGACGATTGCCGGACTGGCCGCTGTTGCCGGGAGCACCCAGGTTCTCACCGCCGAGCAGGGCGAAGTCTCTGGGCACCTGCCGCTGACACCGATTCAGCAGTGGTTTCTGGAACAGAATTTTGCTGAACGCCACCGCTGGAACCAGTCGGTGCTGTTTGAAGCCCGCACCCCGGTTTCAATTGCCAATCTGACCCAAGCGGTTCAAATGCTCGTGGCGCATCACGATGCGCTCCGGTTGCGGTTTGCCCGGACCACCGCTGGCTGGCGCCAGTTTCACGCCTCGCCTTCGGAGTGCGAATCATTGATCCACCTTGATTTTTCAGCCGTGGCCGAAGGGGACTGGCCGGAAACAATTGTCAAAGCCACTGAAATGCTCCAAAACAGCCTGGATCTGGCTACGGGCCCGGTGTTTCAGGTTGGGTTGATGACCTTTGGTGACGACATTCCTGCCCGGTTGTTTCTGGTCGCGCATCATCTGGTGGTGGATGCCGTTTCCTGGCGCATCCTGCTTGAAGATTTTCAGGCTATTTTGGAACAACTCGAACAGGGACCATCACCTGTCCTGCCGGCCAAAACCACATCTTTCAAACACTGGGCGCACTACCTTCAGACGGTTGCCCAGGGAGACGCGCTCAAGCGGGAAATTGGGTACTGGACGACACCGGTGCGGGAACGGATTTCGAAACTGCCAGTGGACGTCGAAGCAGGTGCCGACACGGAAGCCTCAGCCGAAACCGTCACCCTGTCGCTCACCACTGAAGAAACCCGGGCCCTGCTCCACGACGTGCCGTCGGTCTATCACACCCAGGTCAACGATATTTTGGTGACGGCGCTGGCAATGACGCTCGGGCACTGGACCGGCACCAGCACGCATCTGGTTGACCTTGAAGGACATGGCCGCGACGGAATCGGTGACGCCCCGGATGTGTCGCGCACCGTGGGCTGGTTTACCACGGTCTTTCCAGTGTTGCTGGAAGTAAACCGCCAAACCCAGCCGGGTGAGGCCATCAAATCCGTGAAAGACCAGTTGCGGCAAATTCCAAACAAAGGAACCGGCCACGGGTTGCTGCGCTATTTGAGCCCGGAAGCCGAAACCCGCGCGCGGCTGGCCGCCCTGCCACAGGCCGAAGTGTTGTTTAACTACCTGGGCCAGTTTGACCAGGTGCTGGCGGCAGATTCGCGGTTTGTTCCGGCCCAGGAACCAAAAGCCAGTGACCATAGCCCGCTGGCTGCCCGTAGCCACACGTTTGAAATCAATGCCCACGTCGGAGAAAACCGCCTGCAGGTCAACTGGGCTTTTAGCCGCAACCGGCACCGCCGCGCCACGGTTGAAACGCTGTGTGGAAACTATGTCGAAGCCCTGCGTGCGCTCATTCGCCACTGTCTGACCCCGGATGCCGGTGGCTTCACTCCTTCAGATTTCCCTGGCGCCAAAATCAGCCAGAAAGACCTCGACACGCTGATGTTGAGCTTGAGCCGAAAGAAAGGTTTTAAGAAATGACCGTTGACTCGATTGAACAGATTTATTCGCTTTCGCCAATGCAGGAAGGTCTCCTGTTCCATAGCCTGCTGGCGCCGGAATCCGGCGTCTATTTTGAGCAGTTCTGCTTTACCTTGCGCGGAAAACTCAACGTCGGCGCGCTCCGGCAGGCCTGGCAAATGGTGACCGACCGCCACGCTATTTTGCGGACCTCGTTTCACTGGGAAGGTCTGGAATCAAGCGTCCAGGTGGTTCATAAACAGGCCACGGTGCCGTTTGTTGAGTGGGACTGGCGCGGGTTGCCATCCACCGAACAGGAACGGCAATTGGATTTTTTGCTCCAGGAAGACCGGCGGCGTGGGTTTGATATGACCGAAGCGCCGCTGATGCGGTTCACGCTCATTCGGGTCGAAGACGAGGTGTTTCACCTGATTTGGAGCCATCACCACATTCTGGTTGATGGCTGGTCCGGGTCGCTCATCAACCGCGAAGTGTTTGCCTGCTACAGCGCCCTGGCCAAAGGAAACCCGGTCGAACTTGAAACGCCGCGACCGTATCAGGATTACATTTTGTGGTTGCAGGATCAGGACCCAGCCGAAGCTGAAACCTACTGGCGAACCCTGCTGGCCGGCTTTTCGGCGCCGACACCGCTTGGGGCCGACCATACGCCGGGGGCATTGCCCAGCCGGGATGAAGATTACGACTCGCTCCAAATCAACTTAACCCGTGAAGACTCTGCCGCTGTCAAATCGCTCGCCCATGCCCACCGCCTGACCATCAACACCATCGCGCAGGCGGCCTGGGCGGTGCTCCTGAGCCGCTATGGCGGCGAATCAGACGTGGTTTTTGGAACGGTCGTTTCGGGTCGCCCGGTGACGCTGCCCGGCGCGGAATCCATTATCGGTCTGATGGTCAACACGCTCCCGACGCGTGTGCAACTCACGCCAAAAATGACCGGGCTGCAACTCTTTACCGCGCTCCAAAATCAGCAGGTTGAAACCCGCCAGTACGAATATGTGGCGCTGACCGAAATCCAAGGCTGGAGCGACGTTCCCCGTGATCTTCCCTTATTTGAAACCAATTTTGCATTCGAAAATTATCCAATTGAAGACAGTTTAGAGGCAGTTGCCGGTGATATTGAACTCCAGAATGTCCGATTTTTTGAAAAAACCAATTTTGCCCTCAGCGTCCAGGTTTCGCCCGGAGACGAACTCCATATCCGAATTATGTATGACACCCGGCGGTTTGACCGGGCGACGATTGAGCGGATGCTCAGCCACCTGCAAACCATTGTGCAGCAAATGGTTGCGCATCCCGAACGGCAGCTTGCCTCGCTTTCGATTTTGACTGAAGCTGAGAAACAGGCGCTGGTTGTTGACTGGAACCAGACGGTTGCCCCCTACCCGCTGGTCTGTCTTCACGACTGGTTTGCCGCTCAGGTTGAGCGAACGCCCTATGCCACGGCAGTTGAATGGCGCCACGGGAAGATGACCTATCGCGAACTCAACCGCCGCGCTGACCAACTGGCTGAGTATCTGGCCGGGAATGGCGTCGGACCGGATGTTCCGGTTGTGCTGTGCCTCGACCGGTCGCCTGACATGGTGGTCGCCGTGATGGGAATTCTCAAAGCCGGCGGTGCCTATGTTCCGGTTGACCCGGCATATCCTCAAGAACGGAAAGCATTTATTGTCAGCGATACCCAGTCGCCGCTGATACTGACCGCTCAGTCTCTGGCTGATGATTTTCTGGCGACTTCAGTCCGCGTGGTGTGCCTCGATACCGAATGGGAACGCATCACGGCCTCGACCGCAACCATTCCCAAAAAACCCGAACTCGACACCCTGGCTTATGTGATTTACACCTCCGGTTCGACCGGCAAACCCAAAGGCGCGATGTTGTCTCATCGCGGTGTGGTCAATTACCTGCACTGGGCGGCCAGAGCCTATGCTCCGGAAACCGGTCATGGCGCGCCGGTTCATTCTTCGCTTGGGTTTGATTTGACCGTGACCAGCTTCTTTCTGCCGCTGCTGACTGGAAAGACCATCCATCTGGTGCCGGAAGGGCAGGGCATTGAAGCCTTGCTCGAAACACTGCGGACCGATACCGACTGGAGTCTGCTCAAAATCACGCCGGCACACCTCCAGGCCCTCAACCAGCTTTTAACTCCAGCCGATGCTGACCGCCAGCCAAAAACCATTGTCATCGGCGGCGAAGCCCTCAAAGCCGAGCACCTCGCCTTTTGGCGGCGGAATGCCCCCGAGGTCAAACTGATCAATGAATATGGCCCGACGGAAACAGTGGTTGGGTGCTGTGTGTATGAAGTCCAGCCGAAAGACCTGGGCTCCGGCATGGTTCCAATTGGCAGGCCAATTTCCAACCTGCGGCTCTATGTGGCTGATTCCGATATGCAACCGGTGCCGGTTGGGGTGACTGGTGAACTTTTCATTGCCGGGACCGGACTGGCACGTGGCTATGTTGGTCGCCCCGATCTCACTGCCGAGCGGTTCATTCCCAATCCGTGGAGCCTTGAACCCGGCGAACGCCTCTATCGAACCGGCGATACGGCGCGCTTTCTGGATAATGGCTGCCTGGAGTTTTTGGGACGCACAGACTCGCAGGTGAAAATCCGTGGCTACCGGATTGAACTGGGCGAAATTGAAACTGTGTTGGGGCAACATCCAGCCGTGCGGGATGCTGCCGTGCTGGTTCGCGATGGGCTGGGTGGTGAAAAAAGCCTGGCTGCCTATATCGTGCCTGAAAGCCGGATTGAGTTTTTAGAAGAAGCCAGCCTCAATGCCCTGCCGACTGAGAGTATCAAGCAATGGCACCAGGTCTTTGAGCATTCTTACACCAAAGGTCCGGAAATGCCTCAAACCGACCCCACGTTTAATATCGCCGGCTGGAACAGCAGTCTGACCGGAAAGGCAATTCCGCCCGAGGAAATGCGCGAATGGGTGGACCAGACCGTTGATCGCATCCTGGCCTGGAATCCAGAACGAGTGTATGAAATCGGCTGTGGCTCGGGGTTGCTCTTGTTTCGGATTGCGCCGGTGTGCCGTGAATATCGAGGGAATGATTTTTCCGTGGCCGCACTTCGTTCCATTGAAAACGTGCTCCGTGACCGACCAATGCCACAAGTTGCCCTGAGCGAACGAACCGCCGAAGATTTTTCAGGCGTGGAAGCCGGGTCATTTGACGTGGTTGTCATCAATTCCGTCGCCCAATATTTCCCATCCTGCGAATATCTGGTCGAAGTGGTACACAAGGCCGTGACGGCCACCGCGTCCGGCGGCTGTATTTACCTGGGTGACCTGCGAAACCGAAATGTACTGGACCTGTTCCACACCGCCGTTCAGTTACAACAGGTTCCAGATGACATGCCGCTCGAAGAATTCCGCCATCTGGTTCAAAAACGGCTGTCCCAGGAAGAAGAACTGGTGATTGACCCGGCCTTTTTCCACGCCCTGGCGCGTCAGATGCCCGAAATCCGCAATGTTCAAATCCAGCTTCGACGCGGTAGCAGCCACAATGAACTGACCTGTTATCGCTATGACGTCATGCTGCAAATTGGCGGCGGGGTGCATTCGCGCGATTCAGAAGAGATGCTTGACTGGCAGCACCGCTCGTTAACCCCGGCGCTTTTCCGACGTCATCTGATGACGTCAGAAGCCGATGCCCTGATTGTACGTCGGATTCCCAATGCCCGGTTGATCACGGACCGTCTCATTTCCGAATTGCTCAAGAAAGACCAGGGACTCAAAACCGTTGGGGCCTTGCGAGACGCGGCTGGGCAGGCGGCGGTACCAGATGCTGTGGATCCCGAAACCATCTGGCAAATCGGGGAAGAACTGGGCTACGGCGTGGAAATTTCCTGGTCTGAAAGCGACCCGACCTGTTTTGATGCCACGTTCATCAGCTTCCAATCCACCCTGCAAAGCCAGGAAACCGAAGTGGTAACCAAACCCGTCACCAGCGTGCCGGACCTGGCGCTGCGCTCGTACACCAATGCGCCGCTGGTTGGAAAAATCGCCAAAAAACTGGTGCCACGGCTACGAAACTTTCTTGAAGAAAAACTGCCCGACTACATGGTTCCCGCCTCGTTTATGGTTCTGGAATCGTTCCCGCTGACCGTCAACGGAAAAGTGGACCGGGCGGCCCTTCCGGCGCCGGATAGTTTTCGAATTGAATTGAAAGCCGCCTACGTCGCACCGCAAACCGAACTGGAAACCACCATTACCAACGTCTGGACTGACGTGCTGGGCATCGAACACATCGGCGTCGAGGACAACTTTTTCCGGCTCGGCGGTCATTCCCTGCTGGCCACGCAACTGGTTTCACGGCTCCGGGGCGAACTCGAACTGGATATTCCGTTGCGAATTGTTTTTGAAGCCCCGACCGTCAAAGAAATGGCCCGGTTTATCGCGGACCTGCAGGCGTCAGGCGAAAGCGACACCGAAGCGCCGCTCATTCCAGTGTCGCGTGATGAGACACTGCCGCTTTCATTTTCACAGCAACGGCTCTGGTTTTTGGATCAGTTTGAACCCGGTGGCTCGGCGTTCAATATGCCGCAAATTGTTCGACTCAAAGGGCATCTGGACATTTCAGCGCTCCAGCACAGTTTGCAGGCGCTGGTGGACCGCCACGAATCACTCCGCACGGTGTTTCGTCAAATTGACGGCCAGCCGGTGCAAATCATCAACCCGGTTGCTGGTGTTCCGATTGGCCGGCGCGATTTCCGGGACCTCTCAAAAGCCGAACGCGAAGCCGCCATTCAGCAATTTGTCCGCGAAGAATCTGAACGGCCCTTTGATCTGGCATCGGGACCACTCTTTCGCGCCGGTCTGGCACAAATTGAGGACCAGGAATTTGTACTGGCGCTCACGATGCACCACATCGTTTCCGATGCCTGGTCATTGTGGGTACTGATTCGCGAACTGGCGGCTTTCTACCGTGATTTTCACCAGGGCCACCAGCCGACACTCAACCTGCTCCCGCTGCAATATGCTGATTTTGCGTCGTGGCAACGCCGTCACCTGCAAGGTGCGGTGCTCGCCAAACATCTGACCTACTGGAAAACACAGTTGGAAGGCATCACGCCGCTGGAATTGCCGTTTGACCATCCGCGAACTTTCCCGGCGACCCATCGCGGCGGAATGGAATCCATCACGTTACCGCTTGAAACGTCCCGCGCGGTCAAAGCTTTTGGGCAGGCTGAAAATGCAACGCTCTTTATGACATTGCTCGCCGGGTTTCAGGTGTTCCTCGGGCGACATTGTGGACAGGAAGACATCGCGGTCGGAGTTCCAATTGCCAACCGTAACCGGGCCGAAACCGAAGGGCTGATTGGCTTTTTCCTCAATTTATTGACGCTCCGAACCGACCTTTCCGGGGACCCAACCTTTCAGGAACTGGTTGCCCGAGTCAAAGAAGTCGCGCTCGGCGCGTATGCCCACCAGGATTTGCCCTTTGAAAAATTGATCGAAGAACTTCAGCCAGAGCGCGACCTCGAGCGGCCTCCGTTGTTTGACGTGATGTTCAATCTCATCAACACACCCCGGACGACCCTGGCGCTGCCGGAATTGCAACTTGAATTGATGGAAGCCGGCGACCCGCGCGCACTCTATGCCCTGAATTTTTACGTTGGCGAAGAAGGCGAACAGCTTGTGCTGCATTTTGTCTACAACGCTGATTTGTTTGAAGCCGCAACCATTTCCGGCTGGCTCACCCAGTTTTCAGTATTGCTCGACAGTGCGGTAACTCGCCCAGCGCAACGGCTTTCAGTACTGCCGCTTTTTGCCCAGGATGAAACGCCCCCCGTTCCGGCCCCGATGCCAGTGCCGGAAAACCCATTTACCTTCTTTTCAGCCGGGCAGGTTGAGCAATCCATTCCAGATCGTTTCCAGGCACAGGCGCGGCAGTTCCCCAACCGGATCGCGGTCAGAACCACAACGGTTGAAATGACTTATGCCCGGCTCGATGCCGAATCAGACCGGGTGGCACGGACAATTCTGGAACGCGTCACAACTGAAAAAGGCCGGATTGGGTTGCTGCTTGGCCATAATGAAAAAACCATCATCGGCATTTTGGGTGTGTTGAAAACCGGATTTGCCTACGTGCCGCTTGATCCATCGCATCCAGTTGAACGGTTAATTGACATTATGACCGATGCCGAAGTGAGCGCCCTGGTGTGGGATGATAACCACCTTGAACTGGCATCAAAACTGGCTCATTTCGTGCCGGAACATTGTTCGGTGGATGAAATCCCCAGCCTTACATCCGAAGGGGTTTTGACAAACCGGACTGCACCTGATGATGTGGCGTACCTGCTTTATACCTCTGGTTCGACGGGGAAACCCAAAGGCGTGATCCAAAGCCACCGGAATGTGCTCCATCATTGCCGGGCTTACACCAACCAGCTTCATATTTGTCTGGAAGACCGGCTGTCGTGGCTGGCGGCTTATGGGTTTGACGCGGCGGTGATGGACATTTTTGGGGCATTGCTCAACGGAGCGACGCTGTGCCCGTTTGATGTGCGCACCAATGGACTTGACCGGTTGCCGGCCTGGGTGGTTGACCAACGCATCACGATTTACCACTCAACACCAACGGTGTACCGCTATTTTGTCACCACGTTGAATGCCGGAATTGACCTGACATCGCTTCGACTGGTGGTACTGGGCGGCGAAGAAGTGTTCAAACGCGACTTTGATCAATTTGTCGAACATTTTCCAGGCCACTGTTTGTTTGTGAATGGTCTTGGTCCCACCGAGTCAACCATTACCTTGCAGCAGTTTATGAACCGCGAAAGTATGGTTTCCGGGAGCACCGTTCCGGTTGGCTTTCCGGTCACTGAGACCCAGGTACTGGTGCTCAATGGCGATGGCGAACCCGTGGCCCCGCTCGCAGCCGGGGAAATTGTGATTCGCAGCCCGTTTGTGGCGCTCGGATACTGGCATCGGCCTGACCTGACCCAAAAAGCATTTGCCGTGGATGACCAGGATTCACGTTTCCGACGCTATCGAACCGGCGACATTGGCCGCTTTCAACCAGATGGAACGCTGGAGTTTATGGGGCGGCGGGATTTCCAGGTCAAAATTCGCGGGCACCGGATCGAATTAAACGAAATCGAAGCCAAACTCCTGACTTGCTCCTGGGTGAAAGAAGCCGTTGTGGTGGCAATCCCGGTTTCAAGCGAAGAAAAGCGACTGGCCGGGTATGTTGTTCCACGCGCCGGATTTCCAGCGGACCTGACCGGGTTGCGCGAGATGCTCAAAGCTACCTTGCCAGCACCCATGGTGCCGGCAGCGATTACCATCCTTGAGGCGCTTCCGTTAACGCCCAACGGCAAACTCAATCGTCACGCCCTGCCGGTTCCGGATTGGAGCGAAGCAATTGCCTTGCGCCAGATGGTCGCCCCGCGTACGCCGACCGAAGTCATTTTGGAACGGATCTGGGCCAAAATCCTGGGGCGGCCACAGGTTGGCGTGCTGGACAATTTCTTTGACCTGGGCGGGCATTCACTGCTGGCGGTACGGCTCCGGGCCGAGATTCAGCAGCAATTCAATCAGGACTTCCCGCTGGCACTGCTGTTTCAATATTCAACTATCGAACAACTGGCCCGCTGTCTGGATCAAGCCATTTCCGAAACCGTCTGGTCCCCATTGACGCCGATTCAGCCCGAAGGCCAGCGGACGCCGTTTTTCTGCGTTCATCCAGCGGGTGGAAACGTGCTCGGATATGCCGACCTGGCTCGCCGTCTGGGAACTGACCAGCCATTTTGGGGGCTTCAGGCAACCGGGCTGGATGGCCGGCAGGCGCCGTTGACCTCGGTTGCTGAAATGGCCGAACGGTATGTGCTGGCCCTGCGTGAAGTTCAGCCCAGTGGCCCCTATGTTCTCGGTGGGGCGTCAATGGGTGGTGTGGTGGCGTTTGAAATGGCCCGCCAGCTCAAAGCAGCAGGTGAAGAAATTCAGGTTCTGGCTTTGTTTGATAGCTGGGCACCTCAACTGGACGACCAGTTAGGGGTCGAATGGGCCAGAAGCGTTGACCTGTCACATCCCAAAGCCTGGGACACGCTGGTTGTGGTGCGGGCCATTCGGGAAATGGCCGAACAGCTTGGCCGCGACCTTCCTGCTTTGTACCGCGACTTGCTCGAATTGGACGAAGAAGCCCAGATTTCCTGCGTTTTGAAACTGGCCAGTGAAGCGGGAACGGTGCTTCCTGAAGGAGGTCATTCCATCGCCAGGGCATTGCTGGCGGTGTACCGGGCCAACCTCGAAGCCATGCGGACCTATCAACCCCAGCCATATCAAGGGGATGTCGTACTCTTTCGGGCACTGGAAACCGATGCGGAAAATGACGACCCCACACTGGGCTGGAATGCCTGGATCCAGGGCCAACTTCAGGTGTTTCCGGTGCCCGGAAATCACCGGACATTGCTCCTGGAACCAAATGTGACGGCAATCACCGACCAGCTTTCAGCCTGCCTGAGGGAAGAAGCCATTGGGTTCAGGGTTCAGGGTTCAGGGTTTGGGGATTAAAGGGGGAAAAAGGACGAAATATCGAAAACCCTGAGCCCTAAACCCTAAACCCTGAACCCCAAAAATATGACCACAAAATTCATTGAAACTCCGCCTGTTGAACATCGCCTGGATGATGGGCTTCATTCCTTTTATTTGATTCTGGTCGGGCAATTTATTTCGCTGGCTGGTTCAGGGTTGACCCGATTTGCCCTGGGGGTGTGGATTTATCAACGTTCGGGGGCGGCAACCGAATATGCACTCAATTCGCTGGCAGCGGTGCTTCCATTTATTGCGGTGACCCCGTTTGCTGGCGCCGTGATTGACCGGTGGAGTCGGCGCTGGTCACTCATTGTCAGCACTGCCGGCGCGGCGCTGAGCACGTTGATGCTGGCGGTGGTGCTTTATTACGGAAAACTCGAAGTCTGGCACGTCTACCTGGCGACGGCGTTGAGTGCGGCGTTTGCAGCGTTTCAGAGCCCGGCTTTTTCGGCTTCAATTCCATATCTGGTGACCAGACATGACCTTGGCCGTGCCAACGGACTGGTTCAACTGGCCACTGGGGTTGCTCAAATAGTGGCCCCGATCCTGGCCGGAGCCTTGATTGCCAAAATCCAGGTGTCCGGCGTGCTCATCGTTGACCTGGCTTCTTTTCTGATTGCGATTGGAACACTGGCGGTGGTTCACATTCCACAGCCTGCCACTCAGACCAGCGAAAAGAAACCGGCAACCTCGCTGCTTTCGACGGCGGCTGAAGGCTGGCACTATCTGGCCACGCAGCGTGGATTGATGGAATTGATGGTGCTCTTTGGCGTGGTCAATTTTTTTATGGGTCTGGTGGTGGCGCTGGCAACACCGCTGGTTCTTTCGAGTTTTCATCCGGCAGCGCTCGGGTCAGTGATGACGCTGGGCGGCATAGGTGTCTTATGTGCCAGCCTTTCGATGGGCTGGATGGGGCGCGCCGGGCGCCGGACACACCGCCTGCTCTGGTTTGCCGCCCTGTGCGGTGTGTTTATTGCCACGGCAGGTCTGAGACCCTCGCTGCCGCTGGTGGCAATTTCCGCCTTTTGTATTTTTTTCTGCCTGGAGCTGGTCAATGGATGCTCGACCATCCTGCTCCAAACCAAGGTGATGCCGGCGATGCAGGGGCGTGTTTTTTCACTCAGCACCTTGATTGCCACTTCGACGATGCCGCTGGCGTTTCTGGTGGCTGGTCCACTGGCGGACCGGGTGTTTGAACCGTTGCTGGTCAAGGGTGGTCCGCTCGCAGCCTCGCTTGGCACCATTCTTGGAACTGGCCACGGTCGAGGTATCGGACTGCTGTTTGTTGTGATTGGGGTGTTGATTGTGGTTTCAGTCGGTGCGGGAAGTCTTCTGCCCCGCCTGCGAAACCTGGATATTGAACTCGAAGACGTCGGGTTTGAACATTCCTCTCCGCCAAAACCGTCTCAGGCTGGTACAACGGTGCCTGATCACACGAAAAAACCGATTGTACCGCCGGTTTCGACTTCGGCGGGGTTCCTGGCGGCAGGGCTTGTCGGACTCGTGCTGGCGGGCAGCATCTGGTACAGCCGGATTGAAGTTTCACCGCCGCCAGTGGTGCCAGCCTCGGCCCCGGCCACGGAATTTTCGGCTGAGCGAGCCTTTCAGTACCTTCCACACATTGCGCGGGCACCGCATCCGATTGGATCACCTGAAAACGCCCGAGTTCGAACCTATCTGCTGGAGCAATTGCGCGGGTTGGGTCTGGATCCACAGGTTCAATCTGCCTCAACCGTCATTCGAAAGGATGATTTTGCGATCAATATTGGCGATGTCCAAAACATCGTGGCCCGTATTCCGGGCACGGCATCCACTGGCGCGATTGTGCTGGTCGCCCACTATGACTCTGTTCCAACCGGGCCTGGGGCCAGCGATGATGGGGTTTCGGTTGCCGCCATTTTGGAAACGGCGCGGGCGCTTCAATCCGGTCGGCAATTCAAAAATGACGTGATTGTGCTGTTGACCGATGGCGAAGAAGTCGGCCTGCTCGGCGCCCAGGGGTTTGTCAATGAACATCCCTGGGCTAAAGACGTCGGGCTGGTCTTGAACTTTGAAGCGGCTGGGACAGGCGGAAAATCGCTGTTGTTTGAAACCAGTGATGGCAACGGCTGGTTGATTGCGGAAGCCGCCAAAGCTGATGCCGGAATGCAAACCAATTCATTTTTCCAGGAAGCCTATAAGCTCCTGCCCAATCTGACTGACTTCAAAGTGTTTAAGCGGGCCGGGATGCCGGGGTTCAACTTCGCCTTTCTGGACTCTCCGTTTCACTATCACACCGAACAGGACAACCTCGAAAACCTTGACCCGCGCAGCATCCAGCATCATGGCGGGCAGGCGCTGGCGTTGACCCGGCATTTCGCCGACCTTGATCTCAAAAACCGCACCGCCACCGATGCCGTCTATGTCACGCTTTTTCAAGGCGTTTTGCTGCACTATTCACAAGGCTGGGTGTGGGTGATTCTGGTCCTGGCAATCGGCTGGTTTGGATGGGCGATCAACCGTGGAATCCATCACGGATACCTGAGCCGAGCCGGAATCCAGACTGGAATCGGGGCATTTGGACTCTTCACCCTGATTTCGGCAGGTGGAATGGGGTTATTCTGGTGGATTACCGGGGCACTTCGAGTCCGGCAATCACCTGTTTCCTGGAGCGACTGGTATCATCTGCATTATTTTCAGGCCGGGTTTGCCTTGTTTGCCCTGTGTACCGCTGTCAGTATTTACAGCCGATTTCGGAAAACAACCAGTGTGTTTGACCTGTCAACCGGAGCGCTGGCCTGGTGGTTGACAGGTGGAATTGGGACGACGCTGCTTTGGCCCGGAGCCAGTTATTTGTTTGTGTGGCCGTTTTTCGGCGCCCTTGTCGGAGTGACTTTGACATTTGCCAAACCGGCGTCCGTCCGATCTGTGTCCACAGCGATGGTGTACAGCATAGCCGGGGCATTGCCGGGATTCTTGGTGATTGCTCCGGTGACCTATTTTTTATTTGTCGGGCTGCCGCTCGACATGGCCTGGGTCAGTGGTTTGTTTGAATGCTTTTTGCTGGGTTTACTGGTGCTGCCACTTGGTTTGATTGAAAACCGGATTGGCCTGGCGAGTCAGGCTGTGACCGGAATAGCGGCACTGGCGCTGGTTTTGGCCGGGAGTCTCGTTTCCAGCTATGACTCAGGTCATAAACAGCCCGACAGCATTTTTTATGTGCTCAATTCCGATACCGGAAAAGCTATCTGGGCGAGCACGGATGAATACAGCAGCGAATGGACCTCCCAATTTTTTGAGCCGGACGCACGACCCGGCCCTGTATCGGAATTCTTCCCGGAAGGGCAGTACCAGTTGCTCAACCAGAGTGCTCCGACCGTCGCACTTCTGACACCGACCATTGACCTGTTGGAAGACCAGGTCCAGGCTGGAATCCGAACCGTTCGAGTAAAAATAACCTCACCCAGAAAAGCCAGTCTGGTCAAAATTGTGCTCAAAAAGGAAAGCGGGCTCAGATCTTGCCGGTTAAACGGAAGATTGCTGGATTTACAGTTTCCCTCCCACCCCGTTTCCAGCCGGTGGGCAACACTCTGGTACTGGGGATTTCCGGAAAGCGGGGCGGAACTGACCTTCGACGTGGCATTGGGAAGCCCCTTTACCTTTCTGGTGACTGATGTCACCTTTGATCTGCCTCAGACACCTTCCAAAAACTGGTCGCCACGCAACCCAAATGTGATGTCAATGCCGCACGGATTCGGAGTGGCCGAACGAACGCTGGTCACTAAATCCTTTCATTTGAATTAATGAGCGAAGTTTTGACTCAATTAACAAGTAGTGCTTATAAGTACCTTACCGAAAATTTCCAAACATTTTCACTACGGAAAACATAGAAAAAAAATCAAGTACTTACCAAATCCAATATCTCAGGAAATTTATGACAAGGTACTTAATGGTGGCGGGAATGGTGTACGCCCAAAGTGTGAACTTGCCAAAAGTTGCGACGAAAATGCTGCTCAAAATCCAAATTGAGGGGCGGGTGCAGTGGTTGGAACGATTACTGGCGAATAACAAGTTCAAGCCATTGGAGGTAATGAAACTGGTGGCGACCTGGGTTGCGACGAGTTTGAAGTGGTCATTTGGCTTGCGGACCAAGGGCAATACCAAAATTGAAATCGATGGTCAAATGGTGAATGCTTCGATCCTGGCCATCAAAGGGGTCTGCCCCTGGCACGAGTCAGTCAACGTCACCATTATTTCCATTTGAATTCAGTTGGGTCGTAAACTGGAACACCAGGAAGAGTCAAGGGTTTCCATTCTTCAGGTATCGAAACCAATCATTGAGTTATTTCAATACCAGGAGAATTCCAAAAATTGAGGGTACGAAGATTAAATAAGGGTTTAATTTTTGTTGCTTCAAAACAGTTAAGACGTTTATTGGGGTGCCCCAAGGTTCTTAAATTTAGAATTATTCTTGTTATATTTTTCTTCTTACTTGTTTTGCTAATTTATTTAAATATTTATCGGTATTTTTTGTTTTAATAAATTGATTTAAAATTGATAGAAAATGTTTTCCTTTCATTGCGTGAATATATTGAAGTGTATATCGAATGGTTATTTCATTAGTTGTATTTAAAAGTAGATCTCTTATAACCTGGTAACTGAGTATCCCTCTTTTTTTTTGAGATTCAAACAAGATAGATCGAATTACTCTCGCCTTTGTATTTTTGAACCTGGCGAGAGCCTGCTCAACATATTTAAGTGATTCTGGTGTATTGAATCGGGTCAGAATTGCAGCGGCAACAACCTCAGCTCCCTCAAGATCCAGGGCTTTTGCTATATATTTTATTGACAGAGGGGTATCCAAATAACATAGTCCTTCGAATGTCTCGAAATTCTCCTGGTCGAATTCACTTTTCAAGAAGAGTTTCTCTGAGAACTTCTCTAGTTCCTGATCGAGGTCTTGATTCGTTACCGATTCAATATTGATCCAGAACGAATTGGAAAACTCTAAATCAACCCCCAGTGTCGAGGTTTCTTGCATCTCCCTTCTCGCATGGATTTTGAATGAATACTTGATCTCAAATCTTCCAGGCTTTTGAAAATTTAAATATCTATTTAAATAGATATTTTCTTTTGATGAATCACCCGAATATAAAAACAAGGGAGCAACAGGACCATTCAGCACTTCCGGAAAAGCAAATTCACCACTTTTTTTCCTTTGAGTTACATCATTCAGATTATTCTTAGGGCTAAAGCTAAGCCCCCGTTCGTTCGGGTAATAATCCCCTCCTGGATAGTTGTAGGGAAACAGAATATTCAATGAAATGTCTTTTTGAGATGGATTCTGAATCACCAGGGTTAATTCAACTGGTCCCCCAAGAGAATATGTTTCTTTTGATGGTAACAGTTGGACAGTGATATCCTCTTTCGATACCTCATTTTCGATCACAGGTACTTGGGACACCGCATCAGAAGGCATCAGAGTAATCATCAAAAGCAATAACATAATCATAAGTACGCACCTTATCGTCAGTTCCCAGAGATCTTGAATTTGGCAAGCGCTTGATTTTTCTGCATTTTCCGTGGTTCTCGTGGCTAAAAGGTTGAAAAATCTTCGGTAAGCTCCTGCTGTCCAGCCGTCTTTTTTCAATGCTACAGCTCGTTTCCACCGCCATTCTTCCAGTTTGCTGGCGCTGTCTTTATTTTATACCCTTTATTCTCATTCGCTTGCGGGATTACACCACTGAGGCCACGCCCCAGAGAAAACCTGGAGCAATCGCGAAAACCTGGAGCAATCAGGCAACAAATTTTTCCTTCATCCCCTGGGTTTGGATAAAAAGAGTGAGGTCAATACAGTATCCACAACATTCCCACTCTCTGGGTGAGATTTTATGCCAGGCTTCAGCCAATTCTGGAAGACACCAGCGGAACCCTATTCACTCACACTAAACTGAAAATCGGTTTCTTCGCCGTCTACGTCTACGGAACTGCTGGTCAAGGTCAAAATATATGTATCTGGGGTGAGCACCTGGGCTGAAAGCACACAGGTGACATATTTCCTTGGGCCTGAAGTTTGGGCGTTCAGGTTTGTGGTTGACCAGACAAAAGACTGATTGGTGTTGCCTTCTGTTGTGGCCAGTTTAGCCGAAAATGACGTGGCTTTCATTTGCGAGGGGAGCATCAATTTTAACGCCACGGTGGCTTTAGGGTTTTTGATCACGATTTGTTGTTCCGGCTCTTCACCGCGCACCCTCCCGGCTTTCAACACAAACGAAATAACCGCTTCCGTCACGCTTTGAACCACGGTGGGTTTGATGGTATTCAACTTCTGTTCTAACTGGGCATTCAATGATCGTGACTGGGCCAGTTCCTGGGTCAATTGCTCGGCCTGACTCGTTCGCTCTGCAATTTGGCGGTTTAACGTTGTGGCTTGCTGCTGGATGGCGGCCTGTTCAGACTGCATATGATCCAGTTCCCGGCGCATTCGGCGATTATCAATCACCACCAGCGTTGAAACGATCATCAAAACCACCATCGCCGTAGCTAAAGCAAGCTGGGTGAAGGGGAATTCAGACAAGGTAAACCAGCCGCGCCAGCGTTGCCACCAGGAAACCGCCTGGAGATTGGCCAGGCTTCTGGTTCGGTGCGACCGGGCTTTATCATGGAGCGCTCTGGCAAGCTCAATCCGTTCCCGCCGGTGTGGGTGGGTGAGAAACCGTTGTTCAAAGAGGGTGTGTTGAGCGGGCGGTAGATGGTCGGTCACATATTGATCAATCAATTCGTCTTCAGTCACACGCAGTGCCTCATAGAGGTCATCATCCTCAAAGAATCGTTCCTCAAATGCAGTTTGTTCAGATTCAGAGAGTTCCCCAAGCAGGTATTTAACCAGCTCCCTGGAATGGGGGGCGACAGTATTCATAATGTTATGCCTCGGTGATTGAGTAACTGGATGTGACGAATGTGTGTTGGGGAAAGGACTGTGCACTCAGTTGTGTCAGCAAAGAAAATTCATTACAGCGTTTCCCGGCATTTTCGCACACATGTTTCCAGTTTTTCACGCAAACGTAGCATCCGGATACGCAAATTGTTGATCTGAATGCCAAATCGCTCAGCCAGCAGTTTCCTCCGTTCGATCCCGGCGCCGCCATCTTCCATATAGTACTCAAGAATCAGTTCCCGCGTTTCTGGCGGAAAAGTCTCAAGACAATGATCCAGACATTGTAAATAGGCTTCGTGTTCAGATTTTCGTTCCTGCTCAAGTTCAAGTTGATAGGGATCAATGGCCGGATGTTTGGGTTGGATTTGATCTTCGAGTGATTCGGGTGATTTTTCGATGCGCCGCCAATGCTCTTTGAGCAGATGATACGCCACGCTGAAGAAATATTTGGATGGGGTGTCAGTCCGGATAATTTCACCTTCCAGCAACCGTTTCAGCACCCGGCTAAAGGTCTCATCCGCATACTCTTCCGGGTCTAAGCAGTTCCGATTAATAAAAAATGAAATCAGTTTTTGACGCAGCAGATCATAATTGCGCTCAGCCTGAACCTGGTCCGGTCCAAGCAGACCGAGCAGGCGGGCAAAGGCCTCCTGGCTTGTGATGGGGGTTGGAGATCGCGGCAAACTCTCTTTTTCCATGTGGCCTCAGATTTGTTGAGCGGAAGACTGTTGCATTAGCGCCACTCACCTTGCAGTTGAAAAGCTGCCCACTGACGTGGTGAATTCCATTGCGACGTTCGGAGCAACTGTAACTGGGCGTCCCGCAGTGCCTGGGCTGGAGACATCTTTTTTTGGATCATCAGCATGTAGAAGGTCTTCATCAACGCTGCCGTCATCCGGTCATCAACTTTCCAGAGGCTTGAAACGACCCGGTTGGCGCCCGCCGTCATAAAAACCCTGGTTAACCCCATCATACCTTCACCACTGATCAATTTTCCAAGGCCGCTGTTGCAGGCACTTAACACGACCAGTTCAGCATTGAGTTTCAATTTATAAATATCCTGCAAACCTAAAAATCCAGGCTGAGTCTGCCCTTTTGAATCAACCAGCGTCAAAATCAATCCTGAAAGCGCTGGCTGGTCAGAGTGAAAAACACCATGGGTAGCAAAATGTACATAGGTATACCGGCTCAAGTTTTCCTTGAACACTATCTCCCGACTGGCTTCGAAATCCAGGTGCTGGATCACATTGGACCGTGAAAACACTTTGGAAATTTCTGAGGCTTCCAGTCGAGTAAAGGAAAGTCGCGCCAGTTGACCATCACGCAGTTGGGAGGTCAGTTCCAGTGGCAGATCAGGTTGGGAAATCGGCCCAGAGGGGCTGGAAGCCGTCGCTAATTTTGACGGGTGCTTACCGGTTGACATTTTGCCAGTTGAAACTTTGGCAGCCAGTGCTTTTTTCACACGGTTGTCAGTGGCGGAAAATACCGGGTCCGCCACCACAAATAACGTGGGTGATACCACATTGTGTGGGGCTGCTTTCTGGCGAAGTGCCGCCAGAGTCGAGACCGAGGGTAACTGAGTGAGTTCGTGCTGCTCGATGAGAAACAACGCCTTTTGATCAGCTTGAGCATCTGAGGTTCCAGCCATCAGCGGCGACGGGAGACCTCCGAAAGGAATCAGGTTTAAGATTCCATCAGCAACCACAACCAATCGTTTGTTGCCAAGCTCGTCAGCCAGGGGTCCAAGGATCATCTGGCTCAATTCCTGGGCTGGTTTGATACAATCTGGCGGATTGCCGTCGAGAGGAAGGCTGGATGGTTGTGAAGAACGGCGGGCAGATTGGGCTTCCGGAGTCCAGGATAACGCCTGGTAAACCTGTTGAGCGGTAGCCTCAATCAGTGTTCGACCAGGAAGCCGATAACTTTTCAAACTGGTGGTGGTAATGGCCCACACATAACATTCAGACTTCCCAAGGGTATAAACCAGCAGGAGGGTCTCTGGATCCAGGTGTTTGCGCTGGATCTCGGTCAATTTCAAAGTTTGAGCCTGGGTCAGGGCCGCATACCTGGGATTTTTCGCCCGCATTTCAGTTCTGAGATTGTTGAATTTGCGACTCAATTCCTGAATTTCAGCCTCCAGGGTTTTGACCGCTTTCGACTTATTGGGATGTGATTTGGCCCCAAACCAGAGGTTTACTTTTTGGTCAAAGGCCGCTTGAACGATTTGTTCCTGTTCGAGTAGTTTTGGGTCAACACCTTCCCGCAAATTAAGGTGTGCTTCCTGAAGCAGGTCAAGGAGCGTCCGCTCTCGCGCACGTTCACTTCCTTCAAATGCCAGAACATCATAGTTTCCCGTTGGATTCTGGGCGTGCAATTTCATCAAGAGTGTGATGTAGGCTTGAAAATACTGCTCATTGTCGTGGAAATAGTTGAGGCGGAAATCCAGACTGCGGACTTGCCGGCGTCTCTGCTCAACCAGTTCAATGGTTTTTTCCAGGTGAGCGAGCGCCTCAGAAAGCTTCCCTGAAGTCTGATCAATCTCAGACAAAATAAAGTACATTTCAGGAAGCCATAACTGATCGTCTTCGGGGCGAATCAATTGCCGGACCTGATTAAAATAGCTGAGGGCCTCTGTTAATTTATTCTGGTGATATGAAAGCACCGCGAGCGAAGCAAAGGTTTCCGCAAGAGGCAACCGATTTCCAGCCGTTTGAAACAGGGTCAAGGCTTCCTTGAAATACGAAATCGCCTGTGGTACCTCACGGGCATTACTGCTGAGAATCCCAAGGTTACGCAGGAGTTCCGCCTTTTTCATCGGGTTTGGTGGAACCAGTTGATTGACCAAGGTCAGGGCTTTTTCCAGGTAGGCGCGGGCCCTCTGGTTCTGGCCAAGGTAATGGGAACATATCCCCAAATTGCTCAGTGTGGTCATCTGTGAAGAAACCGCTCGCAGGGCTTCCTGAATCTTCAAGGCCTCTAGCAGCATCGGTTCCGCATTTTTCGGCTGCCGGAAATAAATCAGGCACAGGCTCAGGTTATTGAGCGTCACCGAAATCTGAAACTCATTTTTCAGTTCGCGCCAGAGCACCAGCGCCTGGGAATAGGCATCGGCGGCTTTTTGAATTTCCGATTGGCTCCAGTACACAGCCCCGATATTGGTGTACAAACCAGCCTTCAAGGTCTGATCAGACAGTTTTTTGGTGAGGGACAGTCCCCGGTTGTAATAGTCCAGAGCTTTCAGATTGTCCCCAAAATCAGAAGTTATTCGGCCAAGATTGATCAGCGTGTCAACTTCCATTTCCAGTTCACCAGCCGCCTGACAGTGGGGAATCGCTGATTCATATTTGATCAAGGCTGACCGATGTGATTCCTCGGTATGTTGAAGACGTAAAGTTTCGGCTTCGGCAATGATTTTTTGGGCCAGCAGGCGTTCGCGGATGCGTGTGGTTTCCTGGGCTGACGCCAGCCGGGCTTCTTTGAGTTCAATCAGGTATTTCCCCGGTGGAACAGCGTCGCCAAAGGTTTTCACCGTCACCTGATAGTCTCCGGCCAGGGAGGTAACCAGCTCCAGTTTCTCGGGTCCCTGGTTTCCGTTTGGGCTATCCACTTCAACCAGGAGCGCTCCTTTTGGATCAAAACACTGCACCGCAACGTCAATTCCCTGTTGTTCAACCACCAGATGGATATAGTGATTCGCCTTGAGCCTGAGTGTGTACCTGTGACTGTCACCACTTTTCATGTCCCGCCCCACTGGTTTTCCGATTATCAGTGGCGTGACGGGGCGATCTGGTACAGATGAGGGTTTGAGTGAAGTGGATTGGGCAGGCTTCACCTTCTGGGGAGCGGCGGTTGGCCACGGCTGACCATTGGCGGAAAGAGTACTTAATATCAGAGCCACGGCGAACGAACAGGACAATATGCCTGAGTTCAATGGCCCACCACACAAAAGCAACGAACAAAAGTTTCGCATGCAAATGACCTTGAGGAAGCAATAGTGCGAAAAATCACGGTAATTGACGCACAATACCAAAAATTCGATTCCAGGAATACCTTGAATCAAATCAGACCTGGCTCTTAAACTCTCAAGTCCATAGTGCCCCAAAAACGGATGTTCCCTGATCAGTTGAGGATAAAAGAGGGTTTGAAATTGAGGGATTATGTTGATTCACGCCCAATCACCACCTCGACGGTGTGAAATCTGTCATCAAACAGATTGTTTTGATCCAACGACGAACCGCTGTGCCCGATGTTCGGGCGTGGCGGCATCGCTTTTGATACCGACGGAACCTGTCAAATCTCTGAAGGCCACTCACCGGCAGCGGCGTATCATTGAGACGGCGCTTGCGGTTTTTATTTTGCTGACCATCGGATCAATTGCCATCCCAAACCTGATGGCGACCAAAAGGCGGAGTCACTCTGAGCAACATGCCTTGAACATGATTCGCCAGATTCACCGAGCGCAGGAGTACTACCACAAAGCAAAAGGTCAGGGAAATTACACCCCTGACCTGGAAGCACTGGGCAAACTGGAAATTGAAGGAAAACCGGTGTTGTCCCCTGACATCGTGACAGCTCGGAAACAAAATGTTCACGGCTATCAGCTTGGCCCAATGATTGCGCAACCTCGAATCTCAGGCCGGCCAGCCAGGTATCACATCACAGCGTTTCCTTGCTACGAATCGGAACTAAGCCGATGTGGCAGCGACTGTTTCTATATTGACCAGACCGGCATTGTACGGCATTCAGGAAAGCCAAACGTGATCCCAACTGCCTGGAGCGAGCCACTTTCAGAAGAATGAAGAATTGAGACTGAAGAACGAAGAATTGAGACTGGAAAAAGATTAATTGTTTTTTTAATTTTTTCAGCATACTGACAAAACCAGAACATATTGGATTTATTGGGGATAGTTATACGAATCGAAGGTATGTTTGTATGTCGGTGTTGGTTGCCCCCCTCGATGACCAGTCTCAACGCAGGAACAGGTCCGGGGCAAACCCGACATCGAACATCCCTTCGAAAACCCGGAACCCGGAACCCGGAACCCGGAACCCGGAACCCGGAACC
>CAZXCE010000058.1:0-22593 GCA_964639175.1 uncultured Clostridia bacterium
TTCCACGAACTTCCCGCCCATTAGGATCCTGATACCAAACCGGGTTGTTCCAGGCGTAGGCATAGGGACTCTGGCTTCGGGGTTCGTCCAGATCTCCGTAGACCGGGTCTTTCTGGGTGAAAATTCCCAGGTCGGCATCCAAAAACCGCGTTCCCTGGCCAAAGCAATACAACCCTGTGCTCTGGTCAAAATATTGTCCGGTAAAGGTTAAACGGTTCTGATTGTTGGTGATTGGCGTCAGTTCCCGGAAGTTCCCCCAGGCGTCGTAGCGGTACGGTGTGATGTCGTTTGTCGCCAGATTCACGACATTTGCCGTAGACCCCAGGTGGTTGAAGAGGTACGACACTTTCTCCAGGCCCTGTTTCCTGCCCAGCGTCTGGCCGTTGCCCCAAACGTAATCTGAAGCTGGTTGCAGCGTCGCGTTCCATTCGTGGGTCAACTGGTCGCTGTCGTAGGTCGAATGCAGCACTTCCGAAGGGCTTTCCTGCCGGACGCGCCTCCCCGCGTGGTCATATTCATAGAGGCCCTGCACTTCGCCTGTTCCAACGTTCGTCACCTTGCGCAGGTTGTCCCGGATGTCGTAGCTAAATTCCTGAGTGGTTGGGTCTCCGGTCTGCGGCGTGGTCGTCTTGTGCCGCATGTTTCCGTTCGCGTCGTAGTCCAGCGTGATGACCGTTCCCGACACCGAATCTTCAACCTGGGTCAGCCGCCCGATGTCTCCGTAGGTGTACGTCCGGTTGTAACTCTTTGCCCCAGAAGCGATTTCTGTCTGTCTCCGCCCGGCGTTGTCGTAGGTGTAATCCACGCCATAATCGCCATACTGTGCCCGGATGAGCCGGTTCATCACCCCGAAGCTGAACACCTGGGTTTCCGTTTCCGGCGAACCATTCAGCATCTGCGTTTCCTGGAGCGTGATCACGTTCTGTTGATCGTTGTAGCTCAACTGGTACTGCGAAATGGTCTGATTTGATTGCACTTTCCGGTTATGAACATTCGCCGGTCGTCCCGCCGGATCATAATCGTAATTGCACACCACCTGTGCCCCGCTCTGCGCCGGGTAATTGATTTCCCGGAGCAGGTCATCCGAATAATATTCAAACTCCGCTGACCCAATCGGTGACGAAACGCTCTTCAACCGGTTCAACGAGTCATATCCGTAATTCACCGTCTGGCCATTGGCATCCGTTAGCGTCTGCCGCAACCCGTTGTCATAGTAGCTAAACTGCAAGGTCTTGCCGTATCTATCAGTTTCCGACTCCAGCCGATCCAAACCGTCATAGGCCATCTGGTGGGTCAGTTCGCTGGTGTCCACCCGCACTTCGGTGACCAGATTCAGCAAATCCGTGTCGCTGTATTCATACTGGTACTCTTTCACCACCGGGCCGAAATCTCCCGGCGCGGCATTCGGATACCGCTTGATTTTCAACCGGTTCAACTGGTCATAGCTGTAGGTGACCACATTCCCGTTGGCATCTTCCAGCCGCTTGAGCAGGTCGTTGGCGTCATATTCATACATGGCCCACGACACCGGCTGGCTTTGCCGGAGTAAATCCTTGACTCGATTGCTGCTTCCGCCTCCGCCGTTGCACACAACACCGGGGTTGTATTCTTCCATCCGGGTGACTCGGCCCAGCACGTCATATTGACGCTTGACCGACTTGTCGGGCCGTAAATCTGCCACTCGCCGCCGTTGCGCGTCATAGCGATACTCAACTGGACTCATTCCCGGTTGGGTCACCCGCAGCAACGCCCCAACTTCGTCATAGTCGTAACTCACCTGATTTCCATATGGATCGGTCATTGAACTGACCCGGTTCAGGTTGTCATAGTCGTAATTCGTGATCCGTCCGACGCCATCCACGGCTGTTTTCCGACGGCTCATCCGGTCATAGGTGTAGGTCATGCTCAGGTGGTCGTTGACCACGCTCGTCAGATTCCCACGCCGGTCATAGCCATACTCTATCGTCGAGGCCAGCGGCGTTCCAAACCCACGCACCATCATCTGTTTGCGGTTGACTCCGTCATACTCAAACGCCGTCACATTGTTTAGGGCATCCGTCATCCGGGTCAGGTTGGAGTTCGGGTCGTACTGGTTGCGGGCCTGGACAATCGTCGTGTTGTCCACCCCGACTTCCGTCATCGTCGTCACCCGTCCCAGGGCATCAATCCGCGACAGGGTCTGGATGCCGCGTTTATCCGTCGTTGTCACCAGATTTTGGGCATCCTGATAGAGCGTGGTGACTGATTTGCCACGCGGATCGGTCGCCTGCGTGAGCCGGTTCACGTCGTCATATTCAAATTGATAGAGGTTTCCAGATTGTCCAACACCGTGCCAGTCGGTCTCACTTCGCTTGTTCAATCCATCGTAGGTGAATTCCCGCATCCGCTCATCCGCTGTGCCGATACCGTCCACCATGCGTCTGGTCCGTCCGAGGGTATCCATTTCCTGGCGGGTCATCCGGTTGACGGCATCCGTGACGGTCACGGCATGGCTCACGCCTGGGAGGCTCGACTGGTCGTCATAATCCACCGTCGAGAGTGTCAACAGATCCGGAATCTGGACTACGGCACAGTCCAGTTGCGATGAAATTGGTTGCTGCATCTGGGTGCGCTTGAGGCGGCCCAACGGGTCATAGTCCATACTCGTTGTGACGCTGTTGGCATCTGTTTTGGACAACACCAATCCTTCGCCGTCGTAGGTCATTGATTCAACCGTGTTGTTCGGGTAGGTCACCCGAGTGATGCGGTTGTAAAGGTCATATTCAAAGACAGTTGTGTGGTCCGGGTCACCGTCATTTGAACCCTCCGGATTGGTCACCGTGATCCGATTTCCACGCGAATCATAGTGGAAATAGGTTGTCAGGTTCAGGCTGGGACCGGCCTGGGAGGTGGTATCGAGGATTTGCTTGTACACCCGGTCGAATGAATCCATCTGGGTGAAATGCTGGTTCCCGCGTGGATCGGTCTCGACCATTGTGTGGGCCTGGTCGTCGTAATCCATCAATGTCGTGTAGGTCAACCGTCCGCTGCCACCCTGCAAATTCGGGAACGACGTTTCACGTCGGGTCACCCGGTACATTCCGTCATATTCGAGCACCGTGTCCATCTGCTGGGTCAGGTCGTGGATGGCACTGGGGTTGGATGATGGGTCGTCCGACGCATAGCCGTAGGTCGTTTGCCGCCCGATGGCATCGGTCATGCTTGTTTTGCGCGACAACCGGTCATAGGTCATCGTCGCGGTATGGCCGTTGGCGTCGGTGTAGCTCACCAGATTCCCCAACGGGTCGGAGATAAACGTCTCACGGTATGGCTGTCCGGTCGCCGGGTTGGTTTCCGGCCAGATTTTGCGGCGGACGCGGTACAGACCGTCATAGACGAAACTGGTCACGTTCCCGTGCATGTCGGTCTCAGTCAGTTTATTGCCAACATCATCGTAGGTCATCTGGCTGACGAGATCGCTCGGCGCTCCCCAGCCGCCTTCAACCCGCACGCGGGTGAGGCGGTTCAGGTCGTCATATTCCATCACTCGCGCCACGCCACGCCGGTCAATTACCCGACTCTGGTTGCCGTTCGGGTCATACTGAATCTGGCTGGTGAAACTGAAGTTATTTTGAGATTCGGTAATCGTGACCGGCTGGTTCTGGCCGTTGATGCCATACTCGACAGTCGTGCCGCTGTTGACTTCGGTTCGTTTCTGGAGCACCCCGTTCGGGTAGTACTCAAACAGCACAGTTGAAGCTTGCGACGAGTTATTGCTGGCCGGGTTGTTGTCCACCACGGTGATGGATTTCACCTGATCCAGATCATCGTAGGTGTAGGTCGTTTCCCGTCCAAAACTCGTGACGGAGCTGATCAACCGGCTTCGGTCGTCGTAACTGTTGATGGTGGTGATGATATTGCCATTCCCAACATCCTCGACAATTCGGGTCGGCTTGCCGAATTCACCACCCTGTCCGTCATAATGATATGTTGTCAGATACCCGCGTGAATCCTGTTTCTGCATCAGGTTGCCGTTGGCGCCGTTGTAGGTAAACGTCGTCGTGTGGCCCAGGGCATCCGTCATTGACCGCAGATTTCCATTGTCTGGATCAATACTGTAGGTTGTCTTGTGGAGCAGATTGCTCGAGGTTCCCTGCGTGTGGGCTTCGGTTTTGCTCGTCAACCGGTTGAATTTGGATTCGTAGGTGTATGTGGTGACGATTTGCTGGTTGCCAAAGTCGGGATCGTCGGTAAACACGCGTTCTTCAAGCAGATTGCCCCTGGTGTCGTGGTCGTAGGTCGTCCGGCGTCCGTTAGCGTCTATTTCTTCGTCCTTGTAGACATCACCGTCATTCCACTTGATGCTGGTTTCAATGTCACCTGGCTGATGGATTTCAATCGCCGCCCCGAAGGCATCAATCACGTAAGTGGTTGTGTTTTGTCGCGGATCGGTGACCACAGTGTCGTGGGTAAACTTGTATGATCCGGCGGAACCAAAGCGTGAGTAATTATAGGCAAACGTCGTGATAGACGGCTGGCCACCCGGCGTAATACCCGGTTCGGTGATCTGCTTGACGGCGTTGACTTTGTATTTGGCTGTGACAATGGTGCAGTTGCCTTCCATGAAATCACAGTTTGGCGGATTGATGTTTTCACCAGGGAAGACTTCATTTTCAGTGAAATACTCGTAAGTAGTTGCATTCCCATTGGGATCTGTCACTTTTTCCAACCGGTGCTGATAGCGAATATCCAGCTCCGCCTGGTTGTACTCATAACTCCAGGTCCGGTCTCCACGAGTTACCGTTCTCAGATTCCCAATGCTGTCATACCCATAGGTGATTTCCAGGTTCATCGGACCGGTGACGCGTTCAACCCGTGGGTGACCACCAAACAAAGTTGGACTGTAATGGAATTCGAGTTCACGATCCGAGGCATCAGTGACTTTCATCAATCGGCCCGAGTTGGCATCGTAGATAAACCGCAATTCGTTGCCGTTTGGATCGCGGATAAATTGTAGATTTCCAGGATTCACCGGGATTTCCGGTTCGTTGGCGGCAATCAATCGGGCACCCTTGTAGTGATAGATAACCCCTTCCTTGGTGATGAAGTCATATCCACCCTCAGGCTCGTCATTGGTCATCGGCGTTTTGACCAGTTTGCCATGGTAGCCACGCTGGGCAACAAAGGTGGTGTCATTGATGACCCGGAATTTTTGTCCCTGACCATCTCCACCGACAACGATCATATAGGAGCAGTCTCCGCTGAACATTTTCACCAATCGTGAGTGCAGCGAATCGCTCCAGCCGACGCCAAACGGGCTGCTTTCGGTGAGCGTGACGTTGGAATAGGTCCGGCTCAGTTCCAGTGACAGCCCGCGCCCCGGCAACACAAAATCAGTCGCCGATTGCACGATGTGGCCGTCCGCGAGGTCCACGCCTTTGACAAAGGTATGCCCGACCGGCATGACGTTGTTGGTGATTTCCTCGACGCTGAGTTCAATCTTATAGGTTTCAGTTGGCCCGCCATCCAGCGGCGTCGCTTCCAATATCGCGTAGTGCTGCCCGGTCGGCACATTGGGCGCCACCGGATGGGTGAACGCCCCTTCGGGAACATCTTCATCAAACAGGACTTTGTCGCGACCGAAAATGTACTGAGTCAGTTTGATATGGGCTGGCTGTACCACGCGGGCAAAGTAACTTCCCCCGCTGGAGCAGGTGGTGTCGTCTACATTCTCCCGGCGGATCGTCACCCGTTTGTGGTAATCCACCACCAGCGCATCGCTGAACAGCACCGGTGTCGCCGCGAGTTGGAGGTCACACTGGTTGAAATAGCTGGTTCGGCAGTCTGTTTGTGTGTCCCAATACGGATAATAGCCGTATCCATATCCCCACCAACCTGACCAACCACCGCGCCATCCCCACCAGCCAATTCCTAAATTTCGGCATGGGTCTCCTTCAGGTAAATAATAATAAGGAGAGTAGTTATAGCCATAAAAATAATTATACCCCCACCAATTTGAATAAGTTTGATACCAGCCAGTTAGACTCACTTCATAATTTGCTTGCGGATCAATTTTGGCCCCAGATACTTTCCACACTTTTTGGAATGGTGTTTCATAAAGGTGAGTAGGATAACTAATTTGGTATATGTTCCAATTTTCTTGAGTATTATCCACCTTTCCATTCTTTAAAAAATACAAGCTTGCATAGTCAATTTCCTGACCTTTCTGAAAATTGAGAGGTAAATCGGATTCTACTTGAACCAGAGCATCTGTTTTTACTGTGACCAAGTTATTTGGATTTGAGGAATCTGTGTCTTCAACTGGTAAATGCTGGGGGATGACCTTTACTGTGAAATTCGGGGTTTTGATAATATGTATTCCGCCAACCCAGTTACATCGGTCACCACCACGCTCAAGAACAGCTAAAGGAAGCGTTTGATACTCTGGGTCAAACCAGGTATCAGGAACTGAAAAAGAAATCTCTTGTTGTTCACTGACCGAACCTTCATATACTAGGCGCAATGGTCCATAATGATAGCCAGTATATGAATCATCTAGAATTTTTTCCCCAGGTCTATAGATTCCAATCGGAAGACTTCCAGAACCAGGAAGTGCATGAGCTTTGACGATTATGGGATGACCATTCAAGATATAGACTCCACCCCCAAGCTGAACAACGGGTGAATAGTCTGACTCGACACGCATATCGATCCCTTTAATTGGGATACGAATAGGAATGAATCTGGTTAAATTTAAACCATCCTGCGGGTTACAACTGTATTCGGCATTCACGGCTCCAAAGAACCCAACCTCAAGTTTAACTGTAACCTCAGCCAGAGCCGCACCAACACAATCCTGACATTCAATTGTTTTCGCTGTAACCATCCCCAAATCCGTAACAGTGACATCTGCCCCTTCCCAGGTGCTAAAGGTACACAAATGGGTTACATCCCGTTCAACCCCATTGCTGTACTTGATCATGGCTTTCAAGGCAGCAGATTGCCCTTGAGGTAAATCTAATCTGGGTGGATCAACATAAAAATCAACAATGTGAGGAGCTGATGGCGATGGTTCCTCTGTTCCCTCACAAGGATAAGTTGGAACAAACCACCCCCAAATTTCCCGAGGACGAAAATCAACTGGTAACTCATCTTGCTTTGGTTGAGCCTGGGTATTGGCTGACTGTTGGGTTGACTCGGAAGTACCTTGGGGTGGTTGAGGCGGTTCGTTTTCAATGATTTGCAATCTATCTGGACTGACTTTCCCTCGGCCCCAAATCCGCAGGGCACTCGTTTCCTGGTTGTCGCGCCAGAAGAGGAATTCCTCACCGGGGGCAGCGCCTCGATTGTTGGGAAAACGGATTTCAAACTGATTGTCGAGGGCGGCACTCTGGGGTTGGATCGTGTAGACCTCCGGCACAACCGATAAGTCAATCCCGGATGGTCGGGCAAACGGCATGCGGTCGCCCCGAACTTTGGTAATCCAGACGTGCGTCAACGGGGTTTTGTCATAATTGAGCACTCTGGTGCGCGGTGGAATGATGACTTGCAGGTTCGGAATCCGGGAATTGGTCAGGATTTGTTCGTTCGGGGAGTTTTGTTCAATTGGAACCTGGTCTTCCAGATGGAGTTGCGGAAGGTAGATAATCCCTTCGACCTGATGAACCGTGTTTGGAATCACGTCAAACCCAAGCGGCACCGCCGGATAGCTAACGGTTGTCGGAATCATCGGAAGCACGGTTCCGTCAATGATGAGCGACTGATGCGCATCAGGCGGAAGGTTGGTCAAGGTGAACTGCCCCTGGTCATCGGTCATCACCCGATTCACTGGATTTTGAGCCTGGAAGACAGCGACTCCGGCCAGTGGTTGCGGGGTATCTTCAGCCGTCATCACCACACCGGTGATGGTCGTGGTGGTTTCAGTGCCGGCAACCACAAACAACAGTTGTACCTGGTGGGTCAGGGTTTGGGCTTCAACCTGAGCGGTACCAGTGATCGTGAAGCTGTATTTTCCGGATGGAACGCTCGCCGCCGCCTGGAGGGTCAGGGTGGACGACCCATTTGGGCCAATCCTGGATGGTTCAAACTGAGCAGTTACGCCTTGGGGGAATCCAGCAGCCGTTAAGTCAATTGGACTCAGGAATTGACCGGAAGGCAAGGAGATGACCGTGATGGTGCCTTCACCGCCAGGTGGGACAACCACTGATGTGTTTTGGGTGGTGGTCAATGAAAAATCAGTCGGGTCACCGGGTTCTTCGGGGGTATCGGCTTCCACGGTCAGCATCAGAGTAAGGCTTTTGGTCACCGGCTGGGCGTCAATATTTGCCGTTCCAGTCACGGTCAGCGGATAGGTTCCGGCTTCCAGGTCGGCGGGAGTGGTGACGAGCAAACTGGTGCTGCTGCCTGCCGTGATGGAAGGCTGTCCAAACGCAAACGTCGCGCCACCAGGGAGTCCTTCCACGTTGAGGGAAATCGGTCCGGTAAAGCCTCCAAGACCTGTGCTGGTGATCGTGTAATTCGCGGCCTGTCCGGCGGTAACTGTTGCTTCGGTTGAGGTTGCGCCAAGGGTGAAATTGTGGCCGCTGCCGATGATCGTGAGCGTCACGGATGTGTCATGCGTGACGGTGCGATTTTGCATGGTTGCCGAACCGGTGATGGTCCAGGTGTGACTTTGCGGGGCGAGTGGTGTGGCTGTCGTGAGGGTGAGGGTTGAAAATTGACCGGCTTGAACGGTGAGCGGGGCAAGTTCACCAGTGATTCCCGCTGGAAGCTCCGGCATCTGGAGTGCAATCGGTCCGGCGTAGCCATTCACGCCCGTGGTTTTGATCTCAAATTTGACGGTTTCACCCGGACGGGCTGACTGTTCGGTTGGCTGTGCCGCCATGGTGAAATCCTGGAGCGGTGCTCCGGTGACCACCAGCGTCAGTGGGAGCGTCTGGATGACACGCGGTGGCCCGGCATAGGTGCCGACCACTTCAAACTGGTAAGTGCCCGGCGGCGTGCCCGGCTGGGTCGTGACAGTCATCCGGCTTGGGTCATCGTTGGGCCGGATACCACGCGGCACAAAGGTGGCGGTTGTTGTAGCCGGAAGGTTCCGCGCTTCCAAAAACACTGAGAGTCGCACCTGTTGCGGTGATTTGGCCGAAATCACGAACTGGGCCGATTGTCCGGCCTGCACCGTGGCGCTGGGTTTATCGCTCTGGAGGGTAAATGTGACCGCCTGCCGGACAGCCGCCGGGAGTCGGGGTTCAGCCAGCCGTGCGCTCTCACGCAACAGCGAATAGGCTCGCGGAGACACTATCAACCGATGCTGAGGCGTACTGCCAGTAACATCATTGGTTCCAATAAGATGTGCAGCACGTATAACAAAGAATGGAAGTGCGAGAAACAATAGCACACTCCAAATGACACCGATTGACAACGCTGTATACCGTTTCATGTTGAGCCTTCACCTTTTTCAAAACCCCCGCCTGACGGCAGAAATTCGGAGCTTTTCCCGCCTGAGGGCGGAATCCCGGAACCGTCTCATTTACGCTACGGAAGGCACACAACCTCTCATCCCCGTTGTTTCCACAGGTAGAAAGCGAAACGACACGCTAAATAGTCGTTGGTTGGCCTGATGAAGGTCGGCGATTGCCAGACACACCACGCCTGACCGGGTTGAGATACTCCCGTAAATGAATATTTTTCGCGATGGTGGCTGTAACAAAATAGATTTGTCTTGTGGGGGGACAGGGTAAAGAATCAGGTTGCCGAACGTCAAGCCAAAAATTTAATTTTTTTCAGTTGAGTGAAAGATTTTTTATGCTTTACCATAGGAGTGCGGTGACTTGACACCGCTTTTGCTCTCGTTGTGGAGTGCGGTGGCTTGACACCGCTTTTGCTCTTACCGGCTTGATGCTGGTTGGAAATGTCGCCAATGTTCAATGACCAAATTCGACAAACGATCAGGAACTTATCATGCCAGCCTCTTCTTCTTCTGGTTCTCAATCAGTACCGCTGGTGTCAGTCGTGGTTGCCACCCGTAATCGTGGAGACCAGGTCCGGCAAACCATTGCATCCATCCTGGCCAACACCTATCCCCGGTTTGATCTCTGGGTCGTGGATCAGAGCGAATCGGATGACACCAGCCAGGCAGTTCAGCCATTTGAAACGGATGGCCGGCTGCATTATGTCAGAAGTTCAACGAAAGGCGTCTCACTTGGGCGCAATCTGGGAATCACGCTTTCTCAAGGCGAGTTGATTGCGATTACCGATGATGACTGCGAGGCGGCCCCCAACTGGATCAGCCAGATGGTGAACGCCTTTTCCGAACAGCCCACTGCCGGAATTGTTTTTGGAAATGTACTGACAGCGCCACACGATACAAACGCCGGATTTATCCCTGGATATTACCGAAACGATTGTTTTTTGGCCCGTACAATTTATTACAAACATTGTGTAGAGGGAATTTCAGCCTGCATAGGGCTGCGTCGCTCAGTGTGGCATCAACTCAATGGGTTTGACCCGATGCTCGGTGCCGGAGCGCCGCTTAAATCGGCTGGGGAAACGGACTTTGCTATCCGGGCGCTCCTGGCCAGGATTCCAATTTATGAAACACCGGCCCCGGCCGTCACCCACTTCGGATTTCGCACCTGGGAGCAGGGACAAAGTCTGATTCAAGGATATATGTTCGGGATTGCCGCTGCCTTAATCAAAAACATCAAATGTGGCCACTGGTCAGTGCTGGCGGTTCTATTTCATCTTGGCTGGCGATGGGCATTCCAAAAGCCGGTGGTTGATCTGGGACGACGTCCACCCCGCTGGATGCGACTGGCGGCTTTTCTCAGCGGTGTCTGGGGAGCGTTGCGGACCCCGGTTGATCGAAAGACAGGACAGTTTCGGACTGTGCAATGTTCAGAAACACGACCTCCTTCACTTGAGTCGAGTGTGATCCTTCCCCCGCTGACAAAGAAGAATTAAGCCAGTGAAAGCAACACCTGTACCACGGTGCACAGTTCTCCAGATTTTTATGTCAAAGGTCAATCACTGAGTGGTTTGGCACCGCGGTTGCCAGCTTCAGGTGCGAGCCGGCTGTTTCACCAGGCGACAGGAGCGGTTGGCGGCTTGTGTTGAATGTCACCTGCATCCGAATCCTGGTTATTTGCGCTTGCCTGAATATTCGGTGAAGATCACCCCGTTACCTTCGCTGTCGGTGGCATAAATTTGGGTATATCCAGGTTGAGGATCAATTCCACTCAGGGTATTGATGGCCGGAATGATTGGAAATGTGGACTCCTGTTTTTTGAGATACTCATAGGTTTGCTGGGCAGAATGGATCCAAAAACTCACATATCCATTTGTTTGATTTGGCCTGGGCAAACCATCCCGAACTGGTTTGGCAGTATAGATGCCAAATACGCTTTGATTGCTCCAATACCCCCGATATTGGGAATCAGTATAGGGGTCACCCAAACGCAGGGTGTTGGTATAAAAATCCTCAGCTTTGGCAAGATTCGTCACCGGGTAGCCGGTGTAGTCCAATTCCATCACCATGGCCCTGGGGCTGTTGTTTCCGACAATAAATGTATTGACGACAGTCGAAGGACCTTGAAAAACGTGCGTAACAAAAGAAATATCCTGGAAGGCATGGGCACCTGTCCCAATCAAGCTCATTACATAACTGACCATGGTTTGTGCCCCAACCGATCTGATATGAAGCGCCGAAATTTCCATCTTGGCTTTGAGACCGCTTGGGGAACGATCAAATTTGGCCCAATACATTGAAGGAAGCGCTGTCAAAATAGCATCTTTCCCTCGTTCGATACCTCGAATTTTGGTCCGTGTGTCGTCAAACCAGGTGCTGTTTGGCCCCAAAAACCCTCCCAATGCAGTGAGATCTGTTTTCATCCAACTGGTAGCCAAAGCTTCAGCCGCAACGGCATAGGGTCCTTCTTGAGCAAATTTTTTCACTTGCGGAGCCTGGGTGCGTACCAGGGAAGCATATTCCCGTTGCATCAGAACAAACGGATTGCCTGATGGATCCATACCGATCACATATTTGTCTTCTCCAAGATTTTTGATGGTTGTGGCCGTTCCATTGAGGAAGGGCACCCCAAGCTTTTTGAGCCGGTCGCGTTCACCAATCACATCCTTCACATAAAAAATGGCATACCCGTTTGGGAGTTCTCTCTGAACTTTGGCAAGGCCCTCCAATCGCTCTCCGTCAAGAATAAAACGCGGTCCTTCCAAATTAAAAGAAGCCCGATTGGAAGTAACCGCTTCTGGTTCGCCAAGAATGGGCTGGTAAAACTGTACCGCACGTTCAAGATTGGCGACGGGGTGGACAAAATCAAATTCAAAAGTTTCCTGGCCAGGTTTTTGTTGCCCGATTTTATAGTCGAGACTCCAACTGTCGATCTGATGCGTGATTTTCCAGGTCCCATTTATTCGAGCAAAGGCCTGAAATATCAATCCTTGATCGTCATATTTCCACCGGGTACCTCCGACAATGTTCACCCAGTAGAGCACGGTTGCCACCGTTGCTGACGGATTCTTATCAACCGTGATTTCGGCTTGTTTCAACGTCATTTTTTCAGAAATGACTCCCTGGGGACGCTCGAAGGCTTCCCATTCGCGAGGTAATTCAGCCGCAACTATTTCCCGGCCTTGTTGGAGTTTTCCGGCTCTCGTGCTCATCCTGGTTATATCCGGCGCCAGCAATTCTGTATATTGAGCGACATTCTGCTGAAGATATGCTTCCCAGGAAGTCGTAATAGTTGTGATAAGTGCTGAGGTATCTTCCTGGCCGGCATTGCTTGAGGCAACCTGTTCAGAAGAAAAAAGAACCTGACCGGTAACCTGGACTGGATTGGTGGGTGTTGGCCGTCTGCCCCCTGTTCCAAATACAACAATCAACATCAGAAAAATGATGAGCCAATATCTGTATTTCACGGTATGCCTCCAGGTTTGTGTTCAGTACCTAAATTTTGGCCAAAGAAGGAGCGGTGAAGGAAGAAACAATAAAACAAGAGAGAGAGGCCGTCTTGAAAAACAATACCAAAGAAGGAAGAACGAGGATTACAGTGTTGAAGAGTAATGGAGCCGAACACTCGCTTAAGAAAATCAAGCAGCATTCGTGGTCAGGTTCGGCGTGGTTGTGACTCCATCAGGACCCTCTCAAAAACCCCCAGCGCTGGGAGATTGTACTTGACTCAGGAGTTGCTTTTTTGGGCAGAGAGATTTGATACATTCTTAATCGTGTAAGTCATTATATAGCAATAATAAAAGCGCCGGGCGGGAACTTGATTCTGGTGGTGGTGGGAATGGGGTGTATCTTTTCAGCGACCCAGCCTGGGTGCCCATCAGCGAATACTGTGATTCTGAATCGGCTCAAATTTGGTGGTGAAGAGCTTGCGAAAGATCCAGACCTGGCAGCAGCGATCCCTGGGGGCCGAGGTTTCTATTTGAGATGAATCACACCCGAGGAGCGACGCTCAAAATCAGGCAGTGGAAGACGCAGACTCAAATGAGGACGGGCAAAATTGTAATACACCTGAAAGAAGACAACCCGGCGCTCTCACTGCTGGCGCTGTTTGCAAAAGTGCAAGGTTTGGCGAACCAGAGGTGACAGAACCTGGCGCAAGGTGAGATTGAGACACGTTCAAGAACACGATCTCCTTCACTTGAGTCGAGTGTAATCCTTCCCTGGCTGACAAAGAAGAATTAAGCCGGTGAAGGCAAAATCCAGTTACTGGAAGACGGGGAGAAAAAGCCTCAACCTGACCGGTCCATCAAGCCCCACAGTCTCTATCCTGACGTCTTCCGATAATCTCATTTCCCTTTTTCATCCCAAACGCTCACCTATCGAGTATTGCAGTTATCTTGAATTCAAAGGTAATTTTCTTTTAACCTGAATCCTGACTGGTCGAATTGGTGCCTCGACTTCCACACTGATTCCTTTGGTGTTATATAGAGACATTATGGATTATGAATTGTTTCAACGTGCCAGAACTGGCGATCTTCAGGCGTTTGATCAGCTCTATCAGCGTCATAAGGTCGTCGTCTGGCAATTTGTGTTGAGTCGAGTGGGATCTCCGATGACCGCTGAAGATATTGTTCACGATACATTTCTAGAATTGATCAAACATCCGAGCCGGTTTGATCCATATCGCGGAGTTTTATTTGAAGTCTATTTGTGTGCCGTGGCGAAAAAATTAATCCTCAAGCATCAACGCAAACGGAGGCGGGAAACACTGGTGTCAGACCAGTCAGTCACACCGATATGTTTGAACCAGGAGGGGAAACTAACTTTTGAACAGCGTGCCAACCAGAAGATTGATTTACAGCGGGCACTGGAAAATCTGGCCTTCAACCATCGCGAAGTCTTGCAAATGGTTGAAATCGAAGGATATTCGATTAAAGAACTTTCAAATCGAGCCGGATTGAGTATTGTGGCGTTGAAGGCCAGATTGCATCGGGCCAAACTGGCCTTGCGGAAAATGTTGATTACCGAGGCCCGGTTTGAGAGCAAATGACCAGCCTGGTGCCGGCGGGTGGAGACCTCATTCTCAGAGATTTCATATTAGTGCATCCTCCGGCGGGGTGGTGCTTCATCGGATGGTTCAGAAACATAAGTCGAGGTCGAGGTTGGGAGAAACTCCCGCTCGACGTTTTTTTGAATCGTGGCAAAACCAGCCGAAACGATTTTCTCCAGTTTGAGACGATGGTCGCTATTGGAAAAGTCAATTTCGGGATGGCATTCAATCAGTTGATATAAATGGAGCAGCTTGATGCTCTCCAGGATTTTCAATTGGGTCGTGTGACGGTTTGCAGGACTTGCCCCGTCGGCGGTTCGTTCAGCCAGATAGGTTTGAATCGCCGAGAGTAAAAACAACAGCAAATCTTGCTCAAAACGCAGGATACGGTCGATTGAGTCTGACAAAACAATTTCAATCGGCGGACAGGGATCAGACACGATAGATTCCTCCGTTGATGTGGGCTCACGATAGGAACTTGGATTTTCGGTAGCTTGAAAAAAAAGAGGTCTTCTATAATTTCCACTTACCGTTGAAAAAGATGCGGTGCTCATCATTTTTTTCTTGATAATTTGCTTACCCGAAGGGAGAACCAGACAACGTGGCTGACAAAACCAATTCTGAAATCAAAAGTGACTCGGCACCGGCGCCCCCCCTGGCTATCAGTGCGGAACCAAAATTCACCCAGATCAGTCTGGCACTTGAGCAGATACGGACTGATGGCAATACCCAGAGCCGAGCCGGGATGAACTGGAATGTGGTTGAAACCTATGCTGAGCGCCTGCTGGCGGGTGATCAGTTCCCACCCGTTGATGTCTATTTTGACGAGCACCAGTACTGGCTGGCTGATGGGTTTCACCGGGTGGAAGCCGCCCGGCGCGTCCGCTACACCACGTTTCCAGCCAGGATTTTTCAAGGCTCGCGCCGCGATGCTCAATTGCACAGCATCCAGTCCAATATCACCCACGGGTTGCAGCGCTCAGATGCGGACAAGCGCATGGTGGTCTTGATGCTCCTGCAAGATGATGAATGGTGTTACCAAAGCAATTATGAAATTGCCCGCTATAGCGCGATCTCGGTTTCATTTGTCCGAAAGATCAAAAATGAGATTGATCAGCTCATCAACGGCCTGCATCCAGCTCAGGACCGCAAGCTGCAAGAGCGATATGGTGGCGCGGCAGCCGAAGTGTTGGCGCTGGTGGCTCAGAAGCTTCGGATTCAACCGGCTGAAAAGGTTGTCCGCCGGGGCGGGAAAACCTATCGCATCAATACCTCTAAAATTGGAAAAACCAAATTGACTGACCAGCTTGAGCAGGTCTATCCCCAGGCAAAGCAGATTTCAGAAACCGGCGTCAAGGTTGTGAAAACCGCACCGCCCAAACCTGAAAAAACAGCGCTTGAAAATTTGTGCCCGCCCGAATCGCTTGAACTTTTACCGCCTGAGCAACTGGCGGCTCAACTCAAGCAGAAATATTCAGTGTCTGAACTGATTGAGCTATGTGCCTGTCTGATTGGGTCAGAGAATGCTTCGCTGTTTGCCGCCGTACTCAGTCGGCTTCGCGAACGCAAAGCCGGGACAAGGTTTGAATGAGCCCGGAGTTTGGGCAACTAGGCACAATCTCTAGATAGACCAGTGGTGGTGTTCGAACTATCAACTGCCAGAAAAATTTTTGATTCCGATCAAGACCGTTGCCTAACAGTTACTTGTGTGTTATATAGGCCTGGTTCGTATTGGCTCTATTTCAATTTTCGTCAATCCCAAATTTCCCATCATTGAGTTCAATTCCCCAGCACGACAACTTGCTTGCCTGTGACTGGTTCTCGAATGCCTGGTTTCCGGAGTGGACTTTTGTTCCTTCCGTGTCTTTGTCTCTCTTTAACCTACTTTTGACAAGGAGCGTCCAGACCCGTCTGAGCCGAAGATTCCATAAAAATTGAACACTTTTCAACCCACTGCCAGTCATTGAGGGGTGCGCTCAATCTTGCTGCCGGCCAGCCTGTCTTTCAGTCCTGGTTTCAGGTTCCTGATCCCACGGAAAGACTTGCCTGTCCCTCAGAGATTTCAATCAGTTTCCCCGGTATTTGATTAAACGGAAGAGGTGTGTCTCAATATCAATAGAGTCAATATGCTGGCAGGTACGGAAAACTCATCTGGCTTCATATGACACTGATTCGGTCAACCCTGGAACTGGTCAAAACCAAATTGAGTGAGTCGCTTCGAACGGAAGGGATGACCAACGAAGATTGGGCATTGCTTTCAAACCTCACCGATCAGGAAGGTCAGCTTTACGAAGAGACCAAACATAAAATCGTGATGGTGCTCGTCAATATTCAGCACGAGACCATTATCAGCACCTATAACCGAACGGTTCCAGCCAAAGGAGATCAATATACTGTGATTGCTCCGCCACTCTATATTGATCTGTTTGTGCTGCTCTACGCTAACTTTTACAACCAGAGCTATCGCGATGGACTGGGGATGATTTCTCGCACCATCAGCTTTTTTCAGCAAAACCCCTGGTTTACCCATGACAACCTACCTGGTCTGGACCCGGTGATTGACAAGCTCACGTTTGAAATGGTCAACCTGAGTCTTCCAGACCTCAATTACCTGATGGGGATGCTGGGAGTGAAATACCTCCCCTGTGTGTATTACAAGGTCCGACTGCTACCGTTCCAAAGCGATATGCCTCAAGCAGAAGTTTCTGCAGCCAAAGGAGTTACCACTCCAGGAGAAGTTTAGGTTTTTCAACCGATTCAAACAATTTGCAAAAATCAGCACTGCCCCCTGATACGAGGGTTCTTCCCAACTCTCATTTTCCAATTTCATAAGGAGATCGCATGAGCAACCAGGATCAAACTGTCTGGACATGTTCGGTTGATAGTTCAACACTCACGGCATCCCTGCAAGTCTCAGTCAACGGCGGCTCGCCAGACCCTTTCGTTCTGAAAGGGGTTTGCTATTCACCCTGCCCAATTGGTGGCTCAAACTCATATGGGCCGAACATTGGCGACTGGTTTTGGGATGCGTACACCGGAGTAACCAACTGGAGCGGCACCTGGTCAAATGATTTGCCTCTCATCAAAGCGCTTGGGGCCAACACAATTCGCGTGTATTGCTTCATTGATACGCAACTTCCGCCAGCACCTCCAGCCCAGATCTTTACCCATACCTCATTTCTTGACGCCTGTTATGAAAACGGGCTGTATGTCCTGGTCGGCATTCCGTTGCCACAATCGTTGTTTGTCCTGGGCCAAACACCTCAACCTTCAGCCGACTGGTGGACCCAAAATCTTCAGACAACTGTTTCTGAAATAGCCAATCATCCGGCGGTACTTGGCTTTACCATTGCAAATGAAGTAGATAACGGCAGCGTTGACACCTATGGTCCAGAGGCAAACGCAACCTACTGGTGGGGGCAGGTGCAGGCCATGGCGCAGATTGCAAAAACGGCGGCACCCAATAAACTGGTCGGAATCGCCAACCACGATGACCCAGGAATCTGCCAGAATGCGGCATCTTATATGGCAACCTGCCCTTCAATTGATTTTTGGGGGGTCAACACCTACCAGCCACAGAGTTTTTCCTCTGTCTTTCAAGGCTACGGAAGTTTGACGGGTGCGGCATTGAAACCAGTGATTCTGACTGAATATGGGTTCCCATCAACCAGCCGAACCACCGCCAACACGTGTAATCCAGCGGAGATTTATTCCGACTCGACCACGGAGGCCAATGTGGCAACGGTGCTCAACACAATGCTGCCAGCGGCTTATGCCGAATCATTGAACCTTGGGCTGTACTATTTTGAATTCTGCGATGAGTGGTGGAATCAATCCGGCTATCAAATCACGGCCAACTTCACCTGCCCGGCGGCCACCGGCCCGAATGCGCCAAATGGCGGCGCTGGCGGAAGTTTCAATATGCCGAATGTGTACACCTGGTACGGTGGCCCACCTGCCTGCGGCTTCCCAAACTATTACTGGGATAACGATGGGTTTGGGCTGTATGCGGTTGGTGTTGGATCTGGTCGAAACCCCGCTGATCCCTGGGATCCAGGTACCAATGCACCAGCCTTGCCGCTTGATACCCGGAGCGGTCGAGCAGCAGTCATCACCGCCATAAAGACTTCATTTGAATAGGTTTCCAAGACTGGCACCCGCAAACTGCACCCTGGCACATTTCGACACCGAAAGGTGAATCTATGCCCATCCCTCTTTTTCCGAATCGGACAACTGAGCGGGTACTCCGCAATCCCCAACGGGAGAAAAAAGGAGTTCTCAGAGACCGTGAGGAACCTCGCCGATATTATTTTCAGCGGTTGATGCAGGTTACGGTGCGTCATACCTATTACAACGGTGAAGACGATCTTTGCCTGGACTTCCAGGTTCTTCCGACCCCGTCCACTGCCAGCCTGATGCACAGCATCGGGCTGGTCTTTAAAGAAGAACCCGGCGGGTTTTCTGTCTTCTACAATACCAGGGAAGAACAGGACTTAATTCAATATTTAGAGCGGCAGACTGATCCAGGCGTACCTGGCATTTGGACCCGGCTTTCGTTTGTGTTCGTCTTAACCAATCAGTTCTTTGTCAACTTTACCAATATCAACATTAAGACCAACCCGGCGCTTGAGAACTTTTACTTTACAAACCAAAGATCCCACCGTCGGATGGAACAACAAATCGTCCTGCATCCCGAGACGTTTGTGACCGAACGGGAAACGCTGGAAGTGACACCGATCCAGGTTCCGGTTGTGGTGCCACCAAAAGCGAAAAAAGTTAAAGTTCGGGCTATTTCAAATGAGGAAGTCCTTTGTTTTCCACGGTGTTTTCCAAAAGAACTCTTGCTGAAAAAATCCCCCAATGCCATTACCTGTAAAGATGCCGCCTCAGGAAAAGGCGAAGAGGTATGCCGGGATCTGCTCTATATTAATTTTTCAGTGCTTCCTGAAGATAAATATACCATCGAGCAGGTGGCCAAAGGCGGGCAAATTATTGACCAACAAGAAGTTCTGTACACAATTGCCTCTCCCGTGCCTTTTTGTTTCATCAACCTTCTGTTTACCAGCCCCACGGGTCAATATCCAGATCACTACCCGGTTCAACCATTGCCGGATGGAACCATCGGAATTGTCCCCATCGCCTATGAAATCAAATTCAAAGCCCGCTCGACCTACTGGAACTATTTTGTGATTCCGCAACGGTCAAAAGAACGACTTACCGATCTCAAAATCAAAGATGTGACCCCGGATCGGGATCCGATTGAATTTGCCGGCCCATGTCGAGTGACGCTTACCAACGGTTCGATAGCCTACCGCTTTGTCTCAACCGTGCCGATTCAGTTGCAGCAACACTCCGACTTCATCTTTCAATTGTGGGGAAAGCATGGATTGATGGTCCAGGAAAATATTTTGATTGACCGGCTTCCGGTGGCTTCCATGAAGCAGGTTTTACCTGAAACAAAAGCTGCCGCCTGTCTCAAGTTGCGAAAGAGTTTATGTCCGGATGCCGCGGATTCTCCCAATTGCCAAACCCTCATCACACAGCTATGCCCGTTCGATGGGGACGGGACACTGACTGAAACCCAACTTGACCCTGTACCGAAAATTCAGAATTTTTCTGACATTTTTGTTGCTCTCTAAACCTGACTGTCCATTAACCTACCAATGAGGTTCTTATGCCAGCTACTGTTTATCGCAGAACGCCCGGTGTCTATGTCACCGAACTTTCCGCCTTTCCGCCGTCAATTGTTGGTGTTCAAACCGCTGTACCGGCTTTTATCGGGTATACCAAGAAAGCGGAAATCAGTGGAAAACCTGTCTTTATGAAACCGATTAAAATCGGCTCGATGGTTGATTTCGTGGAAATCTTTGGCAAGGAATATGATCCGGTCTATCAGATCCAGGAAGTTACGGATCAACCCAAAATCAAAAATCACGAATATGACTTCCAGGTTGTTGAACCCCCAGCGCAGCCCACAACCCCACCTCCGTACCCAATTCCGAATGGAACCACGAAATATTTCAACCTCGTTTTTCCCACGGGAAGCACCAAATTCAATCTCTACAACAGTCTTCGCCTGTTTTATGCCAATGGTGGCGGGAATTGTTTTGTTGTCTCCGTAGGCACGTATGAAGGCACCACCAGCATCAGCAAAGAGAAGCTCCTCGAAGGGTTGGGGGTGATCAAAGAACAGGTTGGGCCAACCATGCTGGTTGTTCCGGACGCGGTGCTTTTACCGCCCAAAGGCGGGAAAGATCCAGGATGGATTTCGTCTGATTTCCAGGAGGTGACCCGTCGCATGCTGGAACAATCTGCCGAATTAAAGGACCGAATGGCCATTCTGGATGTGTATGGCGCCCCACTGGCCACCAAAGACACCTATGAAGACATCATCACCCGGTTTCGTGAAGATGTCGGAGAAGCTGGCTTGAGTTATGGCGCGGGATACTTTCCGTTCCTGGCAACGACGGTGATTCCAATAGACGATTTTGATTACACCAACATTACTGGTGTGACGGGGGGGACACCGCTGAGCGATATCCTCACCTGGCAGGCAGCCAACCTCTACAACGGCGGATATCTCCCTGGCGCCGATCAGGGAACGAAACGCTATCTGGCAGTTAAAGCCGACATTGACGCCATGGCCACCACCACCACCGAGCCTGGAATCACCAAGTTGAACAATAATTTGATGGCCTCGCTTCCGTTGTTGAAGGACATGCTCCGCATCATGATTGCCAAAGAGTCAATTCTGCCGCCAAGTGGAGCCCTGGCCGGAATTTATACCTACAATGACGCCGCTCGCGGCGTATGGAATGCCCCGGCGAATCTCACGCTTTCGGGTGTTGATCGCACAACCTTCAAACTCAATGATGAGCAACAGGGCGAAATGAACGTTCCGGTCAATGGCAAAGCCGTGGATGCCCTGCGAGAATTTGTTGGGCGCGGCGTTGTCGTGTGGGGGGCGCGTACTCTGGATGGCAACAGCAATGACAACCGGTATATTCAGGTCCGCCGAACATTGATTACCGTCGAACAATCCATCAAGTTATCGCTTGATAAGTTTGTGTTTGCCGCCAACGATGCCAATACCTGGGTGACAGTCGTCTCAATGATTTCAAATTACCTGCAGGGCTTCTGGTCACAGGGCGGGTTGATGGGCTCGACGGCTCAGGAAGCGTTCTCGGTGCAATGCGGACTTGGAAGCACCATGACACCGATGGATGTTCTGGAAGGTTATATGATTGTCCAGGTAACCCTCCAAATGATTCGACCCGCTGAATTTATTGAACTGACCTTCAAGCAGAAGATGGAAGGTCTTGGCTGATTTTCTTCTTAAAACCAGGGCTAAAAGCTAAGGGGCTGAGGGCTTACACCATTTTGGGCTGAGGGTAGAGGGCTCAGGGCTGACGGAAATACATGTTTATCAGCAACCGGGCTTCTCGAAGAGGTGAACAGATCATTCCAAAAAGGTCTTAAAACCCAGGGTATAGATATCAACCACTGGATTTCAGTTAACCCCAGATTCTATCCCCTGTTCGCTCCCCCCTATCTCTGAATCCTTTTTTCATCTTTTATCAGGAGGCATCATGGCAGGCGAAGTTCAAAATAACATTTGGCCGTTACCTAAGTTTTACTTCTCAGTTCAGCTTGGTGACGATAACTCCGTCAGTTTTCAGGAAGTTGACGGACTCAACAGCGAAACTCAGGTCATTGAATACCGACATGGCAACAGTCCGATTTTCTACCCGATCAAAATGCCGGGGTTGGGCCGGGTCGGAAATGTCACGATGCGGAAAGGCATTTTCGTCAATGACGCCCGGTTCTGGACCTGGTACAACGAAATCAAGATGAACACCATTGCCCGACGAACCGTGGTCGTCAACCTGCTTGACGAAACCGGCGCGCCAAAGATGGTCTGGACGCTCAACAATGCCTGGGTCACGAAACTGACCGGGACAGACCTCAAATCAGAAGGCAACGAAGTGGCGGTCGAATCCATTGAAATTGCCTTCGAAACTCTGACGGTGGCAGCGCCATAAAACCGAGGGTTCCGGGTTCCGGGTTCCGGGTTCCGGGTTCCGGGTTCCGGGTTCCG
>CAZXCE010000059.1:0-22314 GCA_964639175.1 uncultured Clostridia bacterium
CCATCGTCAGTTCCCCTTCCGATTGCAACACCTTGAGCGAATATTCCGCCCTTTTCGCTCCCTCCTCTTCCGCTATCGCCAGGATCTTGTGCCGCAGGTCCATATCTCCCATATAGAATAAGGATTGGCCCGTCATCGCCGAATATTTCACCTTCGCTTCCTTGGGCATCATCGCCAGCACCGCGTCCATCAGGGAGGTTTTTCCCGCCGCCGAACTGCTCTGGATCAAGATTCCCAGCGGTCGTTCCAGCAACCTGGACACCGCCGCCAGGTAGCCCACCAGCAAGTTGGTTTCCTCTCCCACCACGCCGCATGCCGCAAAACCCTCCACGATCCGCCCGATCAGGTCGGGACTCCGCAGGAATTCCAGCGCTTCCGCCCGTTCGTCATCGGTCAATTCCGTCACTTTCGGTTTGGGTGTCAATGCCAGCGTGACCTGTTCATCCTGGATGTCCTCCGCCGTGACCAGCACCCGTTTCAAGTCGTTGCCAATCTGTTCCGGCTTCACATTCAAGGCAATCGCCGCCGCCCGCGCGAACTGTTCCCGTTGTTTGTGGCTGCATAAATCCAGGGTATCCAGATGGATGTCGTCTCCCCGCACCACCCGCAGGTTCACCTTCATCACTCCCGGACTCAAACTCTTGGCCAATCCCCGAATCCGGTAGCTGCGGTCACCTTGCAGCAGCGTGAAATCATCCGGATTCAGAACAGCCGGGTTCCGGGTTCCGGGTTCCGGGTTCCGGTCTCCTGAACTCAGATTGACGTTGGAACCTTGAGATGGGAGTTCTGGAATGATCACCTGCTTGAAGGCAGCGGCCTGGTTTGAAGTTCGCGAATCGGAACCCGGAACCCGGAACCCGGAACCCGGCTTTTCAAACCCGGAACCCGGCATTCTGTCGGCCAGGTCCAGTAATTCACCCAGGGCTTTGGTTGGATTGGAGACCTTCAACGCAAATTCATTCGCGTCCAGTCCCGGAGGAAACTTCACCCTCCGGCATTCAATCCCGAATTGGGCCAGCTTTTCCGCCACGGATGCCGCTCCACGGTCGCCCGGTTCGTCTGGGTCGAATGCCAGGTAAACCACGGTGAAGCAATATTTGACAATGAACTGGAGCAGTTCTTCCGTGAAGTTGGTCACCCCGTAACACGCCGTCACATTCTTGAATCCATTCACCCAGAAGGTCAGCGCATCAATGATCGCTTCACACAGAATCAGGGTTCGGGGTTCGGAGTCTGGCGTTTGGAGATATTCGTGCAAGCCCTGAACATTGAAGATTCCTTTTAACGAACCCGCCAGATACAGATGCTTTGGTGTTCCGTGCCGCAGATTGTCCAGGATCTTCCTTCCGTAGAGCTGCACCACCCGCCCTTCTTCATCCAAAATCGGCACCACCAGGCTTCCGGCCAGGTGTTCGTGCCCGCTGGAGCGCACCACTCCAATCTCCTGGAGTTTGCGTCTCACCTCCGCCCCGCCGACCCGATCTCCTTTTTCCACCTTCAGTCCCAGCGTCCGATTCGCGTACCCAAGCTTGAAGAAATTCAGAATTGAGCCTGGAGAATGAAGAAACTCTTCATCGGCATCTTTCGGCAGCAGTCCCCGCTTGACCAGGTACTCCCGCAGCTCCGGCGCTTCCATCCCGACTTCGTGGTAATACTGCGCCGTCCGCTCCAGCATCTCCTCCGCCGTCATCTCCGGATCAAAGAGCTGTTCCGTTCTGACGCTGCTTTTCCTGGATTCTTTTTCAGCCCCCAACCCCAAGCCCCCAGCCCTGGTTTGGCTCATCCCTCCCAGCGCCGCGACCGCTTCCGTAAAGCTCAACCCTTCCGTTTCCATTTTCCAGGTAATCACATCCCCTCCCTTCCCACACCCGAAGCACTTGAACGTGTTCCGCGCCCGGTCAATGACGCAGGATGGTGATTTTTCAGCATGAAACGGACACAACGTCACCAGCTTATTCGTCCCGTGCTTCTTCAACTCACACCCCGAAGCGCGGGCGATGTCCTCCAACCGGTTCATCCGCTTTACCTCTTCTATTTCGCTTTCACTAAAGTGTGGCATCTCAAACCTCCTTGATCACACTGCTTTTTTCGGAGCTGATGGATTGACTTTCACAGCAGATTCTATGCTAATCTACTTTATGCAAAATACAGCTACCTAATTTGCTTTGTCAACTAAAATCACATCAACTTATTCTCCTTTGCGTTGCTTTCGTTCCGGGTTTCAGCTAAAATTATGAAAATAAAGCTACTTATTTTCTGGTCAGGAGCTGCTCCATGTCGATTGATGCTGTTACCTTTGGAAAGAAATTGCGCAAACTTCGCCGGGATCGCGGCTGGTCTCAAGATCGTCTGGGATTGGAAGTCGGGCTGCACGGTCGGCACATCGGCAAATATGAAGTCGGCGGCGCGATGCCCTACGCTGAAACATTGGTCAAGCTGGCCGATGTGTTTGGGGTGTCGGTGGATTATCTTTTAAGAGATGAAGAGGAGGGATTATCGGGGGCGATGCGGGCACCGGTGCCGGAACAGGAACTCTTGAAGCAATTTGAGGAAGTCAAAAAGATGCCGCCCGAAGACCAGCACATTATCAGTGCTTTAATTGACGCCTACATCAAGAAACAGCAGATTGAATCCATTCTTCATCAGTAGGCGACCTCACGGCTTTCTCCATGTCTCCGGGAATTGGCCAAAATGATCATGAAAATGGGAAATCATTGGTTTCCAGGTGATTCTCAAAAACCTGTCAATAGACTTATTAGATAATTTTGATTCTACATATATGTTTATTTTTAGATGGTTTAGCCAGTGGAGTTGACCCAGGCCATGATCACTCAGGAACAAGCCTTACTTGAAAAAATCAAAAGCCTGCCGCTCAAACGACAGGCTGAAGTGGAAGATCTTATAGAGTCTCTATAGATTAAGAAGGTCTGAAAGCTAATTATTTCAATAATTTATAACTTTTATAAGAATCATTGAGGTTTTGCCCCGTATTTTTCTCTATAAATTCTGTCAGCCACAGTTGTTTTCCATCTATTTGAAAATATTTCCCAATGCTTTCCGCTATCTTTTGTGTAAACCAGTAGGAAATCACCTTGAGAATTCATAGCTATTGCCTGACCAGTACCTGAATTCAAGAATACGGCTTTTTTGAGAATTAAATTAAAATTATCATCAGTAATCTCAATCCAAGTTCGTCCGCCATCTGTTGTGTGAAACACGGCTCTGCCTACTGCCCAGCCTTCTTTTTTGTTAAGAAAAAACAACGATTCAACTTTCCCTGTAGTATCTTGGTATTGAGTGCTCCATGTTCGCCCACTATCGGTTGTTTGGCAAATTCCTTCTTGAGTTACAGCCCACCCATTCCTTTTATCCACAAATACCAAATCATCAACTGCCATTAGAGATATAGGTTGCCAATTTTTTCCTCCATTATCAGTGTACCCAATTATTGGCTTAACTTCATAATTCTCTAGTTTTCCATAAAACCACCCATTCAATTTATCAACAAAATGTATTTCCTCTATAGATGTTTGTGTATTGCTCTGCTGTCGTTCCCAAGTTGTTCCACCATCTTGTGTGTGAAAAATAGTTCCGTTCCACCCCGCGGCCCAACCGTGTTGTGGAGAACTAAAGAATACAGTCACAAAATGATCTTTTTCATTCCCAATAGGGGCTTGTTTTAGCCTGGATACTCTTTGATTTGTTTTGAAGAGATTTCCATCTGCAACTATCCACACAGATTTGTTTCCTGGAAAACAAATATCAGTCGGTATTCTTATTTTTGAGGGTGTAATTCCTGCTAATGTATTGCCGCTGTTTTTTAGCAATAAACCTTGGACAAACCAAACTGATCCAGCTACCCAAATATTTCCCTGAGGATCACTCTTTAGAGCAGACAACGAAACTCCAACTGTTGAATTTGGATTTTGTCTTTTTGCTGATCCGTTGATTTCCTTCTTTTGAGCGTAAAGACTATTGCCAAGAAAAACAAAATTGATGATCAAGAAAATGCCTAAAAGGCTGGCTTTATTCAGTAACATAAGCCCTTATCCCCATTAACAACATAGTGAGTTAGCGGCACAAAGGAAAAAATACACTATTGAAGTATCGCGATGCCGCGCTTTGGTTGGCCTCATTAGCCGGCAAGAAAACCGGCACGTTCTTTGTATTATTAGTGGCTCTCCCTATCCCTTCAGCGATTGCAATATCATCAATTCCCAATAGGTGTATCGATTCATGCAGAATATGGCGTGCCGCATCGTCGGTGTTAAGGCCATAAAATTCATTATTCCAAGTTACCTTGAAAGTTTCTAAACTGGTGTAACCATATGTGATACTTGATGTTGCAGCTTGCCTACCAGATTGACTTGAGTCACTAACCCTTCCTGACCCTTCAGCCAATAAATATTCTCCTAATGCAGTATCAGCATCTGGGTAAATGATTGTTTCCTGGTTATTCCATTCGCGAATAGCACTTCCAAGAGGAAGAAGAACAAAGCCACCTCTATCACTCCACACACGGGATGCATGGAAAAGAATCCTTTGCATTAAGGGGCCACAATTGCCTCTCAATAAGCCCACAGCTCTATTTACAGCAGTCATCCGAAAGACATGATTTGCTAATTGTTGTGGCTGTTGAGAGGTAGTGGAAAGATTGCCAAGGGTTCCAATGGTGTTTAAAAAGACTGACGTTTCAGCTATTGAGAAATACCCAGAAGGATCAATTGTGTTAATTGGATTTTCATTAGCGAAGATGTATTTGTGAAGAGACCCTGGATCTGATTGATTCCCTTCCCAACTATCTTGGGTCCAGAACCTGCCGGATTGGACATCCAGATACCTGGCTCTGAGGAAATAGAGGCCCAGATCCCCATCCCACAGCTCACCACAGTAGCGGAACAGGTTGGGGGTAGTGCCGGTTTGGCCAATGAGATTTCCAAAGGCGTCATAATCGTAGGTATCGGTAACTGTCCCATTGGCGTCAGTTAAGTACCGCGTTGAACCGTGGCCGTCATAACCGTAGAAATGGACGGTCCAGTTCCCCGCGATCTCCTGCCGCTGGCTGATCAGGTCGTGGCCAAAGGTGTATTGGCGAACCACGCTTCCGTTTTGGACCTCCTCGACCACCTGAGCGTACCCCGTGTGATTGTTGGTGTCCACCAAAAATTTGGTTGTGACGGATGTGTCACCTGAGGTGACGGTTTTGCTGACCCGGTTGCCATCTCCGTCATACACGATGTCAATGGTCGTGCCTCCGCCCTCGACCTTGAGCAATCGGTTCATAAAGTCGTAGGTGTAGGTCTTGCCGTTAGAAACCGTTGTGTTGCCGTTGTCGTCGTAGGTGTCGGAGGTCAGCCGGTCGTTGTTGTCGACCTGGACGTTGGCCTGGGTTGGCACTGCCGCCACGGTTGAGGTCCGGTTGGTCCGGTTGCCGACTGCGTCAAAGGTGTAACTGAGGCTGCCATTTTGACTGGCCGTCGCTCCGGCGATGGTTTCTGAAGTTAACCGGTAGAGGGCGTCGTAGGTCCAGCTTGTGGTCCGGCCACTGAGTTCAGCGACGGACAGCCGATTTCCAGCCGCTCCCAGCGTGTAGGCATAACTCGCCACCGCTGTGTTCCCGGCATTGCGCGCCGTCAGGTTGGTCAATCGGTTCAGAACGTCATAGCTGTAGGTGGATTCCACGCCGTTGGGCAGGGTCACCGTTTCCAGATTTCCGACCAGGTCATAGCCGTAGCTGGTCACATTCTGGGTCGTTCCAAGTTGTTTATCCGTCACGGTTTCCAGCCGGTTGAGCATGTCATAGCTGTATTCAACGTCCACGCCGTTGGTGGCGGCGGATTTGGCCGTCAGCAGGTTTCCGACCGCGTTGTAGGTGTAGGTGAGCGTTCCCTGTGGCGTGGTTTTGCTCGTCAACCGGTTGCGGCTGTCATAGCCATAGCTGGTTGTCCCACTTGCATCCGTCATCGTCAACCGCTGACCGAGCACGTTGTAGGTGTAGGAAATCGGCGGCGCGCTGAAAAATGTGTCCGGCACCACCTGGGTCAACCGGTTGAGCTGATCATACTGATAGGTCGTGGTTCTGCCGTTAAAGTCGCGGCGGCTGAGCAGGTTGCCAATGTCGTTATAGTCGTAGGTTTCAGTTTGACCCATGGGCAGGATGCGTCTGGTTCGCCGTCCCATCTGGTCGTATTCATAGCGCGTCGTCCGGTTCAGGGCATCAATCTGCGCTGTCTGCTGCCCGATTTCGTTGTACTGATACCGCGTTTCCTGGTTTAAGGCATCAATCACCTTCACCAGCCGACCCAGCGCATCATATTCAAATCGAGTGACTTTGCCGTCCTGGTCGCGTTCCGCCGTCCGCCGCCCGATGTCATCATAGGTCGTTTCACGGTAGGTGCCGTCGTGGAAAACGGTCCGGGTTCGGCGGTTGAGCACATCATAGACCGAACTCATGGTGTGGCCTTTGGCATCGGTCATCGTGGTCTGATTCCCGTTTTCGTCAAAGGCAAAGTTCGTCGCCCGACCCAGGGCATCAATCACTTTGGTCCGCCGTCCGGCACAACCGCAGTTGGGATCGTATTCATAGGTCGTCACCTGACCCAGGGCATCCTTACTGGTCAACACCCGACCGAGCAGGTCATAGGTGGATTCGGTCACACTGCCGTCCGGCGCGGTGGTCTTCTTCAAGCGTCCGACGACGTCATAGTCATAGCTGGTGACCCGTCCAGCGCGGTCCTTGCTCGTCAATCGCCGGCCTTCATCGTCATAGGTGCTTTCTTCAAACGAGTTGTCCGGATAGGTCGTCCGGGTCAACTGACCCATGGTGTCGTAGGTGTAGCTTGTTTGCCGGCCAAGCTGGTCTTTCGACACCGCCACTTTCCCGATCTCGTTGTAAATGGTTTCAGTGAAGGTGCCATCCGGATAGGTGCTCCGGGTGACCCGGTTTAAATTGTCATAAGTATATGACGTGGTGAGGGTTTCCGTTCCGCCTCCGGGTTTGGTCCGGGTGACGGTTGAGGTCTTCCGGTTGCCGTTGGCGTCATAGGTGTGGGTTGAGATATGCCCCAGCGCATCCGTTTCCTGGGTCAGATTCCCCGACGGGTCATAGCCGTAGCTGGAGGTGTGGTTCAGGGCATCCGTGACCGTGCTCACCAGTCCGCCGCCGGTGTAGGTATAGGTCGTGACTTTCCCAAGCGCATCCCGCGTGGTCAGCAGGTTGCCTTTGGTGTCGTAGGTGTTGGTCGTCACGTTCCCCTTCGGATCGGTGATGGTCAACATCTTCCGCTGGGCGTTGTAGGTGTAGCGCGTGGTATTTCCCAGTGGATCCACGTCGGTCAACTTGTTGTCGTTGGCATCGTAGGTCATCGTCGTGACCTTCCCGAGCGCGTTGGTTTCGGTCAACTGGTTGTCCCGACTGTCATAAGTATATTGGGTCACCGCGCCATCGGCGGTGGTTTTCCGGGTCACATTGCCGCTGCCGTCATATTCATAGACGGTTGGATTCCCGAGCCGGTCAGTGATCGTTTCCCTTCGGCCAGGGATGTCGTGGACGTAGCCGATTTCCTTGCCAAATCCATCCACGTGCCGGATGAGGCGTCCGGTCGGATCATACTCGTTGGTGATCGGTGTAATCTGACGCGGATCCTTGATCTTGAGCAGGTAGTGGGTTGTGCCAAGGTATTCAAACGTGGTGGTTTCGGCTTCGCGGTCGGTGAAGCTCACCAGATCCCCGTTGGCATCATAGCCATAGGTCATGGCGGCGCCGTTCGGGTCGGTAATCTGCGTGATCCGGCCCTCGCTATCCCGCTGGAACACAAGGCTCTTGCCGGTGGAATGCTGAATCCCGCCGCTGGTAAAGGTCACAAAGTTGCCGTTCGGTTCGTCAATCCGGGTCACGCCCAGCTTCTGGTCAATCGTGAACACCACCCCCGAGTCATCGGTGTACTTGAATTTGGTCGGGTTAAATGGTCGGAGCGTCGCCAGGTCGGTCACTTCCACCCGTGACGAATTGAAGCCGCCGGGGATTGGTTCCGGCGGGGTTCCGGTGACCAGGGTTTCGCTGAATTCCAGTTCCTGTCCGGTTGGACTGAGCGCCCGCAGCTTCCCATAGGATCCGGGTTCGGGTTGGAAACTCACGTTCACATACTGGATCGGGGCGCCAAACTGGTGCGCTGGGGTCACCACCGGGCGGAACCGCATCACCTTGCCATTCGGGAAGGTCAGCGTCACAGAGGCTGACCGCAATGGTTTTAAGTCAAATTCCGGGAACGGGTTGCCGCCAATAAACACCGTCTGGACTTCTTCTACCCAGTTTTTGCCGATGACGCCGGTTTTCTCGACCCGGATGTTCTTGACCGACAAGGTCCAGCCCACCCCAAAATCGCCCTTCTGCTTGTCCCGGCTGTCATAGGTCCGGATGACCTCAATCGGTAGTCCCGCCACTGGCACATTCACATCCGAGAACGACACCGTGAAGTTCCCGATCTTCATGTTCTTGTCCACAATCACCGCGATCTGATCCGACAGGAGGGTGGTCCCCTGTGTGCCCATCAATCGCAGGCTGTAGCTGCCGTTGAGCAGGAGCGTCGGATCCAGCGTCCCGAGCACCCCATTGGTCAGTGGTCCACTGCCTTCCGCCAGCGTGATCCAATTCTGGGTTCCTTCGCCATCCTCGGTATTGAGACTGTATTCCAGCTTCCAGGTGGCTGTACTCACCGTTCCCCGGATTTCCATCGGCGCGGTCACGTCCCCACCATCGGCGGGACTGGTGATCTCGACCGTCATTACATTGACCGTCACCTGATCGGTCGTCGTCAATTCCCCATCCGTCGCTGAAAGCTGGAGCACATACACGCCCGGTTCACTGAAACTCACCGCCACATCCACCGTCGCCGGGTTACTAAATGTCACCGCACCCGGTCCACTGACTTTGCTCCAGGTGATGGTTTGGGTTGGATTCGGCAGGTTGTCATCCGCCACGGTGGCCTCAAGCTGGATGGCCGCCGTTGGGTCAAACAATTCGCGGTCCGGTCCGGCATCCACCGTGGGTGGCAGGTTCCCGCTTTCCGAGGCCACCACGACTTTGATCTCATCAGATCCAGTCAGGGCGGTATCCGTCGCTGTCAACCGCAGCACATACACCCCTGGTGCACTAAACGTCACCGTCGGCGTCAGGCTGGAGGCCGTGTCAAAAGTAGCGGTTCCAGGTCCGGCCACCTGAGTCCAGCTCGCACTGACGGGTGCATTCTCAGGCTGGCCGTCGTCAAGCACAGTTCCGGTCAGGGTCGCGGTGTTTGGGAAGTTAATCGCCTGATCAGCGCCAGCATTTACCACCGGCGCCTGATTTGGCCCGGTCACTTTGACCGTCACGTCATCCGAGCCGGTCAATTGCGTGTCATTTCCGGTCAACCTCAGCACGTATGTTCCAATCCGGCTGAACGACATTTGGGTGGCCCCTTGGGTCGGAAACTTAAATAACACTTCCCCAGGGCCGCTGATCTTTTCCCACTGGCTGGTGACAATTCCCACTGGCCGCCCGTCATCGGCGACGCCTCCAAAGATCGTCACACCTGAAAAACCGTCCGGCACCACCTTGAGATCATCAAACCACACGTCGGTGGTTGGACCACTGCGGCGATTCGCGATCAACCGCAGCCGGATGGACCTCGTGGTCGGCGGCGCCTGGTGTTTAACCACCACTGGTGCCCACCCGGCGGCCACTCCGATTTCCCCCGTCGTCACCGATGCCAGAACGCTCAACCCCTGGCTCAGAAATTCCACCACCAGTTGCCCGGTGTCGGGCACGGCTTCACTTCCCGACCGGATTTTAGCCGAAATCACAAATTCCTGCCGACCAGCATCAATGGCCGCCGCTTGATCAGCCACCGTCACCCCCTGCCGAAGCTCAACCGTCGTCCCCGCACTGGTGGTTGGTCCAAAATACCTGGTCCCCTCCGCCGCCACCGGCAACCCGTTGACGCCACCCGTGATTTGACCCCACGTATTGGCCACCGTCGCCTGCCAGGACGGGGTTTGGGTAGCTGTGCCCTGCTCCGCCCCTGGGTTTTGAACCAGGTTAGGCGTGTAAGGCAATGTTTTATCGGCGCCGGCATTGACGGTGGGCGCGGTGTTTGTTCCCGGCTCCACCACCTGCATCGTATATTGACGCGTGGTTACGAACCCATCCAGATCATAGGCTTTGACACTGAAGGTATAGACACCTCGTGCCGTTGGCACTCCCGTGATGCGTCCATCTCCCTGGATTGTCAGTCCTGGCGGTACGGGGGTGCTTCCCGTTCGTTCAAACCAGTACGGCCCCGTTCCCCCGCTTCCCACCAGGGTTTGGGTGTAGGCGCTTCCTCGTGTCGCATCTCCCAGCGTCTCGGGCCCAATCGCGATCACCGGTTCCGGATTGACCGTCACCGTCACCGTCCGGGTGGTGGTCGCCTGACCATCAGTCGCACTGAGCTGCAGGACATATTCCCCTGGTTCGGAAAATGAAGCCGTGGTTTTGGCCTGTGACGCATCGGCAAATAGCACCGTTCCCGGTCCGCTGACTTTGCTCCAGACCCTGGTCACCGTACTGCCGGCTGGCAGCCAATCATCCGTTACGACGCCATTTAAATACGCAATGGCTGGGGCTGGCTGGACACACCGGATGAAGAAGCCATCGAGTAAAAATCCATTCGGGAGGGTCGCCGATTCCTGGAAATTAAGATTGACTCGCAAGGTTGTGGCAATCCCAGGCAATGGTCCTTTAAACACTTCATTGGTTTGCATCCGGTTCCACCGCCCGGCCATCAATGAGGCAGAACCAGACAGATCGGCAGATGCCACAGATGACCCATTTTGATTCAACAATTCATAAAAAGGATACATTACCCCCGTCAGCCCTTGATCATTGAGCAATTTCCCATACCCGCCGGTAATGTACCCCGTCGTCTGGCGTAAGCTGAGGGGGAGCGCCCGCAGGTCAAAATCTTTGATAAGCTGCGGGGACAGGGCATTTTCAACGACAAAGAAATCGCTCCCGGCATAGGGCAGTGGCATATTCGGGGTTCCCGGCGATTTGCGCCAGTCCCCTGATTTCAAAATCCAGTCAGCAATCCGACCATTGACCAATGGTGCTTCATTACCTGGATTGCTCGCTAAATTTCCATTCATGACCACCGTCAGTCCCTCACCCGCCGAAACGGTCGGTGGTTGATTGGCCGTGGTTGGATCCACCACCCGAACCTTTACTGTCGCCCGACTGGTCCATTCACCATCAAATGCCAGCAAGGTCAGGACGTATTCGCCGGCCACACTGAAACTGGCCGTACTGGAAAGCTGGTTTCCAGGTGAAAAAACAACCGGTCCAGGCCCACTTGCTTCCCAGGCCAGCGTGACCCCGCCCAGAAGCCCGTCATCGGTGACCGTCCCGGTCACCGCCATCGTCTGGGGGAGATAGACCAGATTGGGGGTGCCCTGCACTCGAACCACCGGCGGAAAATTCACCACGCATTGACGGCTCATGATCTCCCGGACGATCTGGTCTGGTTGGAGTGAGGGTTGATAGTAATCCAGAAACCAGGCATCGCCATTGGTTGACGCAATCCGGCGCATGACGTCTGCCGGCAACCCCGACCATCCCGCCACCGGCTCGCCTGACCAGCCAAGTCCAATCGTCACCACCCGGATTCCAGCCGCCTTGACGGCATCTGGAATGGCGGCCTCATACGGAAAACGCCCATCAGCCAGAATGATCATGATGGGTATTGCATTTGGATTGCGCCGGGTGCCCAGTAGTTCCTGCTGGCAGATGGTCATCCCGCCATAGATGTAGGATGCGCTGGCATCGCTGGTCAGTCCATTGAGTCCAGCCAGGACAGCTTCCTTATCGTATCCAAGGGGGGTTACGGGCAGTCCCGTCGCGTTGTAGCGCGCCAGCCCGATCTGGTCAATGCCAGGCCTGAGGCCGTTGACAATTCCTTCAGCGATCACTTTGGCATCCACAAATGCATTCCAGGGATACCCGTCCAGATTGACCATCATTGAGATGGAAGTGTCCATCAACAGCATGACATCCAGTGCCTGGATAACCTCGCACCCGGCGGTGAGCGTTACCTCGGCAATCCCAAACAATTCCCCGTCGGAAACCGTCAGGCGCACGACATAGGTTCCAGCCTGAGTGAGACTCACGGTTGTGGTCGGGGTAGTCGGTGTTCCAAACCCGACTGGACCTGGCCCGCTCACCTGACGCCACTGATAACTCAACTGGCTGCCCGCCGGTTGTCCATCATCCGAAGCCGACCCGGTCAGGGTCAGCAGTGTATTGAGTGAGGCCGACCCTCCTGGCGGATTGATCGTCACCACGGGTGGCTGGTTTCCGGTGCCGGCCCGATAGGTAACGTTGATCGTTCCCGTCGTGCTTAACTCCCCATCCGACACCGTTACCCGCAGGACATAGCTGCCCAGTTCGGTAAAGGTGGCTTCCGTGATCGCTGTAACGGAGGGTTTTCCAGATGGCAACACCCCAGTGGTTGGAACTCCAAACGCGGTGGGGCCAAAAGTGACTCCACCAGGTCCGCTGTCCACATTCCAACTGACTTGATACTGCTCTCCAGCATTGGCGCCGTTATCAATAATCCGAATCGGCAAATCCAGCGCCGTATTCGGCTGGGTCAGAACTCGATTTGATCCCAGTTCAAGGCTGGGAGCGGTATTGTTGTTCGTCACGGTCACCGTGGTATGCGCCAGATGAACCAGATCACCGTCAGAGGCTCTCAATTGCAGGTCAAAAACCCCAACCCCCTCCAAAATCACACGAGTTGTCAATAGTTCTGGCTGGGCAATCACCGCCCGGGCCGGGTTTTTGGGACAACTCCAGTCGGTTTGCAAGACATTCCCCTCTGGCCGTCCATCATCGCTGGCGGTCCCGGTGACATCAATTTCAACCAGGCCAGTTGGGGATTTCACGATCTGGGTGGGGCCAGCCGTGACGATTGGTCGCTGATTGGCCGGTAAGACCGTAATGGTCAGGTCGTCAGCGGAACTGAGTTGACCATCCGAACCACTCATCCGCAACACATAGGTTCCCGCCTGGGGGAAGATCGCCTGGGTTGGGGCACTGGAATTCGGTTTAAAACTCACCGATCCCGGCCCGCTGACCTGCGTCCAGTTCGTGGTCACTTGACCGCCGGCAGGTTGTCCATCATCGGTGGCACTTCCATTGAGTTGGGCCACCCCGCGCGTGACACAGCGGAGTCCGGCGGCATCCAGGAAAACCGTGGTTGGTTGGAGTGGAGCACTGCGGTTGAAGCGATACCGCAAAATCAAGGTGGTAATCAGTGTTGAGGTTGGAATCGGAATCGAGCCAATCACCTGATCCCACCTTGCGTCGCCCAGAAAGATGAAGGGGCCGCTTCCCGTTCCCGCCTGGACTCCACTAGCGGTCTGAAACTCATATGAAATATTGAGGACCGGGTTTTCCGCGGCCCGGTAGCCATCAAGCCACCCGATACCGCTCACTTCCAGGGTTCCTGAAACACCAATCAACGACCGAATATCATAACGGTATTCAATTAACCCCACGGTCGTAAGTTCGCCCTTGAACACCTGCGACCCTTCAATGGCTGGTGGCGCCCCAGCCACACCGGCTTCAACCTGCGTCCAGGTTCCAGTCACCGGAACCCATCCAATCGGTGAGGCATTCGGGCCTGGAACCTCGGCCCCTGGATTGACCAGGAGGTTGTTGCCCAGGCGCAAAGTTTGATCCGGTCCCGCCGAGACAACTGGGGGTAAATTCCCATTGGCTGGATTGACCGTTATGGTGGTTTCGTCAAACCCCGTCGCCTCACCATCTGAAGCCGCCAACCGCAGAACATAGGTTCCCGGCGTCTCAAAGGTCGCCGTGGTCGCCGCCTGGTTTGGATTGGCAAAGGTGACGACCCCTGGACCGCTGGCTTGGGTCCAGGTGATGGCCAGGGAACTCCCGGCTGGAAGGCCATCGTCGGTGGCCGTCCCTGCCAGGGATGCTGTTTCGGTGACGAGGAGGGTCAGGTCTGGGCCAGCCGATACAGTGGGAGGGGTATTTGGATCCACCTCGGGACGAACTTCAATTGTGATTTCATCGAGTGATTCAAGCTCGGAATCGGTCGCCCGGAGCGCGAGCACATACGTCCCGACCGCGCTGAAGGTCGCCGTGGTTTGAGGTTGTGCCGGATCACCAAAGACCACTGATGCGGGCCCACTGACCTGCCGCCACTCATGGTGGAGAGTGGCGCCCAATGGCAGGCCATCATCACTGACATCCCCGACCAGGGTGGCAACCTGGTTGATCCGGATCGTTTGGTCGGGTCCGGCATCAACGGCGGGAGGCTGGTTGACCTGAACTCCCTTCACCAACGACGGAGGCAGAGCTGGGCGCCGGACAGGTCGGACGGCACCTTCCAGTCCCGTGCGTGGGTCCGTGGCAGCCGCAAAAGTCGGGGATACCCAGGGCAGCACCAGAGTTTGCCAGAGAATCATCAGGATCAAGGTTTGGGCGATGATGGCGCCCCCAGGAAAGCCAGCTCGATTCCGTCTCATGAGTCGTGTTCCGTTCCAATTTCTGAAAGAAGAGTGAAGAGTGACTGAACCGGGGTCAGGTTGATCCCCGATTCAGTATTCAGTCGTGAGGTATTTGGCTGCGGCATCTGTCCTGATCTGGTATCCGATCAGGACAGGTGTCACCATTAATTCAAAGGTCTGAGCAACCCACCGCCGTTGATGGTCAGGCGATCTGCGGCGACTGAGCCGCGCAGGGTGCTGTTGCCGTTGACAATCACCGTTCCGTTCGGGGCCAGCACCGCGCCGTAGAAACTGCTGCCGCCGTTGAGCGTGAACCCGTTGGTGGCAATCCGGAGCTGCAGCCACTGTGGGTTGGTCGTGTTGCCCATGGAACTGTTGATTGAGGTGCCATTGCGTAGCGTCAGCACCACCGGGCCCACGATTTGAATCTGGCTGTTGCCGTTGAGGTTCAGGTTTTGCAGGTTATAGACGGTGGGTTGCGTTGAACCCGCCACCCCGAAAATAAAGCCGCTGCCACCATTGGCGATGAAAGTGCCATAGGTGCCGGGTGGAACGGCCTTCATTCCGACATTGCCGTTGAGGGTGAGGTTGCGGAGTGTGGCCGGGTCACCGATGCTCTGACTGGCCTGGTTGATGGTGACATCGCGGGTGCCGGTCGGGTTTGGCGGATTGGCCACGGTGGGGAGTGCCAGCGGATCCATCCGGTTGACCAGGTTTCCAAGGGTGGCGTTGCCGTTGAGGGTCACGGTGTAGTTGGACGGCTGGGTGCTACCCGTTCCAACAATCACGCCGCCAAAGGTTGGGTTGCCATTGGTGCGGACGGTTGGCGTGCCCGGCACGAGCAATTTGCCGGTGACCACGGCGCCGCCGTTGAGCGTCAGGCTTTCACCCAGGAGCATCTGCAAGCTGCCTTCCAGCCGGCCATTGAGGGTTGGGGCGTGGCGGATGATGGCATCGCCATACCGGACCGAAGTATAGGTTCGGGTGCCGGTGGCGCCAGTGGCATCAGTTGCGGTCACGGTCACGGTAAACTCACCCGCGCTGGTTGGGGTGCCGGAAATGATGCCTGTGGTGGACAGGGTCAATCCCGGCGGGAGACTGCCTCCGGTCACCGTGAAGGCATACGGCCCAGTCCCACCCGTCGCGGTCAGACTCTGGCTGTAGGGCACACCGACCGTGCCACCGGGGATTGTTTCCGGCTGGATCGTGATATTGGCAGGTGCGGAAACCGTGATCGAGTAGCTACGGACACCGGTGCACCCGTTGCCATCGGTGGCGGTGATCGAGAAGCTGGCCGTCCCCGCCGTGGCTGGCGTGCCGGACAGCGTGCCGTTCGGATTGAGCGTCAACCCGGCGGGTAACCCACCCGAGGTGATGGCAAAAGTGTATGGCGTCTGGCCACCCGTGGCGGTAACCGGCTGGCTGTACCCGCTTCCAGCCACAGCCACAGGAAGCGTTTCCGGTGACAGGCCAATCGTGACGCCGGCGCAGATTTCAACGATTCGCAGGGTGTAGCTGCGTGAACCACGGCATCCACTGGCATCCGTGGCCAGAATCGTGATCGGGAAATCACCGGCCACACCAGGAGTTCCCGTCAGAACCCCGGTTGAGGAAAGGCCGATACCAGGTGGAAGCGTTCCAGCGGATAGCGTAAACGTGTAGGGCTCGACACCATTGCGGGCGGTAATCGCCTGGCTGTAGACCGATCCCACTCGACCACCAGCCACCTGGGCCGGGGTGAGCACGATGTTGACGCCAGCACAGGGGTCACCCACCGTCAGGTTGTAACTCTGGCTTCCGACACACCCGCTGGCATCAGTGGCAGTGATGGTAAAGGAAGCCGTTTCCACCGTGGTTGGCGTTCCGGTCAGACTTCCAGTTTCACTCAAGATCAATCCGGCTGGAAGCGTTCCGCTGGAAATCGTGAACGTGTACGGCGCCTGGCCACCGGTCGCACTCAGGGTCTGGCTGTAGGCCGTTCCCTGGATTCCAGCCGGCAAACTGGCTGGCGTCACGGTGATCGTCACGCCGGCACAGACTTCTTCAACCACCAGCGTGTAACTCCGGGCCGTCGTGCAGCCATCGGCATCGGTCACCAGCAGGGTGAAGGTTGCCGTGCCAACGCTGGTCGGCGTTCCCGTCAGCCGTCCGGTTGGATTCAATACCAGACCGGCAGGCAGGCTTCCCGATGAAAGGGTGACTGCATATGGTGACTGGCCACCCGTCACTGACAGGGTTTGATCGTAGCCCACGCCCAATTTACCGGCTGGCAGCGTGGTTGGGGTTACCTCAATGGTCTGGGTTGAGCAGACCGGTTTGATTCTCAAGGTGAAGGTCTGAATTCCGGTACATCCCGTGCCATCCGTGGCTTTGAGCCCCAATGTCGCCGTTTCAGCCGTGGTTGGCGTCCCAACGATCCGCCCGGCTGGTGTCAATTCCAAGCCGGCGGGCAGCGTGCCGCTCACCAGTTCAACCGTGACTGGACCGGTGGCCCCGGTGACGGTCACAAGCTGGTCGTAGGCTTCATTCACCAGCCCTGGCGGCAGCATCGGCGGCAGGAAGCTGAGTGGGGTACAGGTTCCAATCGTCAGGGTGTACTGGCGTTGACCCCGGCAACCGCCGGCATCGGTCACCTCGACGGTAAAGGTCGTGCTGCCAGTTCCAACAGGCAGGCCACTGACCAGCCCGGTTTCACTCAGGGTGAGTCCGGCGGGCAGGCTGCCCGTGACCAGGCTGAACTGATGGGGCGCCGTTCCGCCAGTGGCTTCAAGTTGCTGGGTGTAGCTGACATCAACCGTACCCGCTGGCAGGCTGGACAGCTGAACGGCAATCGGTGGGCAGGTCCCAATCGTGAGGATCAGGCTTTGAGTGCCCTGACAGCCACTCGCATCCACCATCTTCACGGTCAAGGTAAAGCTGCCAGAAGCGGTGGTGGTTCCAGCCAGCACGCCATCGGAGGCCAGGATGATGCCCGTCGGCAACACACCGCCAATCACGCTGAACGTGACCGGTGTGACCCCACCTGCTGTCGAGAGGGCCACGGCGTATGGCGTTCCTTCAGATCCAGCCGGAAGCTCGCTGGGGACCACACTCAAGGTCGGACAGTTTCCAATCGTCAGCGTCTGGATTTGACTTCCCTGGCAGCCAGCCGCATCCTGAACCGTCACGGTAAAGGTTGTGCTGCCACTGGCTTCTGGGATTCCAGTCAGTATTCCGGTTGAAGCGAGGGTCAACCCGGAGGGCAGCGTCCCGGCTGTCACCTGGAACGTGTACGGCGCGGTGCCGCCACTGGCGGTGATGGTTTGAGCGTAACCAATTCCAACCAAGCCACTGGTTAAGGTGGCTGGCGTGATTGAAAGTGCAGGACAGGCCGGCAGGATCGTGAGTGGCACTACCTGTGAGCCAGCGCATCCAGTGGCATCGGTCACTTCAACTGTCAGATTAAAGCTCCCCGCAGTTTCTGGCGTCCCGGTCAAAATACCGGTTGCACTTAAATTCAATCCAGCAGACACGCCACTTGAAACCGTGAATGTGTATGGAGATGCTCCACCAGTAGCGGTCAGGGTTTGATTGAAACTGACACCCACCCGACCTTCAGCCAGAGTCGCTGGCGTGATTGAAAGTGCAGGACAGGCCGGCAGGATCCTGAGTGGTATCACCTGTGAGCCCGCACATCCAGTGGCATCGGTGACTTCAACTGTCAGATTGAAGCTCCCGGCGGTCTCTGGTGTTCCAGTCAGAACTCCGGTTGCACTTAAATTCAATCCAGCAGGCACGCCGTTGGAAATCGCGAAGCTGTACGGTGCATTCCCGTCCTGGGCGGTGAGTGTCTGGGTATAGCCCACGCCAACCCGACCTTCGGCCAGTTGAGCAGGAGTCACCACCAGACTGACCCCGGCACAAGGGTCAACCACCGTCAGCGTGTAGGCCTGGCTTCCAACACATCCCCGGGCATCCGTCACCGTCACGGTAAAGCTGGCCGTTCCGGCGAGCGGTGCCGTAGCGGTCAATTCGCCAGTCGGATTCAAACTGAATCCGTTCGGCAGGGTTCCAGTGGAAACGGTGAAGGTATACGGCGCCTGCCCACCGCTGGCGCTCAGGGTCTGGCTGTATGCCGTTCCTTGTGTTCCTTCCGGCAAAGTGGTTGGGGTCAGGTTGATCGTTACTCCATCACAAACTTCCTTGATTTCCATGGTGTAGGTTTGGGTGCCACGACACCCGCTGGCATCAGTCACCGTCAAGGTGAAACTGGCTGTTCCCGCCGTGGTCGGCGTTCCAGTCAGGCTTCCCGATTCGCTCAGCGTCAGTCCGGATGGAAGGCTTCCAGTTGTCACCTGGAACGTGTACGGCGCGGTGCCGCCACTGGCGGTCAGCGTTTGATTGAAACTGACACCCACCCGACCTTCAGCCAGGGTGGTTGGCGTGATTGAAAGTGCAGGACAGGCCGGCAGGATCGTGAGTGGCACTACCTGTGAGCCAGCGCATCCAGTGGCATCGGTCACTTCAACTGTCAGATTGAAGCTTCCAGCGGTTTCCGGCGTTCCGGTCAAAATACCGGTTGGGCTTAAACTCAACCCGGCTGGGAGGCTGCTCGTGGCTGTGAAGCTGTACGGTGCTGTCCCGCCCTGGGCGGTGAGTATCTGGGTGTAACCCGCGCCAACCCGGCCTTCGGCCAGTTGAGCTGGAGTCACTACCAGACTGACCCCGGCACAAGGGTCAGCCACCGTCAACGTGTAGGATTGGCTTCCGATACATCCTCGCGCATCTGTCGCCGTTACCGTAAAGCTAGCTGTTCCAGCGAGTGGTGAGGCGGCGGTCAATTCGCCAGTCGGATTCAAGCTGAATCCGTTCGGCAGGACTCCGCTGGAAACCGTGAAGGTGTACGGCGACTGCCCACCAGCGGCGCTCAACGTCTCGCTGTACGCCGTTCCTTGTGTTCCTTCCGGCAAGGTGGTTGGGGTCAGGCTGATCGTTCTTCCAGCACAAACTTCGTCAATCGTTAGACTGTAGGTTTGACGTCCGATACAGCCATTTGCATCTCCCGCCACCACTGTAAACGTGGCAGTTCCAGCGCTCGTTGGTGTTCCGGTCAGGCTTCCGGTGTCACTCAAGATCAATCCGGCTGGAAGCGTTCCGCTGGAAATAGTGAACGCGTACGGCATCTGGCCGCCGCTGGCACTCAGGATCTGGCTATAACCGTTTCCAACCTGTCCTGATACCAGTTCATTGGGGGTGATGGCTATCGCCGTTGTTTCACATCCCGATGTTGGATCAATAATTTCCAACAGGTAATTCTGGCTGCCAACACACCCTCCTTCGTCGTGGACAACCACCGTCACCGACGTGGTCCCAGGTGTGGTTGGGATACCGCTTATTTCTCCACTTTCGCTCAAAGTCAATCCATCGGGTAACTGACTGGCATACAATGTAAAGAAATTTGCCCCGGTTCCACCTTCCCCACTCAGTACTCGTTGATATGCAACTCCAACTTTCCCTACCGGCAAGGTCGCGGGTGTGATCGTGAGTCGGTTGCAATCCAGTACTGTCAGCGTGAGCGATATCCGGTATTGACACCCTTCAACTTCGGTGAGTTCTACCTGGATCGAGTAACTTCCGGTCTCGGTTGGTGTTCCGCTGACGACTCCTTCAGATGACAGCGTCACTCCGGCTGGCAGTACTCCATTCACAACTGTAAAGTGGTAGGTACCAACGGGCTCGGTTATCTTCAGTTCCACCTGATACGGCTGGTTCACCAGCCCTTCAATCAGGTAATCCGGGGAGAGTTGAAGCGCCAGACATTCCCGCCCTGACAAGGTATACACCCGCGTCCCCTGACACCCTTCCGCATCCGTGGCGGTCACGGTAAACGTGGTGCTTTCCGTTCCCTGGAATGTTCCAAGCAGACTCCCATCCGGATTCAACGAGAACCCTCCCGGCAGGCTACCTTCGGTTACCTCAAATCTGTACGGCGCGATTCCCCCCTCAGCGGTGAGCACCTGACTATAGGGTTCATTCACTGTTCCGACCGGCAATGTTGCCGGCTGCAACGCCACTTCAGCACACAACCGCAGTTTTACAATAAATGCATCCTGATTCCCTCCGGTGGCCGGCTGGATGGCATTGGCCGTCACAAAGTCCGCTGATTGCGTCACCCCAGTCACCACGACGGTTCCAGCCGTTCCTAAGGCAATGCTTTCTCCCGTATCAGCTTCGGTTCCTCCAAAAACCACGGCCGTGACCAGGGTTGGTTGGGTTCCTACATTGACTTCATTGAGCTTGATGACCGCGACATCCCAGTTCCCACCTGGGCTTTCCACCTGGGTCCGATCCCCAAAATCAACCGAATTCGTTCGCCCACTCAAGTAAATCGCTCCACTATTGGCGGCAATGACCTGGGTTGCTTGCTCTTGACCACTCCCTCCGATTGGAGTCGCATACACCACTTGAGGCGGTGAATTAGCCAGATTCAGCTTGATCAGAAAGGCATCCGATTCACCCTGGACCGCTGCCTGAAGCCCGTTGATCACTGGAAAATCCGCTGAAGCTGTCATTCCTGTGATATACACTTCGCCAGTGCTGTTTTGGGCTACCCCAAAACACGCATCACTCCCGCTTCCTCCAACATAGGTCGAACTCACCAGGTCCGAACCTTCCAGCACCGCCACAAATCCATCCCCAAAATATCCAGTTCCTCCCCCATAGGTTGGCTGGCTGGCATTCTCAATCGGAAAATCGGCGGACCGGGTGCTTCCGGTGACAATAATTCGCGAGCTGGCATCAACCGCCACCCCATACGCCAGGTCCTGCCCTGTTCCCCCCAAATAGCTAAAATATTCAACTGGTGAGAATTCGGTATTCATTGGTGAGAAACGCAGGACAAAAGCATCCCGCCGGCCATGATTGGTCGCCTGTACCTGTCCCGGGCGTCCCAACAGGTCAGTTGATTCCGTCCAACCGGCAATGTAAAACTGGTGATTCCCTCCGGCCAGAGCATTGGCCATCTCATCCCGACTGCCTCCCAGATAGGTACTATAGGCAAGCTGGCTGCCATCGCTGGATACCTGAGCCACAAACGCATCATACCCACCCGCCAGCGTTGGCTGGTAGGCAGTTTCTGTTGTTGGAAAATTGGTTGACCGGGTCACACCGGTCAAGGTGATGTCACCCGAATTGGGATCAATCAACAGGCCATGGGCGGCATCAGTTCCATCTCCTCCGAGATAGGTCGCATAGACCATCCCCGTTCCGGCTGCATTTAATTTGGCCACACATACATCCAGATCTCCGCCGCTGGTCGCCTGCAAACCCGCCTGAACCGGAAATCCAGGTGAGCGGGTCATCCCCACCACATACACGTTTCCCTCGCCATCAATGGCTGTCCGATACCCTGCTTCCGCCTCCGTTCCCCCCAAATAGGTTGCATATTCCAGCACTGGATCAATCACGACCGGATATCGCTGGTCATAAACTCCCAACGCAAAACCGAGTTCTTGCCCAGGGTACAGTCGGTAGTTCGCTGCTACGTGTTGCCGGCTTCCATTGATTTCCTGGTAGGCAACTGGTCGGGGCTGCCGCACAGTTCCCCCCCCAACTTTGACCATCAAGTTTCCTTCTGCATCCAGACTGAGTCGTGAAGCGCCAGCCAGCCGAATACGAATGATGCCCGGATCAACCCCTGGCTTCACTTCCAGATCGTATTCCAGATGATGTTCCCGGCCATAGTACACAACATCCACCCCAGGATAGATTCCCTGATACCGAACC